>CAJBME010000162.1 GCA_903954065.1 uncultured bacterium
GGCCCACAGGCCACATCCCTCAAGACACGGACACGAAACCACTTCTCCGCAGCAGGGCGTCGGCCTCTGCTCAGAAATCGTTCGGAGAGACGTTCGGCGCCGCGACCGGGGTCAGCGCCCCCAGATACAGAAAACACCCGCATCCCGCATCCGAAACCACCAGCCAGACGGCCCCGCCGCCACTGTAGCTGGGGACGCCGGCCCCGGTTTCTACACTTGGCCCTCAGGCCACATCCTTCAAGACACGGACACGAATCCGCTTCCACGCAGCCGGGCGGCGCCCCTGCTCAAAAAATCGTTCGGAGAGACGTTCGGTGAGGCGACCGGGGTCAGCGACCCACTGTAAGCGCTGGAAGATTAATTCCCCCTCGCCTCGCGGCAGCGCATCCAGTGGCGGCGCTCCCGCCACGCCAGCGGAACGATCAGGCCGAGGACTGCCAGCAGCGTGCTGGCTTCAGGGACGGGGGCCAATTCCCCGCCGGACGCGAACATGGTGGCTCCAGAGTAGAGCCCGGTGCCGGAGCCGCTGAAGAAGGAGATGTCCGAGGCCGTGAGGGATCCCCCAAAAACACCACTGGAGATGATGAGCCGATCCGTGCCGCCGGACCAATTCCAAATGTGCAGCGGCAGGTGCGAGGTTGCCGTCAGCGAGGCGAAGGTCAGTACCCCACTGGTGGTTCCAAAATCAATCACCCGGGCTGCGGCTCCACCGACTAGCGTCAAGGCCCCGAGCGTTTCCGTCACGGCTCCGGAGAGTTGTAGGATACTATTGGTGTCCGCTCCTAGAGAGATGGCTGCCGTGTTACTGATCCGGTCTGTCACCGATCCGCCCAATAACAACGTGCCCCCGTTGATATTGACCGCGCTGGTGGCACTCAGGGCCCCGGATGCTCCGGACACCTCGAGCGTACCGGCGCTGATCGTCGTCTCGCCCGTATAGGTATTCGCCCCGGTGAGCACCTGCGTGCTGACGCCGTCTTTGATCAGGCCGCCGGATCCGCTGATCACACCGGCGAAGGTGGTGGTGCCCGTGCTGTCGCCCAGGGTCAGCGTATTGGCATTGAGTGTCACTGTTGCCGTTCCTGCCGCCGTCAAGGAGGCGACGGACTGCGCCGCGCCCAAGCTCAACACCGAAGTCCCCGTGCCGTCAAAGGTCACCGCGCTGCGGGGGCTGGTCGGCAAGGCGCCCACAACATTTGCGTTCAGAGTGCTGCTATTGCGGAGGAAGGTCGGACCATTATAGGTGTTGGCAGTGGTGTACGTGACCGTTGAGCTGTCGACGACGATGTCGGAGTCGGCGCTGGCACCGCTGATGACCCCGGTGATGTTGAAGGATCCGCCGGCGAGAGTGAGCACCGAGCCGTTCTTGGAGAGGTTGCCGGAAAGGTTCAACGTTCCGCCGCCCGTGTTGCGGAGGGTGCCCGTGCCGTTCGTCACCGTGATGTTGCGGTCGATGGTGGCCGCACCGCCGGTGTAGGTCAGGCCTGTGCCAGCGCTCAGGTTGACTCCCGAAGTCCCGGCGACGGCGGTGTTGGTGGCGAGCGAAACGATCCCGCCGGAAACGGTCAACGCGCCGGTAAAGTTGTTGCTGCCGGCCAAGACCATCGTACCCGTGCCCGCCTTGGTCAGGTCAGACGCGCCGGAAATGGCACCACCGATGGTAAGGGTGCTGGTGCCATTGAGAGTAACTTGAGGATTGGCGGAGAGCGTCACCGCTCCGGAGCCGAGGTTGAGGTCGTTACTACCGCCAAAGGTGAGGTTGCCGTTGACGTTGACCGGGTTGTTGGTGGTGAGGGCAATCGCAGCGCCGCTGGTGTTATCAATGGTGGTGCCGCCAGCGAGGGTGAGGGCACCGCTGCCTAGGGCGTTGGCACTGTTGATGGCGAGGCCGCCAGCGTTGACCGTGGTGCCGCCGTTGTAGCTATTGGACCCCGAAAGGGTGAGGGTGCCGGCACCATCCTTGCTCAGGGAACCGGTTCCGGCAATGCCTCCGGACAGGCCTAGACCACCGGCCCCGGAGATCTTGATCTCTCCCGATCCCTGAATGCTACCGGCATAGGTGCTTCCCGGGGCGGCTTCGTTGAAAATGATTTTCGCACCATTTTCTATCAGCAGCCCGGTGCCGGCCTGGCTGGGGCTGAGGGTCTGTTCGGTGCCGGCGAGGCCCACGATCGGCTGGGCTCCGAGAGGGGCCACGGCACCGGTGAGAATCGGGCTTCCGGTGTTGTCGTAGGCCCAGTCGAGCACTGAGCCGGTCTCACCGTTGCTGGTGAGATTCACGCGCATCCAGCCGTAGTTCACATCGGTACCGCTGAGCAATTTGAATCCGAGGTAACCGGTCTGACCGGACTTGAACTGTCCGGCACCCGGCCCCAGGTGGCCTGAGGCATCCTCTGCCCCCGAACCGCCCCAGTCGGATGAATAGGTCAGGGAACTGGTCAGGGAACTGCCCACGGACATCCCCAAAGCCAGCGCGAGAATCGGGGCCTCGTTGCCGGCTCCACTCCGCGCCGGCTGGAAACCGGGGGAATTGGCGATGCCGAGCCCGCCGAAAAATGGGTTAAGATCCCACGAGCCACTCGCCGACGTGCTGCTCTCCGGGGCGGTGACGTTGATGTAGACGCCTTCGTAATTACTGGAGATGGCGATGTTTTTCTGTCCGCTGTAAACGATGGTGGCGCGCGCCTCTCCCACCAGTACGAGGCCGGCCGCACCGCCGCTGCAAAGGGCCAACCAGCCATAGGAAGACCGCCCCCAAGCACCAAACTTTTGATAGAAGGATTTCATCAGATCAGGGGGATTGAACTTTGACGCGGAAATAAGTCGCCTTTTTGCCATTCACGAAAAATGGATAGGGCACGGAGACCGCCTGAATTTCGCCATCATCGGCCAAAACCGAAGGCGTGGCGGTGGAGGCCCTCCAAAAGGAAAGATCGCCACTGAATTCAACAGTGTAGGAGAGACCCGCGGCGCCGAAATCCTTGCGGCGGGCGAACACCGCACGGAAGGTAAAACTTCCTGCCGTACCGCTGGCAAATGGGGTGGCCAGGCCGCGCTTTTGGAGAGTCGAACCGCTCCATTCCAGCATCCCGCTGAAGAACAGGGAGGGATTCATGCCAAAGGCGTATTCCTGGAAATTGATCAACCCGTCCGCATCCGGATCCGCCTCCGGACCGGCGTTTGTCGCAATGCCGGAGGCGCCGAAGTAGAGCGCCTGCCAGAGGTCAGGCAGCTTGTCTGCGGCATAGGAGCCGAAGTCGTCGTTGGTGAGGTTGAGCACGGTGATGGATAAGAGCCCGTCCACACCCTGATAGACGGCCATGGCTGTAGCCGGTGTATCCTGATAGACGGAACCGGCCGTGGCCAGGCCGCCACTGTTGATGGAGGCCAGTGGACCTGCCGCGACAGACCAGGTGACGTTGGCCGCGGGCAGGGCAAGGGCCGCTACGCTATCGTCATCATAGCGGATCCGCGCTTCGAGCTGGAGGGTGGCCCGTTCGTTCAGGCTGCCCGCCGCGCCTGCCGCGGTCAGGACCAGGGAAGCGGCGTCGCTGAGCATCCCGGAAAAACCGCCCCGCAACACATAATCCGTCGAAGCGCCGGCAGCGCCGGGGCCGATGGAGGGATTGAGCGCATAGTTGGCGCTGGAACCGGCGATGCCCCCACCGTCGAGCACGGCGGGTTCCAAGGAATAGTCCGCACTCGTGCCCGCCATGACGGCCGTGGCCGTCAGCAGAAAGCAGGCAATGAAGGGCAGGCGAGACATGGTTATTTCCCTTGCAGCGCGGCCTCCAGTTTGAGCAGCCGTTCTTCCTGACTGGCCAGCTGCTCTTTGAGCGCCTCGTTCTCGCGCTGCAGTTCTTGCACGGCAGCTGCCGTGAAGATGGTCAGCGGGTAGGTGTCGACTTGGAGGATCGGCGATCCGTCGGGCATCGTTTCACCACTGCTTTTGACATGGTCGGGAAAGACTTCCGCAAATTCCTGCGCGATCACATTCAAGTACGAGCGGTCTTCGAGGCCGGGGTGGGCGGCCAAATAGTCAGGGGTGTAGCGGAAGTTCACCAGACGCACCTGCGAGAGTGTTTCGAGGGCGCCGGTGACCGTTTCGATCTCGGTCTTGATGCGCCGGTCGGAGTTGGCCAGCCAGTTTGAGGCCGTTGTTTTGCTCGCGGTCCCCTCGACTTCGAGGGTATTGATGGCCGGATCGCGGCCGACGCCGAGGCGGCCGGCGTAATCGAGCGAGGCGAGTTCGACCGGCACCGTCTCGGCGCGCAGTGCTAGGGCATGGGTGCCACCGGCGGCTATGCTGGCGACTTCCGTCGCGCCGCCGGGAACGCTCGTGACGGGGACCTCAAATCCCCATGCGACCAGGGTACCGTCAGACTTGAGGGCCAGACTGTAGGTGTCGCCAGCCCCGATGCCGATGACCCCCGACAACCCAACGGGCACCGTGGACTGACCGCCCGTGTTCAGCCCCCACGCGAGCACCGTGCCATCGCTTTTTAAGGCCAGACTGTGATTCCACCCGGCCGCAATAGCGGTAATGCCGCTCAAAGCGGCCGTAGGCACTGTCGTCTGCTCGACGGCATTGCTACCCCACGCCACCACCGTGCCGGCACTTAAGGCCAGGCTGTGAGACTCGCCAGCGGCAATGGCCGTCACCCCGGTCAAACTGGCCGGCACGTAGGACTGGCCGAAGGTGGTATCGCCCCAAGCCACCACCGTGCCATTCTGCAGCAGCGCCAAAGAGTGCAACGAACCAGCGGCCACCTTCGTCGCCGTCGTGATACCGCCAGGAATAGTCGTCTGGCCGTAACCAGAAGCGCCCCACGCCAGCAGTGTGCCGTCACTCTTACGGACAACATTATGATTAAAACCAGCCGCAATCTGGGTCACCCCGGTCAAAGCCCCCGTCGGCACCGTGGTCTGACCGGAGGTGTTATCGCCCCACGCCACCACCGTGCCGGCACTCGTCAAAGCAAGGCTGTGCTCTGCTCCCGCCGCCACCGCGGTCACATTCTCAAGCGAGGGTACCCGAGTCTGTCCCTCACTGTTGTTTCCCCAAGCAATGACTGGCGACGAGGGAGCCGCCACCAGTTGCGCGACGGCAATCGCGCCGTTCGGCGCGTCCGCGAAGGCCAGCGCCTTGCGGCCCCCCAAACTCGTCGTGGTGACCCATAGTTGACTACCGTCAAACTCCAGCGCCCCTGCCACCGGCGTCGCCAATTTCGTGCCACTGGTGAAAATCATGGGAGCGGCGGTCGTGGTGCCCGCAGGCAGCCTCACCGTGCCCGTAAACGTCGGTGACGCCAGCGGCGCCTTCAAAGCCAATAACGCTTGCTGCGCCGTCGAGACGGGCTTGCTCGCATCAGACGTATTGTCCACACTGCCCAGCCCCACCATCGCCGCCGTGATCCCGCTCACCGTGCCCGTAAACGTCGGTGACGCCAGCGGCGCCTTCAAAGCCAATGCCGCTTGCTGCGCCGTCGAGACTGGCTTGCCCGCATCAGACGTGTTCTCCACACTGCCCAGTCCCACCATCGCCGCCGTGATACCGCTCACCGTGCCCGTAAACGTCGGTGACGCCAGCGGCGCCAGAAGGGCGCTGTTGCCCTTAAGTTTCCCCATCGCGGAGAGGATGGTGTCTGTGCCCAACACGATACCCGTCGTCGAAGCCAACCCAGTCAGCAGCTTTCCTGTGACCGTGGCATCAGCAATTGTCGTGGTGGCCTGCCCTCCGGTCACATCCCCTGACAACAGCCCGTTCAAGGCATCGGCGGCCAGCGCCTTTTGTGACTGAATACTATAGGGCACGGCCGCCAGCCGCTGGTCCGGCGAGATTTGCTGAAATCCTTTCGTGCCATCGTTAAACCAAACCCGCAGACGAACATCGGCGTACTCGAGGGCCGCCGGGGCAACCGCCGTCATGTTGGTCAGCTCCGTATTTCCGAGCAGCACCGCGTACAAACCGTTGGCCACGGTCAGAGTCACGGCCGCCGTCGGCTGCGACCCTGCTGTGCTGGAGCCGTCATTACTCCAATAAGTGACCGAGCCGTTGGCATTGACCAAGGCAAACTTGAACTGTCCGCTGCCGTTGAAATTCACTCCACTCACGGCAATGCGCCCCTGATGGTTGAGCAACGACGGCACCGCAAAAGCGCGCCCGGATGCCATCACCACAAGGGCAATGAACAGAGCAGTCAGGCGTGAATGAAATCGACGGATCATTGTTTGGAAACAGGTGGAGAAGTGGTTGGGAGGCGACCTGGTTCCGGAGCTCCCTGCACGGGCGGCTCCGGTTCCGGCGCACCCCGCGTAAATCCGCGCCCAGCCGCCGTGGCATACAGCCGGTTGCCGGATTTACTGAACATCAAGCGCAGGCCCGAACCAGGCCCCATAAAAGTCGTAACCTCATCAGCCTCATACTTAAACCACGACGGCGCCTCAGCCACCGCGTCCCCCGTCTCCGCCGGCGCCGCCGGCGCTAGCCCAAAGGCATTGTCGTCCCGCAAATACTTGATGAGCGCGGGCGACGCCTTCACCACCAAAAACCACTGCCAACGCAACAAACCACCCGCATCACTCCATTCATGTCGCTCCGCATGCAAGATCTCATCCCCCACCGCCGGCTGCCGCCAAAAAGCTTTTTTGAAGATTTCCTCCCCATCCGTCACCGTCAGCGTCGGCGGACCATTCTGCCAAGCAATCGGCACAGGAGCCACCGCCAAGCGCGACCAACCAAGGCCTAGCCAGACCAGCCATCCGAGAATGGCCAGCCCCATGAGGATCAGAAAAACACGCATAAGCAGAGTAGAATGGGAGGCCTTGTCTTTCAATTATCAGGTTTGACCACCAGAGAATGATAATCCGACCGAATCACTGACGAATCCGACAGCATACAGACATCTTCAATTCCCGGAGTGGGAGTAGGTGCGGAGGAAGAGCTGGATGTCGGTGACGCTGGCCACAAAGCGGTTGAGGCCTTCTTGTTCGTCACTGAGTAGCGTGTACGCCGGAATGACGATTTTCCACCGAGTGTTCCACACACTGCGGCCGACGAGACGGCTGTTGGTGAATTCCGCGGGCACCGAGCTGTAGAAAAACGCGGGATCGTTCACCGGGCGGAAAGCCTGATGCTTGCGCAGGATCCACGGCTGTTCGCTGAGGGTGCCATTGGCATCGAACAATTGGGTGCTGTTGAAGGCGGAAGCTCCAAGATTCATGGGCAGCGGCAAGGCCTGGTCGTGCACGGTCCAACTGCGGACAGTATTGGTGTCACCCAGTGGCGGGGCCAGCATACTGTCGATGCCACAGGGGATAAAATAAACGTAGGGGGTCGCCATCAGCGCATTGGCCGCCAAGGACGAAGGTCCACCGGCGCCCGGGGTTCCCTCGGCGTAAGGATCCATGCCAACGTATCCTTTCAGCACCAGACCCGCGCTGCTAATCTTGGTGGCGTAACTACTCGGCGAATAGGCGTGGTCACCCGCGGCACGGGCGAGGCCGAAGAAGTTCTTCTTGTGGTCGATGGTGCTGGCAAACGAAATCACAATGCCAGGCACCGCGCTCCCGTCGGGAGTTTTCAAGTTATTGCAATACCTCGCCACGTCGGGATCAGCCATCAAGTTGGGCACCATGTGTTGCTGCAGGACCTGCTTCCAGGCAGTATCATCGCTGGTTTTGCCAGGATCATCCTGAATGCGGAACAATTCCTGACGCAGGCTGAAGAGCGTGCCGGCTGGATCCGGATTGTTGATCCCGAGGCGGCCTTTGGCCACCGAGAAATCAGCATCAAGCCGAGCCATCGTGCCCGCCAGACCCGCGTCGCCCAGCGTGCTCACCGTCGCCTGCGGCTGGTCGCCGCTCAGGTCGCCGAGCGCCCGGGAAGCCACGATGTCAGAGATAACCTTCTGCCCGGCGGGGGTGCCGAGCAAACCGGTCTCGTAATCATAACTCTTGGCCGCCAAATACGTGTAGCGGCCGGCCAGGTCATACAACGTGCGGTATTGATCCAGCGCTTCATTCCGGAAGACGCGGAAAGTCAGATCCTTGGTCCGATAGCCATTGACGACCGCCGCCGCCCGCCGACGGAAAGTCTCGCGGTCAGCCAACACGTTTTGACCCTCGACCAACACGTTGCGCAACGCCTCATTGCTGCGCTGGTAGTTGGTCGCCCGATTCTCCACTTCAAAACAGACCGAGAGTATCTCGCGGTAGAGCTTCTCAACTTCGTAAATTTGCTGCTTCTCCTCATAAGGGAAACGTCTGGCGGCAATCGCATCCCTGTAGTCAAGTTCCATCTTGGCGACCCTCTTTTCAAAATAAGACGCGGAGGCCCCAGCGCCAAATGAGGAAACAGTCGCTCCGACTATCAGCTTCGTCGCACCAATATAATTGATCATTCGCCCCATCCAGGAGGGATCGTTAGCAAAACCATTAACTTTTGAACCGGAGTCCGACAAAAAGGTGGCGATCATTTCTGTCTTGAATGCAAATACGTCGAGCGATTTCTCCGTGCCTCTGAAAGAAATAGCCCACCCCTTAAGCTTATTATACAACTCCTTCTCCTCTCTCCTGAATTCATGGATCTCACTGTGGAGATTTACCAGATCTTCGAAGAGAGCTATCTCACGATCAAAGCGGGTGTTGAGCACCTTGAGTTTTTGGTTGGTTTCGCGCAGAGCTATCTGTGCTTGATAAGAATCAAGCAGCGCCTGCTGGATGCGGCCGACCTGGGCGCGCTGGCCGATCGTAGCGCCGCCCCACTCGCTGGCCCACAACATGTTTTTGTTGGGATTGAAGGTCAGCTTTTTTTTCGTCGAGAAAGTGGGGCTGTTTGTTTCGAGTTCAGTTTCAGTTCCGGTTGGAGTTGCAGGTTTGGGGTCCTTGATTCTGATATCCTCGATCGAATCTCCGGAGAATGCCTTGATCTCGATCGGCACATCCACCTCCATGGTGATTGCGTCCGAAGTATAATCGATCAGACCCGTCGGGCGGTCGACGACGTAGAAGTTGTAAGTATCCGGCCCGGCGTAGTCCTGAGCGTAGGTTTTGCCGGGGCCCATGTCTCCACTGTAGGGCGAACCAAAGAGGTCGATGAGTTTCCGGACAAACGCGTCCTCTTGCCCCACATACGCGGTGGTGGAATCACTCACCTGATTCTCCTGGTTGCGCAGCAAACGCGACATGCGGGCCGCCTGATTAAAGGCTCCCTTGGCGTTGAGGGTGGCCCGCAGCGAGCGGTCGTAAATCTGCTCAAAGTGCGACTTACCGGCTTTCAGTAGCGACGGCGAAATGTCAAACGCGATCGCCCCTGGGCTCAACCCGAGTGGGTTCAGGCGGGCGTTGGCGCTGTCAATAGTCCCTTGGAAATCAAGCCCCGCGCTGGCCAGCTGCTCGAGCTCCGGCACCGTCGTGCGGTCGATGACCTGCACGCCGCTATGGTTCGGATTGGCATCTTTGTCCGGCAGCAAGGTGTTGGCTGAAATCCAGTTCATGTAACTGCCCTGCGCACTCCGCGAAACCCATTCGTCCAGTCCCTGATGACGCGTCACACCGGTGCGCGGATTGACCTTACCGTCGCGGAACTGGCCCCAGCCGGCCGCAGGATCATCCTGGTAATTCTGGCGGTGAACGAGGGCGGCGATCTGGCGGGCGCTGCTGGCGACGGCAGCCGCGGCCGCGGCGAATTTCCGCTCGTCCTTGTAGTCAATCTGGATCGACTGGCCCAGCACCGAGACGTCCTCGGACGAGGTGGTCCATGTGAAATACGGATGTTCCAACAGTTTGTAATACCCTTTGAGGGCGGTCAGGTAGTGGCCATAGGCATCGCCATGACCTTGCGGAAACATATTCTGGGCATCGGCCGCATCGACCACGCCGTTGGCGGTGCTACTGCCCGTCTTCTCCTTGATGTTGTAATTGGTGCCGTAAATCACCTCACCGCTCAGGATGCCACGGGTGTAGTTCCACCACAGGCGGTTGTAAGCGGGCGCCGTGCCGACGCCCGGATTGACCGAATCATCGCGCCCTTTCAGGAGCGATAACTCTTCGTCGAGCGAGCTGGCGACCTGGCCTTCAAAAGAAAAGCGGCTGGTGTTGACCTCGGTACTGGAATTCGGGTCGTCGATCGAGATCGTCGGATTGGCCGCATCGGCATAAGCCTCATTGCCGAGGATGGTATAGAGATCATTGAGATATCCGGCGGCCAGGATCAGCGCGGAGTTGGCCGAAGCAAAGTCAATGCCCGAGCCCACGGTGAATTTTTTGCCCCGGTTGAGCACGGTTTCGTAGATCTCAATGAGGCCGACTTCGTTGATGTTGTCCAGATTCAGCGCGATGTCGCCTTCCCAGCGTTTGCCCGCCTGGGTGAGCATCGAGACGTCGGTGTTGATTTCGTTGTTATAGAGATCGCTCATCCGTTGGTTGAACGGAGTAATCTTGGCGAGCACCCGCTTGATCCAGCCCTCAACGAGGACAGGCTTGGTCCAGCCCGACCAGCCTTGATCGGTGGCCTGACCAGCCACCTTGAGCCGGTAATTCATCGTGAAATAGGTGTCACCCATCAAGACAGCGGCATTGCTGATTGCAGCCAAGGGTGATCCCCCGACGGTGATCAAGCTACCCAGCTCCCCCTCAGGCTTGAGCCAGGTACTGGTACTCGCCGCCGTATCAACGTTGGACGCCGTGACCAGCGGATTCGTACCGTCAGTCGGGAAGCCGTAGCGCCACTGAAACTCGTAAAGATCCGGGCGGCCGGCATAGTCACCGCTGTGGCGCAGCGTCACCTGTTCGTCGAGCGGGTTGCTGGCCAACAGCACTTTGACGTCCCCCCGATAGAGCGCCGGGTCGACCTTGATGATGTGCATCGACACCGGGTTACCTGGGTCCGTGAAGGCCTTGCCGTTCTCGAACATCAGCGTGACGTAACCCGTGCCCGTGCCTGGCGCGGTCAAGGCATAACTATCGACCGCCGTGTCGCGATCACGGATGTCTGCCAGCGTTTCATGCGTGATGGTGCGATTATCTTTGCTGGTGTCCACCACGTACGTTCCAGGCACGGATGTGCTCTCGCTAAAAGTTTCCAACTGCGTGCCGAGCGAGTGCCCGCTGACCGCGCCGGCGACGGCCATGTTCCACTGCAAACTTTCTGGGTCCTCCCATGTACAGAGTTCTAGCAGCAGCATTGCATCCTCAACGGCCGCCGTATATTGATTGTTCGACGCCACATTGAGGTGAAGGTAATCCTCGCCAGCAATCTCATCGAAAAACTCCCCCTTAAAAACCAGCCCACCCAGGGTACCCAAACTTGGATCGTAATAAAACCGCTGCTGTAAATGAGGTGGCAGCTTCTGGAAATACGTCTTGCCGGCGTGGTTGCTGGTCAGGACGGAAGCCGGGAGTTTTTTCAAATACCACCATTGCTCCGCAGATAGCAGGACTGTTTTAGCGCGGGTCGGGTCGAACAGCGTCACGCTGGGGGCGGCGGTTCCCCTGATGGCGATTGACTGTTGATAGAGCACCTCGGCACTGGTGGCTCCGCGGACCTGCGGCAGCTGGCCGGCGATGGCGCTGGCCTTCGGCAGCGTCAGGGTTTCCGCAGTCGACAGCACCGGCACGATCTGGCGCATCGCGACGGGCAGGGTTGGGTCATCCGGCCATTTAGGGGCGTAGGTGAGCGTGAGAGGCACGTCATCGCCAATATCGGCGATGAACGGCATGATGGTGCCCGCTGGACGTTGACTGGCGAAGGGGAGGGACGGCTCATAGAAGCCGGGCATCGAATTGTAATAGAACTTCATCTCGAAGCTGACCGGGGGCGCAATCCTGATCTCCGGCGCGACCGTATAGCCCGATCCGGCGTTGGTGACCGCGATCGAGGTCACACAAAAGCCGGTAGCATTGCCCACGCCGGTCGGGGCGGTACCCGCCCTCAGCTGGGTGCCACCGGAAAATGCGATCGTCGGCGCGCTGGTGTAACCGGTACCGCTCGCAACCATGGCCACGCCGGTCACACGCCCGCGCTCCAACACGGCGGTGGCGGTCGCTCCGCTGCCGCCACCACCGCTGATGCTCACCGCTGGAGCCACCGAGTAGGTTTTGGTACCGCTGATGATGGTGAAACTGGCTGCGCTCAGTCCACCCAGTGTCGCCGTCGCCGTGGCGCGCGTGCCGCTGGCCGGCGGCGCCACGGTCACGACTGGGACCGGCACATCTGGGCCCGTCACATAGCCCTCCCCGCTGATCGACACGGTAATGGCGCTGACTTGACCGCTGCTATTAACCACACTGGTGGCTCCGGCACTGATTTTTTGGTGCGCTCCGCGATAAATCCAATCGTATCCTTGACGGTCCTGAAAGGTGAACTTATCGTACGAACCCGGGGCGTTGCCGCCAGCGTTGGGCAGCAGGTAACGAAAGCCGTTGCTATCCATCCCGTACCTATCCGGGGCGTTGGTGCCAGCGGCGGGGTCACTAGCGGCGTCCACTTCGTAATTTTTCGATTGCTTGCTGCTAAGGATGGGCAGTGGCAATGCAAACAGGGGTCCAGGCGGCTGCAGCTTGGTTCCCGCGATGGCGTCGTAGGCCAGGGGATAGTCGAAGGTTTCACGCACCACCGCATAGACATCAATGCTCGGCCGCTGGTCGGTCGGGCTGGTGTAGGCCACCAGAACAAAAGGTTCAGAGGTGTTATCGCCGTCATTCAAATCATCGCGCAACGCGTAGGCGCGGCTGGCGAGCATCAGCGCATGTTCCTCATTGGGATTAAAACCAGGCTTGGAGGCGTCATTTTGATAATAAACGCTGCCCGCCTGCTGCGAGAATCCGAGATCCCCCGTGCCAATGCCGGAGGCAATCACGATCTGCGGTTTGCCCACCGGATAAACCACCGTGTATTTCCCCACTTTGGATGGCAGGAAAAACGGCACAAACTTGGCACTGGGAGGCGCCACTTCTTTGAACCACCACACCGTCAGTTGATCATGATCGGGGCGGCTGTTCACTGGGATAATGGCCCCAGTGACCGCGGCCGCCGGACCCTGTACAAACGGGTCGATGTAGCCGGCTGGATAATAGATGTCGCCCCCAGCAATGTAGCCAGCCTTGGAATAACCCGCTGGCGGCTCGATGCGGTCCCCGACGTTCACTGTCATCCTCAGATCCTGCACCCCGTCGGCGTTGGTGTCATTGATGGTACTCACCGCCTCCGTAGCGTTGAGGGGGCCGGTGCCGTCTGGATCGGCCACCGCCGGGCGGCCGAGTAGGTTTTCGGCCTGAATGTAGAGCGGCACATACCAAGGGATGCCGTCTTCCAGAAACTTGATCAGCGTGCGATTGGTCTGGTCACTGGAGACAGTGAAGTCCGCCAGCAGCCGCCCCGTCTCCAAGCCTAGGGTCACTTCCTTTTCCGCCGGATCATCCTGAAACATAATCTGCGGCAGATGAGCCGCATCAAACTGCGGTCCAGTGGCGACCCCGCTGCCGGTATTCGTCACGGTGACCGGTTCATAGGAGGCGAGCGAATCCGGCCAGACGTGAAGGTATTTACGTAGATACTTCGGCCAGGAGATCGACAGATTCGGAGGAGTGTCTAGATAGATGGCCACATCGAGGGTCTCCATCCAATAGACTTGAAGCTTGTCCGGATTATCGTTTCCCCGCTCCGCGTGGTAGACGAGATTCCCGTTTGTTAAGACACTTGTGCCGTAGAGCGGCTTATTGTCCTCGATGTTTAAGTTTGAAACGATCGAGGCAGACAGTTGATCGTCGCCGTCTTGCGCCGCTCCCTGACGGGGGCGCATCGGCTGGCCTAGCTCTGTCTCGATGATGCCCGATTCGGCGACCATTTTGACATCGACGATGTCGGCACCGAGAAATTCATACACGTCTGATTGGCCCTGCCGCAGGGCGCCGAGGTATTCGACGAAGAGGCGACCCTCCATGTTGTGAGCGCGCAGGAAGGCCTGACCGGACGTATTTTCAAACCAGAAGGTACGCTTTTCTTTGGGCGGCTGGGCGTTCGGGTCACTCGGCAGATTTTCACCCACGGGCTTGAATTCATTCGCCACATGACTGGGCATGAACACATTGAAGATAGGATTAACGGCGACAATCCTTCCCTTCGGAATCGGCACGGCGGGAGCGCCGAACGACTTCTCCGTCCAATACATCGGCCGCGGAAGCTGGGACGAAGACGATGAAACCGAAAACACCTCGGTCTTGAATTTGTAGGTCGCCGCCGATTCACCGGTCGCGCTCGTATCCGGCACGCTCGAGACCCACGTGATCGTGACCCGACCCGGCTGGGTCGCAAAAACTTTGTTGGCATGGGGACTGAAATAATAACTCGTCGGAGGCGTCAATATTTTCGAAGTGGACGTAGTGATGGTCGTATCGGCGTTCCCGGCCAAGGTCACATTCAATCCATCGACGACGTTCACGCGCTGGCCGAGCAGGATCGCACCGCTGGTCAGACCGGTCGGCACACTGGCCACGGTCACACTGGGAGAGCTCGTCCCGCTACTCGTCACATTCACCGTTCCAAGGGGAGCCAACGGCTGGCTGGCCCCGTTGAGATTGGCGATATAGGCGCTGGAAAACGTCTCCCCTGGTTGCACCGGTTTGGCCCGCCAGTAAGAGGGAGCCGCCACCGCTCCGCTCCATGTCGCCAGCGGTGGTGGAATTTCCTCACCCATCATGTAGCGGGGCACCCCCGAGGCAAAACTGTAGCCCGCACTGGCCCGGGCCAGCACGATCGTCACCACCGGCGTGGCGGGCACCGTGACATCACTGGCCTTCGGATACAGTCCGGCGGCGAGGTCTGGAATCGGGATCGTCGCCAGCTCCGGTAGAATCGGCGAAATCGGCCCGGCGGTCGAGGAGGTGTTCCCCTGCCCCGCATATTGCGGAGTGGTGGTTGGGCTTCCAGTCGGAGACTTCGGCGGGGCAATAGTGACGGCCGGGGGCACGTCCCCGTAACCACTACCGCCGCTGTTAATCGTGATCGACGTCACCACGCCCCCAGTCAGCACCGCCGTCGCCACGGCGGTAGTACCGCTCGGCGGCGGGCCAATCGTCACCGTGGGTGCTGAGGTATAACCCGCCCCCCCTCCACGCACCGTGATTGAGCTGACCGCCCCGCTGGTGACCGCAGCCGAACCGCCCGCACGGCGGCTGTCCAGCAGGTTAGTGGCCCCACCTCGAATCTCAAATTGAGCGCGCGCCAGCGGAGCCGCCAGCAGCAGGCTGCTGAGGGTGGCGAAAAGGAGGAAAAATCGGGTGTTCATCGCGTGTAAACGGTGCGGGGTGGGACGACCAAACGTCCGTTAAAAAAATGAAAATCGGCTGAGGCGCGCAGACGGCACGGGGGACCTTGAGCGCAGTGGCTTATGCCGACTGCCCGGCGGTGGCCCGTTGCCGTCACTGTTCTTGCGCCGTCCATGGTCAACCTTGAGGAAGAAAAAACCGCTTACTTCGCGGCGCTGGCTGTCTTGAGCGAGACCGTCTGGGCCTCACCCTCACCGGACATCCGGCGTTCGAGGGCGATCAGGCGTGCTTCCACACTTTCATCCTTGGCGGCGAGCTCGCGTTCCTTGGTGGCCAACTCGCGGCGGAGCGCTGCGTTCTCGTCCCGCAAGACCTGCATCTCCGCATCCTTTTCGTGCTTGAGCTGCTGCGTCGCCGAGACGTTCAACATCGAGATCGCAGTGTAGTCTACGTTCCGGAAGTCAGAAACCTCCCGTCCGTAGACGACCAACTCATCAGCGGGATTTTTCAGGCTGGTGCGGAAGGAGTCGCTACGGACCTCCAACACATCCTCGACCGAATCACCGCTGGGGAGTATCAAGCGCACCCGCTCACCCACCTTGAGGTCGGTGGCCAGTTGCACCCAGCCCTCTTTGACACTGGCCTTTTGATAAATGTCCGGCACCACCCCTTTTTGGCGGCTGACCGCCTGCGGATAGACCTCCTCCACTTGCTGCGCGATCACCTTCTTGTGCTGGGCACTGCCATTGGTCACCGTATCCTTGAGTTGATAGTCCGTGACTTCAATCCCCATCAGTGTCTTCAGGTCCTTGACCGAATCCGTAAGGCTCAGCTTGGTTTTAATCCGGCGATCCGATGTAGCCAGAAATACAGAAGCTAAAATGGCTGCGTCGGCGGCAATGGACACACTCTGGGCACCTGAGCCATTGACGTTAGTCGCACCGTCTCCCAAGGAGCCAGTCCAAGTGGCTGTGCTACTGAACCCCTGTACATTAAGTAGGCCAGGTGACGTCGTCGGCGAGCCAATCTTGACTTGACCGTTATTTTGGTCGATCGACAGATAGCCAGGATTGAAGGCAACCCCGCTTACCCCTATACCAAAACCGAAGGTATTCAATCCCGGGGCATAACCCACGCCGATTGCTGTTACCCCCGCGCGAATAAAGGCCATGTGTGACCCCGTGTGACCTGTGTGAGGACGACTGATTGTTGCGGAAGCGTAGACTCCAGTGTTGACTCCATCGTCAAGCGTAAACTTGGTCGAGGGCGCATTCGTGCCGATACCGATGTTGCCATTGTTACCCATAAACATGGTGGTGGCCGATGCGTTGTTGCGAATAAAGAGTCCATTAGTACCGTAATTAAGGTAGGTGCCATCAGCCGACCGGGGCCAAAAGGCAGTTTCAGCCACACCTGCGATGTTTGTACCCCAAATCGATTGTTCATTAGCCATCACGATGGCGCCGGTAAGATTGATTTGTCCTCTCACATTAGTGTTGCCATTGACATCGAGTTTGGCAATAGGACTCGCGATGCCGATGCCGACGGCGCCGCTGCCTTTGATGCGCATGGTCTCGGTCATGGCGGCGGAAGTACCATAGCCAAAGACAACGTCAGCGGCATTGGTATCCGTATGAATCTGAAACAGGTTATTCTGAATGCCGAATCCGAAGTGCGGACCCGAAGTGCCATACAGGGAAATTTTATCACCCAGTGCATTTGACATGCTCAGCGGAAAGCCTGGCGTTGTGGTACCGATGCCGACGTTGCCTCCGTTTGGATTGAGCAGCAGGTTTTGCGCGCCGCCGCCGGTGCCTTCTTTGAATGACTGGATGAAGCCGGTGCCAGTGCCGGTGCTATCGACGCCGATCCGCAAGCGCTCGGAGACATCATCAGCGGTGACGAGCAGTTGTGGGTTGGCACTGCTGGTACCGGTGTTTGCGCCCGTGACGGTGAAACGCGCCGGTGGGTTGGTATTGCCGATGCCGACATTGCCCGAATCGAGCGCCGTCAAGGCGGCTAAGCCATTGGCACCGAGCTGCTCGGCGTATTTCGAGCGGAACGAGTAGGCGGAACTGACCAGCTGCTGGCGCGGGGAGATTTCGTTATCGACGGCCGCGGTACCGTCCTCGATGGTGACGCCGAGGTAGCGGGTGGATCCACCGAAGACGCCGAGGTCGCCGATCTTCACGTCAGGTATGCCTTTGGAGGATTCG
The DNA here is from genome assembly GCA_903954065.1 of uncultured bacterium. Taxonomy (GTDB): domain Bacteria; phylum Verrucomicrobiota; class Verrucomicrobiia; order Verrucomicrobiales; family V1-33; genus CAJBME01. The sequence goes on from CAJBME010000162.1 coordinate 17,484, forward strand.
CTATAGCCGAAGGTGGTGCCACTGGTGGCCGTGCCCTGCCCAATGAGCACGCTGAATTCGCCGCCGGAAATGGTCACCGTCTGCTGCTCGGAATAGATCAAGTGCGGTTCGAGCACATTCGAGGGGTGGTCCCAAACCCGGAAGGTGACCGTGCGGTTCACCGGAGCGAGCGCACTACCCGAGGTGCCGATAGCGACCCCGTTGGCATCCAAGGCGCGTCCCTGATAGCTGATGTAGCCGGGCACGGCGCTGGTGATGGTCTGGGCGTGAACACCCTGCATCAAACAGAGCGTGGCCAGGAGTGAGACGGTTCGTTTCATGGTGATTTTGAGAGTCAGAGATTGGGGAAAAGCTGAAAGTTGAGAGCTGAAAGCTGAAATGAAGAATGCGGAGAATTCATGGATGGGGTGACTGCTTTCTGTTTTCAGCTTTCAGCTTTCAACTTTCAGCTTTTCAAATTACGGCGTCGTCAGCGTGCCTATTTCGGAGACGCGGCGGAGGGTGAAGGTGCCGGTGACGGTGACGCTATCTTTGCGCAGGCCGGTGATGACTTCGGTGTAGTTACCGGCCATGACACTGGCGCCATAGCCGGTGGACGACACGCCTTCCGGAGCGGTGGCGGCGAAGTCAAAGGTCACCGCACGCTGAAGGTCATAACTTTCCTGCCCGGAGACAAGGGCCGTGGTGCCGCTTTTGTTATCGTGATCCGGGTGGTATTGATGCACAAATGGACTGGTCGGATCGTCAAACGGAATGGTAATCGTCCGGCTCAAGCGGCCGCCCAGGACCACGCTGCCGCTACCCTCCTCCAGCACGCGGTCAAGCGGCAGGTGCGCCGCCACCAGGCGACGGGCGCTGGCTTTGTCCTCTGCATTAAGACCGCTCTCCGTGGTGCAGAGACCGAAATCATTCGGTTCGGCAGCCAAAGCGCCCATGTACACTTGCGACAATATCCGCGCAGTGCCGGCATCATTGACGTGAATGAGGTACCGCAGCGCATACGTCTGGGCCGTGGCCGTGCCCGAGGGATTAGGCGTTTTGCTCTCCACACCATTGACCAGCGCGTCACCCACCCATAAACCAGCCATCGAGGCTTTGCGTGCCGTGACCGGCAGCGAAATGTCATAAAGACCCGCGCTGTCGGTGAACCGCAGGAGCGAAGCAAAAAATGCGTTGGTGGCCGCCCCGGTCATGCGGGCGTCGCCGCGGTCGATACCGAAGCTCAGTTCGACCGTTTCGTTCGGTCCCACGACTTGGGTGAACGCGGCGCTGATCGGCGTCTCGGTCCAAGTGGCGCTACTGGCGGTGAAAACTCGAAGAGTGACCGGCACCGCGGCCGTCACTGCTTCTTGGTCTGTTGGCGCCGCCGCGGAATCGACCGGTGCGATCGTCACCGTGCTGGCAACCGAACTGCGGTTGAACAGGCTTACGGTCATGGTGGCGCCGGTCCGGCCGTAATCGAGGCCGGAAAGATCGCTCAGCCCCAGCTGCACGGGGGCATAAAAGTTGCTAACCAGTTCCGAGCTAAACCAGTAAGCCTGATTGCGATCGAGTTTTTCCGTGGATGGCGAGAATACCTGCAAGGGGTTACCCGGCCCGAGCTCGCCCCCGACGTAAGTGTATATCTTCACGTTCGAGGCAATCGCCGCCGGAAAAGTGGCGAAGTAGGCACCGAACGTCGGATAAGTGCCGCTGGTTAGCCGACTGGGGAAACCCAGTAGATTAGCGCCACTGCGCACCCAAGAAGCCGCTGGCGGCCGCATCCGCTGGACCAGCGTCACTGCGTGGCTGGTGGCGCTGGTGCCGGTACATTTGACCAAATACGCCGTCTGACCGAGCATCTGGCTCAACGAGGCGACCGATCCATCACGCTTCCACACACTCCACTCCGGCGTGCCGGGCGATGGGATCAGCGGCGTGGTCGTAAAACCGACCTGCGTCGGATTCGGGTTCCAGCGCCAGACTTCCGTCACCTCAGGATCCGAGGCGAACAGCGTCGCCGGCGGCGCGTGCGTGGCGTCCCCATGCAAATAAATCGCATTCCACCCGCCCTTGAGCGTGTAGGTCGTTGATTGCCACTGCGCACGAGCCGTGGCCGCACACAACAGGACACTGAGGGTAGCCAGAAAAATTTTCATCGAACGGAAAGTCGGTAAAATTCGTGGGTGTCAGAGCGCAGGGCGGTCCACGCCGAGACCACGCCCACCGCGCTCGCCTGCCAGCCGCCCGCCGCGGGGGCGGTCGCCTCCATCGCAAACGGCACCCGCGTCCACGACTTCATGTCCACCGTGCTCTCAATGGTGTAAATTTTGCCCGTAATGCCGTAAAACTCGAAGCGCACGCTCTCCGGCAGCTTCTCCTTGATGGTGAGACCGAATGTCTCCGTGGCATCGCCAGCAAACGTCCCGGCAATGTATTCCAGCGCGTTGCTTTGGCCGTCCTTGTCGTAGTCGTCCGCCGGGTCAATCAGACGCAAATCCCACCGACCCTCCTCGTCCACTGAAAGCCCAGCCTGATACAGCTGCCACGCCTCCCACGTGTCCGGTAATCCGTCTTTGTCGAGGTCCTCGCCCAGCGTCAGATCCAGCTTCACCCGCTCGCTCCCTTTCCCGGCCGTCAGGTTTCCCGAGACTTCAATCGGGTAAAATAACGCCCCGTTCATCGAAACCACCACACTGAACAATCCGCCCGCCGCGACTGCCTTATCACTGTACAAACTCGTCCCACTCCGGTTCTGATCAATCCGCATGTTCAACTCGTAGCTCTGATCAATCCGCGTCGAGCTAATCGGCGTGCGCCCGATCTCCACTCCTCCCTTGAGCAAAATCACCTCCGCTCCCTCCGCCGTCACCGTCTGACCGACCTGGTCCCGCACCATTCCATACAATGCGCAAGAGGGCGCCGGCGGAAAGGCCGCCGCCACCCCACTGCCCAATAGAAATATCGCAACACCCAACCGCTCGCGAACACCACGGCAGCATGACCAGTAAAAGGAAGGCAAATTCACGCGTCGCCTAACGCACACAGCCGCCGTCCTGCCAACCTATGCTTGACGAATCCGGCTAAATCGCTGACGAATCCGCCGATTCCCCCGGGAACGCCGACGCCTCGTCGGCACCCCTGGGAACGCCGACGTCTCGTCGGCACCCTGGGGACGCCGACGTCTCGTCGGCATCTGGGGACGCCGACGTCTCGTCGGCACCCTCCTGGGAACGCCGACGTCTCGTCGGCACCCTGGGGAATGCCGACGTCCCCGTCGGCATGACGAATGGAAAGACAACAAAAAAGCCGGAACGGCGTCTCGCAGA
>CAJBME010000163.1 GCA_903954065.1 uncultured bacterium
AGTGTGGAAACCGGGGCCAGCGGACCCGGCTACAGGGGCGGCGCCGAACGCCTCTCCGAACGTCTTTTTGGCAGGGGACCGGATACGAAAAAGCGGATTCGCAGCCGTGTCTTGAGCGATGTGGCCTGTGGGCCAGTTGTGGAAACCGGGGCCAGCGGACCCGGCTACAGGGGCGGCGCCGAACGCCTCTCCGAACGTTTTGTGTCGGGCTCGATACCGTTCTGCCTCAACGTCGATCCGTTCCCAATCCCATGCCCTAACCCGGTTTCGAACCCCATGCCCTGAATGGGCATCGCATACCAGCCCAGGGTGCAACCCCTGGGAACCCACCCGGAAAAACAACCCCACGTTCTGAAGGAACGCCGCATAGCCTCCGTGTCTCGGACCTCGACCACGGCCTCCTCCCGTCGGCGAATGAGAGCGCTCCCGCGCAGGCGCATAAATCATGTATTCCCTGACTGGACGTCGAATCAGGGAAGCCCCATTCTGGGCGCGGACCACCCCCGTTTGCTGACATGAAAATCCAATTATTCCTTCTGTTCACCGCTCTTGCCGGTCTTGTTGTTGCGGCCGAGCCGCCGCCCGTTCCTGGAAAAGCGGTCCGACCGCTATTTGACGGCAAGACTCTTGATGGATGGGAGGGAAACCCCAAGCTCTGGCGCGTGGAGGATGGCGCTCTGACCGGGGGGTCATTGACGGAAACCGTGACCGCCAACGACTTTCTGGCTACGACGCGGGACTACGAGAACTTCATTGTTCGATTCAAGATCAAGCTGACCGGCACGGACGGGTTTTTGAATTCCGGTTATCAAATCCGTTCGCAGCGGGTCCCGAACAATTCCGAAATGGAAGGGTATCAATGCGACTACGGCGATCCTGGCTGGTACGGGTGCATTTATGATGAAAGCCGCCGCAACACGTTGATGGCGCAGTCGGACATGAAGGCGCTGGACCCGGTGATCAAGCGCAACGACTGGAACGACTATGTCATCCGGGCGGACGGACGCCGCATCACTACCTGGATCAATGGCGTCATGGGAGTGGATTACCTGGAAGCCGATCCCGCCATCGTGCAAACCGGCAAAATGGGCATTCAGGTGCACGGCGGCGGCAAAGCGCTCGTGCAAGTCAAAGACCTCACGCTGGAAGAACTGCCGCCCTCACCCCGCCGCGCAGGTGCCGCCGAACCAGCCAAACCCACCCAAGAGTCACCACTGACACCGCCACAGGAAAAAGCCGCTTTTTCCATCGCAGAGGGACTGGAAATGGAACTCGTGGTCGAAGAGGACATTGAAAATGGCCATGGCAAATTTGTGGCGGTGCAATTTGACGCGCAGGGGCGGCTATGGACGATGACGGCGGTCGAGTATCCGGTGGATGCGAATGAAAACCCGGCGGCCGCGGACGCGCTTTATGCCAGCAAGGCGAAGGACAAAGTATTAGTTTACGATGTCATTGACCGCGGCACCGACGGGGAATCGCCTCGTTATGCCAAAAAGCCGGTGGTTTTTACGGACGGTCTGGCCATTCCGCTGGGAATTTTGCCGCATCGGGACGGGTGTTATGTCCAGCATGGTCATGATTTGGTATGGATGCGTGACACGGATGGGGACGGCCGTGCGGACACGCGCGAAGTGATTTTGACAGGATTTGGGGTACAGGACTCGCATTTATTTCCGCATCAATTCACGCGGGCCCCGGGCGGCTGGCTCTGGATGGCGCAGGGCGCATTCAATTATTCGAACGTGCTCGGGCCGAATCAAAAGGAAGCGATCAAGTTTGACCAGACGCGCATGGCGAAGTTCCGGCCGGACGGATCGGACTTTACAATCACCAGCAATGGTCCCTGCAATATCTGGGGATTGGCCATGAATGGCGAAGGGGAAACCTTCATTCAGGAAGCGAACGACTTTGGCTACCCGGTGATGCCCTTTCATGACTACGCGAACTACCCGGGCTGCTCCAATGCCCAGTGGAAAAGTTATGGACCTGAATTTCCGGCGACCGCGCCCGGCTTTCGCATGGGCGGCACGGGCCTGAGCGGTCTGGCCCTGACCGACGCCCGCGGCAGTTTTCCCGCCGCATGGTCAGACGTCATGCTCGTCGCCAACCCGATCACCAATCGCATCCAAGCCATCAAGATGCACCGCGATGCCACCACCGGCACCGGCTGGAAATTGGAAAAATTGCACGATGTCGTGGCCAGCGGCGACCCGTGGTTCCGCCCAGTCGCCATGACCCTCGGCCCAGATGGCGCGGTCTATATCGTTGATTGGTACAACAAAATCATTTCGCATAACGAAGTGCCGCGCAATCACCCCGAACGCGACAAAAAACGCGGCCGCATCTGGCGCCTCAAAGGCAAGGCCGAAGCCGGTTTCCCCGTGCCTGACTTCACCCGCATGTCCGAAGAAGGCTTGGTCGCCGCACTCGGTCATGACTCGGTAGCCCAAAGCCATCTGGCATGGCAAACACTGGCCGACCGGCCGACCCTCGCGCCAACGACCCTCAGCGCACTGAAAAATATCGTGCAAGCCCCCGTCGCGAAGCAGGATGCGGACGCCACCCGCCCGTACCCCGACGCCCGGCGCATCCAAGCGCTCTGGGTGCTGGTCGAAAAAAACCTAGCGACCGACCTACTGGCGCCGCTCGCCACCCATCCGAATCCCAACGTGCGCCGCGAAGCGGCCACTTTCGCCGGCGCGCAAGCCGCCGCTTTCCTCGCCGATAGCGAGTTCACCGTGCGCACCGCCGCCATTGCCGCTGTCGCTGACAGCCTCGCCCACGATCCCTCGCCAGGCACTTTGGCCACCCTGATCGCCGCCGCCCGCGAACCGGTCACCGAACCAGTGGCCGCCTCCACCCAGTCGGGCCAACCGATCAAAGTGGGCGCCGCGTACGAAAGAGAATACGAACGCTATCTGGTTCGGATGTTTCTCGAAAACTATCCGGACGCCGTCGCCGCCTTCCTCGACTCCCCCGCCGCCCAAAAACTGCCTGCCGAAAGCTTGATGGTCGCCTCCCTCGCCCTGCCCGCCAAAGTCTCGGCCCCACGCGTCGCCCGGCTGCTCGCCCAATGGCACCGCACCCCAAATGACGAAGAATGGCTCCGCCTCGCCGAAGCCGCCAACGACCCGGCCGTGCAAAGCGCCCTCGCCACCTTGGTGCAAACCCCAGCCGGCTTGGAAACATTGCTGCGCCTGAAAACACGGTTCGACGCCGCCTCGCTGACAGCCATGCTGACCACTCAAGCCAACGCCTTGCTGGCCAACTCGTCAGACCTCGCCTTTCGCCTGATTTCCGCGTTTAAATTGTCCGCGCTGGAAAACACTCTGCTGGAAGCAACCAACTCCCCAGATGCCGACCGCCTCGTCCGCGTCCTCAACACCCTGGCCTCACTGGCCCCGCGGGAATCGACACGGTTTCTTAACCTGTGGAAATCCCATCCGGACGCCGCCGTCCGCAATGCGGCCCTCAGCGCCCTCCAAGCGTCCAGTCACCCCGACGCCGCCGCCAGCTTGCTCGCACTCTGGCCCGATCTGCACGCCGGTCAGCGCCGCGGCTCGCTCGACGCCCTGACATCCACGCCAGCCGGATCCACCGCCCTCGTCGCCGCCATCCACGCCGGCACCGTGTCGAAAGAAGAACTGGACGGTCCGCTCGTCGACAAACTGCAAACGGTGCTCAAGGACGACGCCAGCTGGCAGGCGCTGCTGGCTTCCATGGCCTCGTTGTTTTCGGATGTGCTTGCTCTCAACGGCGACAACGAAGCCTTTGTTGCGTCCGATCTCACGCTGAGCGGTCCGTTCACGGTCGAGACGTGGATCAAGCTTGATGCTGGAGTGGGCAACGAAGACAGTCTGCTCGGAGCCCCCGGCGTCTTGGACCTGAACTTTTTCGATTCACGCCTGCGAGTATGGGTGGGCGGATTGAACGATGTGTGTGTCGCGCGCAAGACGACGGCTCCTGATGTCTGGACACATGTGGCGGTCACACGTGACGGCGACGGTCGGTTCAAGATCTATTTGAACGGGGAGCTGGATCAGGCCGACGGAACCCCGGACCCCCGCGCGTACGAAGGACTAGCCATCGGCCGCAGCAACGTGGCCACCGGCACCGGAGCCCAGCTCGCCGAATACCGCATCTGGAAAACCTGCCGTACCCCAGACGAAATCCGCGCCGTCTTCGACCGGACTGAGCTTCCCGCCACCCCAGCCCTCGCCTATTATCGCCCAGCCGCCGCCGCTTGGGACGCCCTCCACGGACCGGCCCGGGTCGCCAAAACCATGGACTTCCCGCCGCTGGTCACCCCAGAGGCCGCTCGCTCGCTCGATCAAAAATTCGCCCACTTCCGCACCCTCGCCGAAAAACCCGGTGGCGACCCAGCCCGCGGAAAAGTGGCTGCCGCCGTCTGCATCGCCTGCCATAAAGTTGGTGCCGAAGGCGGGCAAATCGGACCCAATCTCAGCGCCGTCGGCGCCATGGGCACCGAAGCCATCCTGCGCAACATCCTCACTCCCAATGCCGCCATGGAGCCGGGATACCGCGTGTACCGCGCCGAACTCACCGATGGCAGCATCAAAGAAGGGTTTCTCGCCCGCCAAGATGCCGACGCCCTCATCATCCGCCTGCCCGGCGTGGAGGACGAACGCCTCGCCACCGATCGCGTCCGCCGCGGCACTTTCACCCGCCGCTCCCTCATGCCTGAAGGTCTGGAAGCCACGTTTTCACCAGAACAATGGACCGATCTGTTTGCGTATTTGAAAACTCTGCGCTGAAATCGTCCCCGACCCAAACCACCCCTCCCCCAGCTCCCACCACCCCTCGTTCTCACTCTCTTCATGAATCGTTATATCACCGCCGCCGATGCCGAACACGTCGACCTCGACTGGTGCCACGTCGAATGGCTCGTCAAAGCAGGTATGGTCGAAGCCAAACACCTGCTCCTCGTCCGCGCCACTTTTCCCCCAGGAGAAGCCCACAATTACCACTTCCACCCGGTCCACGAGGAAATCCTCTACGTGCTCGAAGGCGAAATGACCCAGTACGTCGGTGAAGAACACCGCGTCATCAAAGTCGGCGAACTGGCCCACATCCCCGCCGGCCTGCCCCACGCCACCTACAATACCGGCTCCTCCACCCTGCGGTTCCTCGCCATCCTCAGCCCCACCGGCGAAACCGGTCCCGATGTGGTCGATTGCTTCCAAGAAGAACCATGGAAATCACTCAGACCGCCAATCCCGTATCCGTCACAACAAAGCTAAAACCGCCCGCCCACGCGCCCGCCCGCCCAGCCCCATAAAAAAACCAGCGGGCGGACGGGCCCACCCGGCGAGAAACCAGCGGGCCGCCGACGGGACGAGAATCCGTCCGCAGCTTGCACAGTGGCAATCATCCGCTATTATGCTCGTTTCTCGCTGTTCATTTTCTCGTTCGCACGTCACTCGTCTCATTCCCCGATTCCGCACCCCATGGCATTCGTCCCATCCACCAACCTCCGCAAAGGCCAGGCCATCAAAGTCAATGGCGAGCTCGGCTTGATCCTTGAACTCGAACACCGTACACCGGGCAACTTGAATGGATTTGTCCAAGTCATCATGCGCTCGTTCAACTCCGGCAAGAGCAAAGATTTCCGATTCAACGCCAGCGAAAAAGTGGATGTTATCGAGGTGGACCGGCAGAAGCTTGAGTTCAGTTATAGTGACAATACTGGATTTCACTTCATGAATCCGGAGACGTACGAAACGACGACGATGCCAGGGAATCTGGTGGATGACTTGAAGGACATGCTGATTGAAAACCTCCAGGTGGAAGTCCTCTTTATTGAGAACAACCCAGTCAGTCTGGATCTGCCACCGTCGATCATCATGGAAGTGAAGGAAGCACCGGAAGGAGTAAAGGGCGACAGCGCCAACAATGTGCAAAAAGCCGTCACGTTGATCACGGGCAAAATTGTGCAGGCGCCGCTCTTCATCAAGACCGGCGACAAGCTGATCATTGACAGCCGGACCGGGAAATACATGGGCCGGGCGTAATCCCCCCCACTGCAGGCCCGCTGGCTCATCCCATCCCGTGGATCACCCGATTTATCGGGTTGCGTCGGGCCGTTTTCCCCTACTGTGCGCGCCCCCATGTCCGTCAAAATCCGCTTCAACTCCGCCGCCGTCACCGGCCTCGTCCTCGCCAAAGTTGGCAACCCGCAGCGGAACGAACCGCTGCAGACGTCCAAGGACGTTTTCACCGTGGATGAGGAACAGCGCGAAATCCTCACTCCGTTGTTCCTGAAGCCGTTCAAGAACCTCATCGCCCACCGCTTTCAGCACCATGCCTCTCTGGAAAAACACGAGATGAACCTGCTGGCCACCGCGATCTTCGCCGCCCCCAGTAGCCTGCTGAAAAACGGATGCGACATCGCCAGCCGCCTCTACGCCAAATCCAATCACCCGAATATCAAGTCCGGTGACCTCTGCCTCTCGCTCATCGATGACATCGAGATCGAGGGACACATGACCCAAGCCCTCTGTATCCTGAAATCGGAAAGCGTGATGCCGTTCCTCAGCATCTCCACCGAAGATGGTGACCTCAAATTGCACACCGCCGAAGGCATCAATCCAGAAAAGATCGACAAAGGCTGCCTCATCATCAATCACTGGCCGGACAAAGGATATTATGTGCTGACGTTTGACCGGGCGGGCGGTGAGTCACGCTTCTGGGTGCGCGATTTCCTCGGACTTCAGGCCGTGCCTGACTCCGCCTTCCTGACCAATACCTACGCCGAACTGGCCGTGGCCGCCGTCAAACAAGAACTGGCCGCCGAACTCCCGCCCGAAGAATCATCCCGGGCCGCCCGCGAGGTCATCGCCTACTTCGACGAACACGAGAATTTCGATCTCCAAGAATTCGAGGAACAAATCCTGCGCACCCCAGATGCCGTCGCCCGCTTCGCCGGTGAACGCTCGAAACTCGAAGAGGAACGCGGTCAGGCCCTGCAAACGAATTTTGAAATCTCCCCAAAAGATGTCAAAAAAGTCAAAAAACACGCAGCGGCCGTGGTCAAACTCGATACCGGTTTTGAAATTCATCTCAAACCCGACATGGATCCAGGGGCGGACTGGATGCTTGAGCGTGGGACAGACGACGCCAAGGGCATGAAATTTATCAAGCTCTATTACAACGAAGACATTTCGACCCGATAAGTAACGACCGCGGCGGCGCGACGGGCCGAACGCCTCTCCGAACGTCTTTTGGCAGGGAGCCGGATGCGAAGAAGCGGTTTCGGAGCCGTGTCTTGAGGGATGTGGCCCGAGGGCCAAGGGTGGAAACCGGGGCCAGCGACCCCAGCTACAGTGGCGGCGTCGCCGCCTGCGCCGTGGTTTCGGATCCGGGTTTTCTGTAGCCGTGGGTCGCTGACCCCGGTCGCCGCGCCGAACGTCTCTCCGAACGTCTTTTTGGCAGAGGACCGGATGCGAAAAAGCGGTTTCGGAGCCGTGTCTTGAGGGATGTGGCCCGAAGGCCAATTGTGAAAACCGGGGCCAGCGACCCCAGCTACAGTGGCGGCGTCGCCGCCTGCGCCGTTGTTTCGTATCCGGGTTTTCTGTAGCCGTGGGTCGCTGACCCCGGTCGCG
>CAJBME010000164.1 GCA_903954065.1 uncultured bacterium
GCGCCCACTTTCATAGGCGCGCTCCCGCGCTTGTATTGGGGTATCCGGCCGACCCAGCGCAGGCGACGGTATAGGCCCCATACTAGCACCCCGCACCTACTCTGCTGCGCCCATCTTGGTGCCGGGTCTACGACTGGCCGGTGCCCCTCACTGGGCCTAGTGCTAACGCCCATGATCGCCCCGTTCGGGACCAAGTGCGCGAATTTCGGTCATTCAGATAAAAAAGTGGGTGTCTGCAATTGTCTTGCTTCTTGCTTCTTAGCGCCCCCTTTAGACCGACTCTTGCCAACCCCGGAGTCCAGCATAAAGCACCCCACCCACTAGCAGCGTCACTCCGCCCCACATCAACTCCTGTGGCCGCTGCCCCACCAAGAACCACATCATGTAACCCGTAGCCCCCGCAAACAACAGCGGTGGCAACGGATACAGCGGCACCTTGAAGGGCCGCACTAGATCGGGGCGCCGCACCCTCAGCCAAATCACCGCCAGCACCGCCAAAAGCGATGATACTAGCAGCAGCGCCTCCACATAATTGAGCACCGCATCAAACGTGCCTGAAAGAAGCAGCAGCAACGCTAGCCCCCCTTGCAACAGAACTGCGCCCACCGGAGCCCCATGCTTGTTCAATCGAGCCAAAAATGACAGCCGCACCAAATCCTGTCCCAGCCGTTGATGCACCCGCGACCCCGCCCAAGTCAGCCCCGTCAGCATCGACAGCAGGCCAAACGCAATCAACCCACCCATCCAGGCCCCACCCCGCTCACCAAAGATCGCTTTCGCCGCCACCAGCGCCACCTCCGGCTCACTGCGCAGCGACTCCCAAGGCGCTTTGACCAGAAAGGCCACGTTCAACCCTATGTAAAGCAGCATCACCAAAACCGTTCCGCCCAGCAAAGCCAGCGGCACCGAGCGCTGCGGATCTCTCAGATCTCCCGCCACATAGGCCGCGCCATTCCAGCCCGTGTAAGCATACATCACATACACCAGCGAAGTCGCAAAACCCCCGCTGATCATCAAATCCCAGTCCCCCGGCTTGGGTAGTAGCGACACTGGCACCACCGTCGCCGCCGTCGCCACTGTCGCCGTAGGCACCAGCGCCCCGGCCATGAACGCCAGAATCAGCGACACCTTCAGCACCGTCAATGCACCCAAAAAGCGCCCCACCGCTGAGGTCGAACCCAGCATGATGACCGTCACCAGCACCACCGCCCCCGCCGCCAGCACCATCGGCTCCACCGGCACCCCCAGCTTCGCCATGTAGCGACCAAACGCCATCGACGCCAGTGCGATCGGCGCCGCAAAGCCCGCCACCAGCGACACCCACCCCGCCATGAAACCCGCCAGCGGATGGTACGCCTCCCGCAGCAGGTGATACTCCCCGCCCGAGCGCGGCCAGATCGACACCAACTCCGCATAACAGAGCGCCCCGCAGAACGACAGCACCCCACCCACCGCCCACAACACCAAGATCGGAAACGCCGAAGGCAGCGCTTCCAACTGATAACCCAGAGAAGTGAACACTCCGGTGCCAATCATATTGGCAACCACCAGCGCCACCGCTGGTCCATGTCCAATTTCCCCTTTTATCATCGATCCAGCCTGCCTCACTTCCAGGATTCGGCAAATCTGAATCACACATCCTGCGGAGAACTGGGGTCATAAAACTGCGGTCAGTGTGCAAATCATAACAAAATTACCCTTTCCGCCTTCCGCTTGCCACGCCCTTTCAGGAATTCCCGCTTCTTAGGAGGCAGCTTGGTATTGGCTTGCGCTCCATCGAACCGGCGCAGTTGCTGGCTCACATTTACCCCCGCTACGCATCGCGAGGTTTTCGGCCACCAGCTCATTCCGGCAACCCGGTTAGGCTCGGCAGTTTCGAAGAAAAGGTAATGGTGATTGCCCATCAGCACCCAAGTATGAACCCGCCAGCCGGTCATCGCGCAGGCCTCGGACAGGGTGGAGAGGAAAAACCGGCGGCCGTCGTCGTCATGGAAAATGGACTCACGCCGGTTACCACGCGCCATCACGTGGTAAAAAGCGCTGGGAAATTCAAGGCGAGGCTGGGTGCGCTCGCGGCAGACGAGGAGCGTAGACAAGCATGTCAAGATTTGCACACTGACCCCAATTTCACGTAATTGTATAGTTCGTGACCGGGATCCTCGCTGCAATCAAAATCGACGCACGGCCAACGAGAACCAGATTGGTTCGCGCTGAAGCGTCTTCGCGTGCTGCGACTCAGAGATCGCGGCCAGTTGGTTCAGCCAGCGCACGTCGCCGCCGCCTGCATGGACTGAGGCGGCAGATTTTGGGGCTACCCCCATTTCCTTATGTGTTTCTCCCCGAACGATTTCTCTGGCGCACCCGCCAACCCCAGAGATCAATAAGCACCATGAGTCAATTCCAGCCGGACACCCACAGCAAAACCATCGGTTACCTGCTGTGGATCTTTGGGTTCACAGGAGCCCACCGCTTCTATTACGGAAAACCAATCACCGGTGTCCTCTGGTTTCTAACCCTCGGTCTGGCCGGCATCGGCTGGCTGATCGACTTGTTTCTCATCCCGGGCATGGACCGTCGCGCCGACCTTCGTTTTACCGCCGGCCGCTACGACTATTCAGTCGCTTGGCTGCTGCAGACGTTCCTCGGACTCCTCGGCATCCACCGCCTTTATCTCGGTAAAATCTGGACCGGCATTCTCTGGATGCTGACCGCCGGGTTGTTTGGAGTCGGATGGATCTACGACTTCTGCACTCTAAACAGCCAGGTGGATGAACGGAACCGGGCCTGAATCCTACAGCTGGAGCACTCCCACAGCCGGGCGATGGCGCCCGGCACCCACCCCCCGGGCGATGGCTGTCAGGTTCTCTTAAGGCGCGCGCTATGACCCGCCAGCCGACCGGTCTGGCTCAGGCGCCTCAGCCGCTTCGGTGTGAATCTGAGCCATGATGGATGGCACGAGGGCGGGGTCGTGGTCGAGCGCATCAAACCACGAGGGAAATTGTGGCATCCAGCCGGCAGCCGTGAGTTTCTGCGAACTGACCCGTTTGTGGGTCCAGCCTCGTTTGCGATCGAGGGCGGGAGCGCGTTCGGGAGGCAAGGGTCGGCCGAAGCGGCGGGCGAGTTCGGTATAAACCATGCGCTGCGTGACCGGCGTGTGATCTGCGACGTTAAAAACTCCCGGCAGACGGGCGTCCATCATCCAGACGAGCGCTGCGGCCGCATCGCGGCGGTGAATCTGGTTAATCCACCTCCCGTCAGGCGTAGCTGGAGGCTCGACTCTTAAGTCGATTTGTGCTTCTCCCATCAGGAAGTTTTTCAGCAATACCGAGCGGCCAGGCCCGTAAATACCGGCGAGCCGCATGACCGTGCCACCGGCCGCCAGCGCCACCCCTTCCGCTTGCAACAGCAGACGCCCCGTCTCGCGGTCAGGCTCAGCCGCACTTTCCTCCGTGACCCACGATCCGTCAATCTGACCGTACACGCTGCTGCTGCTGGTAAAAATACAATGCGCCTCGGGATGAGCCTCCACGAGGGCGCGCAAGCCATCGACATAAACCCGGCGGTACTGGCTGGGCCCACCACCGCGACCGGAAGACGCACAGTGCACGACCACCGCGGCGGACGGCAGCGAGCGGGCAAATCCGGGCTCCGCGATGTCACCCGCATAGCCCTCAATCCCCTCCGCCGTCAGCGCGGCCGCCGTGTCCTCGCTGCGGGTCAGGCCCACCACTCGGTGCCCGCCAGCCAGCAGCTGCCGCGCCACCGCTTTTCCAAGATAACCGCAACCGGCAATGAGAATCGTCATGTTTGGGCATACATCAAAACGCGGGGAATGCCACTTGCACCGTTCATTCCTCCCGCCCACTTTTTCCTGCTTTGTCCACGCCCGACTCCACCCCCACCCCGCCCGCCACCACCGCTGCCACCCCGGCGAGTGGCTGGAGCCTCTTCACCCCGAAATACGTCAAGCACGGGAAACTGTTGCTCGAGGGAGTGAACAAATTCATCCATTACAAACGGGACATCCTCAAGCCCGCACAGCTGGCCGAAATCGAAAGCCTGCGGGACGAACTGAAGCTGGCTCTATCCGCCCGTAATGCGGTCCGTCTCAAAGAATTGGAAGAATCTTTGACCATCGTGTGCGACCGCGCTGTGCCTGCCTCGCCCGACGCCGGCACCCGCGACTGGGTCGAGTCCCTCGTGGTCTGCGCCGTCATCGTCTTCGGTATTCGCGCCTATTTCCTCCAGCCATTTAAGATCCCCACCGGCTCGATGCAGCCGACCCTGAACGGCATCATCGCCACCCGCGCAGATGCCAACGCCGCCAAGGCCAATCCGCTGCAACAAGGGTGGGAAATGGTCACCCGAGGCCGCAATTACGTGCGGGCCGTAGCCCCGTGCGACGGGCATCTGGTCAAAATCGACCCCAATGTGCTGCGTCAACTGCGGCTCTTTGTGACCCTGACTCGACTGCATTTTGTCGACACCAACGGCGAGAGCCACACTTCCCTCGTGTGGGCTCCATCGCTTCAGCTGATTGGCCAGCCCGAGGGGGCGGGAGCCGCCATTGACTCGCGCAACAGCGGCCTCTGGCTGGCTCGCGAGCAGGTGGGACGGGACCTGGCCATCGCCAATGCCAAAACCGGGGAAGTGATCATTCCCCGCCCGATCCCGGTGACCAAAGGCCAGGTCCTCGCCGCAGGCACGGTGGATTCAGGGGACATGGTGCTAGTCGACAAAATGAGTTATCATTTTCGCCAACCGCGGCGCGGCGAAGTATTTGTTTTCAACACCCGCAACATCCGCGACATTCAGGCGGGTCTGACTCCTGAGGAAGGGTCTCAGCATTACATCAAACGCCTGACGGGCATCCCGGGGGACAGCCTCTCCGTCAAGGACGACGGCGGCCCGCTCTGGGTCAACGGCGCGCCAGCCACGGAGAAATACATCCGCCGCGTCTCCGAAAATAAAGCACCCGACCACCAGTACGGATACCACGGTTATTCGCTCTTCGGCCCGCGCCTGCAAAGCCCGCCATGGGGCGTCCCTGGACCACCCCGCGAAGGGTATTTTGCCATGGGCGACAACAGCTATAACAGCTTCGACAGCCGCTACTGGGGACCAGTGCCGGAAGCCAACCTCGTGGGTCCGGGTTTCCTCGCCCTCTGGCCCATCACCACCGGGCATTGGGGATTCATCAAATAATCCCACCTCGATGGGAAACACGCCTATCGGCGGGCACTTGTTTTCAGGCCGTGTGTTTTTCGTTGCTTTTGTTTTCCGGCCATGAGGTGCATGGTGGAATGGTATGAGAATGATTTTCTCCGTGTTGTTTTTGATGGCGGCACTTGTCGGCGAGCCAAGCTCGCAGGCTTGGGCGGAGGCTCCTGCGGTGCATACCAACCGCGTCACCCAGCAAATTTTGCCACTGCCGAAGGGGGAGGACATGTTTCATTTCGTGATTTTTGGCGACCGTACGGGCGGCCCTCCGGAGGGAGTGAAAGTGCTGGCCCAGGCGGTTCAAGACACGAATCTACTGGATCCTGATCTGGTGATGACGGTAGGAGATCTTATTCAGGGGTATAACGGCCAGACGTTGTGGGAGGAGCAGATGCTGGAATACCGCGGGACGATGCGATCGCTGCGGATGCCGTGGTTTCCGGTGGCAGGGAATCACGACATCTACTGGCGCGGCGACGGCCGCCCGCCGGTCGAACACGAAGCCAATTACGAGAAGCATTTTGGGCCATTATGGTACTGGTTCGAGCACAAACAGTGTGGATTCCTCGTTCTGCATTCAGACGAAGGTGACCCCGGCAATCCCGGTAAGGCGCGGGATTACGGAGAGCCCACTCAGCAGAAATTCAGTGATGCCCAGCTGGAATGGGTCCGGAAATCACTCGCCGAAATGAAGCCATTGCGCCACGTCTTCGTTTTCATGCATCACCCGCGCTGGGCGACCGACATCTATCCCGGCAGCAACTGGACAGCCGTACACTCGCTGCTGCGAGACAATGGCAATGTGCGCGCCTGCTTTGCCGGACACATTCATCGCCTGCGTTATGACGGAGTGAAGGACGGCATCGAATACATGGCGCTAGCCACTACCGGAGGCAGTGCCCCAGGGCATTACCCGCGCCTCGGGTATCTGCATCACTTTAACGTCGTGACAGTTCGACCCGACGGCATCAAGGTCGCCACTCTCCCGGTAGGAGCCGTCGTCGACCCCAAAATGTTCACTCCTGAACGAGCTGCCGACATGGACCTCGTGCGCAGCATGAACCCCACCCCCGTTTCGCCACCCGTCAAAATCAATGCCGATGGCTTGGGCGCCGGCTTGTACCAAGTCAAACTCGTCAATCCATCACAACGTCCCGTCGAATTCACGCTGTCCAGCGAGGCCTCCGCCAGCGAATGGATCATCACCCCCGACCATCAACACGCCGTGGTGGACGCCGGAGGGGAGAAAACTTTTTCGTTCACCTACGTTCGAGTGCAGGCCTCACTGACCGCTGCCGCTCAGGCCCCCGTCTTCCTGCTCGAGACCGATTACCTCGAAGAAGACGCGCGAACCACCTTGCCGCCGCGCAGGTTTCCCGCCCAGATGCGTCTCGGCGCCCTACCCCCGGAAACCTTCACCGCAGCGCTTCCGGAAATGGCGCTCCATGGAGACGGCAACTCCTCGGGAGTCCGCGTGGAATCAGCCCATTTCAACCTACCAGACGGTCCGTTCACCCTCGAAGGATGGGTCCATCCCGATAAAGCACAACCGACCACCGGCTTGATCGCCAAAACCCAAACCTCCGAATACGGCCTCCTTGCCGAAAATGGCGTGCCCTCATTCCTCGTCCATCTGGGCGACCACTACGCCTCGGCCGCCGCCCAAGTACCACTCGCCCTTCACCAGTGGACCCATCTGGCCGGCGTATTCGACGGCCAGTCGGTAGCCCTCTTCGTCAATGGCCAACTCGTGAAACGCCGACCCGCGGCCGGCGTCCGCCGTCGCAATGAACTGCCGCTCTATCTCGGGGCCGACCCGAACGAAAAGGGTGCCCCCACCCGCAGCTTGGCCGGCTGGACCGATGAAGTACGCCTCAGCACCGGCGTGCGCTATGCCGAAAACTTCATCCCCTCACGCCGCCACCAGCCAGATGCGGAAACACTGCTGCTCTTCCACTTCGACCGCCTCTCCCATGGCGTCGTCCCAGACCACGGCCAAGCTGGCGCCCACGGCCACCTCACAGAAAAATCTTCCCTCTCCCCTGCTCCATAATTGACCCATGCCGACGCGCTATACCGACAAACTAACCGCCCGCATCGCCGCCACCGGATCCCGCCTCTGCGTGGGTCTCGATCCCCGGTTCGACCTGATCCCAGGAGATCCAGCCGACTTCCTTCGCCAAGTAATCGAAGAAACAATTCCTTTCACCGCCGCCTACAAACCCAACAGCGCCTACTTCGAGCAACTCGGTTCGGCCGGGTTTCGCCTGCTGGAATCAGTGCTGGGAATGATTCCGTCAGACATCCCTGTCATCCTCGACGCCAAACGATCAGACATCGGAGAAACCCAGAAAGCGTACGCTCAGGCCGCTTTTGGCCACTTTGGCGCCGATGCCGTCACCCTCAATGCCTCCCTCGGTTATGACACGATCGAGCCATTCCTCGACTTCCCTGGCCGCGCCGTTTATCTGCTCGCTGTCACCTCCAACCCTGGAGCCGCCGAATTCGCCCTGCAAAAACTCGGGGACGGTCGACATGTTTTTGAACACACCCTCGACATGGCCGCCCGCGCCGCCGGACGATCCACCGAGGTCGGATTTGTGGTCGGCCTGACCAACGCCTCACCGGAAGTGATGGCTCGGGTGATTGATGCCCCGCTGCTCGTCCCAGGACTAGGCGCCCAAGGCGGTGAAGTCACAGCCCTCGGACCTGCTTCACGTCAGGCCCCGAGCGTGATCAACGTGTCCCGCGGCATCTTGTACGCCGATCCAGATACTAGCTTCGAAGCCAAAGCGCGCCGCTGGGCCGGGTTGATCGCAGATCAATGGCGATAATCGTCAGCGACCGGCTCGCGAAGGCGCCGACCCTGCGCCTGAGTCTGACGCCTCAGACGGGCCCACATCCAAGCCTGACTAGCCGTTCAATTCTTTATCCAGCATGGCGACAAGCGCCTTTATTTCATCCTGAAGGCGGGTCCGGCGCTGATCCAGCACCCGGATCCGCAACTGCCCGAGATTGGTGGAAGTAAATCCCGATTGTTTGACCCGTTGCGCCTCGACGGTGGCTTTTTGAATGTCTTTCTGCCGCGTCTGGATCCGCGTGCGCAAATTTTTGACCACGATGGGATTGACGGACCGGCTGGGATCACGCTGAACCACTTGACCATCCAGCCCTTCCAATCCCTCTGTGGCCGTGGCCGCCGCCGCCTGGGCCTCCTCTTGGCGCTTCACTTCGTCGGGGTCATACAAGAATTTGCGCTGCAGATCTGGGGGCAATTTGTCCATGGCCACTCGGGTCACGCCATTGCTGTGGGTAAAGGAAACTTCCGTCGGCGTGATTTCGCGAAGCACGACCGTCTGATACGCCACGGACTCCGTCGTTTTCAATGTGGCCAGTGACTGGCCCTTGAGTTTGGCCCGGTAGCCCAGTTTGTATTTCGCCATGTATTCATCCAGCTCCTTCTGCGCCTTCGCGGCGTCATCCTGAAGTTTTTCAAACTGGGATTTGGCGGCATCCGCTTCTTTTTGTAATTCCTCGTTTTGCTTGAGCAATTCGTTGTGGCGGGTTTCACTCTGCTCGCGAAGCAACTTCACGTCATTTTCCAGACGGGAATTTGCCTTCTGCAGCGAGGCAACTTCCTCCCCAGCCAACAAGGCCGCCTCTTTGGCCTTGGTGTCGCAGGAGGATAAAAAGATGGGGGCTGTAAGGGCCAGCGTCAGGCCGAGGAGTAGGGAGGGAGTTGCAGAACAAGTCATGATAAATATATGAACGAATGAATCAGTAATGTTTTTAGGAAATTTGTTCAATTTTCGTTGAGGAGAGACCTCTCGCAAGTAGGCCCGGAACGAATAACGAACAGCTAGCAGCGCAGACCGCCACAACGGACGTTCACTCCCGCGGGCGGCCCACTAAGGAGGCGACCGTATCAGCCATGCGAGCCAGACGTCGGATCGATTTGGGCGGCAACTTGCTCAAATGAGCATACCCATCAGCCGCCACTTCAAAAAAATCTTTCATCGCCAGCAACCGCTCGGTAGTCACCGGATCCGCCCCCTCGCCCGCTTCCGCTTCGGCCACACACTCGCGCAAGACATGGATCGTCGGATCCATTTCCCGACGCTTGCGCTCCGCCACAATCACCCGGAATAACTCCCATACATCGTGAATCGACTCAAAATGATCGCGCCGATCACCCATCATATGCACGATTTTAACAATGCCCCAGTTCTGCAGTTCGCGCAGGCTCGTGCTCACGTTCGACCGCGCCAGCCCCAGTTGTTCACAGATTTGCTCCGCGTGCAGCGGCTTTTCAGCCAGATACAGTAGCGCGTGAATTTGCGCCACGGTCCTGTTTAACCCCCAGCGCGTCCCCATTTCACCCCAATGAAGGATGAATTTGCGGGCGACAGGCGATAAGGAGTCCATGAGAAACAGGCTGACTGTACGGGAATTGCTGCCTGCCAAGGCGTCAGCCAGACCCCTCGTTCAGACATAAAAAAAACACACCAGATCAGTCACCGCCCCCCAGAGCATCGATGCCAAGTGGAACCGTCAGATTTGGAAAGTCCTTCAATGTCAGCGACAAGACCACCCCCGTTTCCTGTTCCCCCCGATTGTCGCGCAACAACAACCCCAAGGCCGCGGTCCAAGTATTCAAGTCGCGATGCACCGTGTATTGCTGCGTTTCGAAGGTACTGTCCTCAAACTCATACCGGTGAAAACTGCTCAACCCCCAGTTTTCATTCAATCGCATGTACGTGCGCAGATCCACTAAGTTGGAATCAATGAAAAACGGATCATCCTGAAGAAACCGGTGGCTCACGTTAAATTCAAAGTCCCGGGTCGGCATCAACGTCACCCCCGTATTTGCTTCCGTGAAAGAATAATCTCCCCCCAACATCGGTAGCTGCGCTCCCAGATTCATCCGCATCCACGGCAGAGGAAACCATGCAATCTCCTCAAACAAGTTCGACGTGTCGCGATCAAACTCGGGATCCTCCAAATACGTGTCAAAATACGTGTTGCTGGTCAGCCAAGGATGACTGGCCGCCCCGCGGCGCGTGAGCAAGCGGTTCTCTACCCCCATCCGAAGAATGTTCCACGATTGCAGTCCATCCACCGCCGTGAACTGTGGCACATCCAATGGACGGAGCCGGTTCGTCGGCACCAGACGGTCAACTCGACGGAATCCAGCGCCCAACTCGTCCGCATCCACATAAGAATAACTCATATACGGCTGGACCACGTGCATGACCCCATCCAACCCCAGACTGGGAACACGGATGTCATCGTAAAACTTCGAGAACTTGGTCGAGACGTCGACGCCCGCATGAAAGATCGCGCGTGTGGAATTGTCCGGCTCCGGGCCGTCCACTCCAGAATAGTTGGCCGCGCCACCACCGACTTTAGGCGTGATGGTCACCGCTCCGCCGCCGAGAACAATCGGGTAAAGCGCCTCGTGGTAGCTGTAGAGTCGGCTGAACCCGCTCGGATCAAGCTGACTGCGCAGCTCATCCAGCAACGTCTGACGGTCCTGCGTTTGGACGGCCGAGTCCAACTGACTGCGCCGCCCGCTGTTGTCGGCGAATTCTGCGGCGAATTCATCCGCCAAGCGGATATCGTCCTCCAGCGCAGACACCTGCTCGCGCACCCGTCGACGCGTCGGTTCACTCAGCTGATCTTCGTAAATGCCAAAGGAAGTCGTACCCCAATAAAATGCCCCCGTGTTGAAAATCGGCTGACGCGTCAAATCCAACGCCACTTCAGGAAGCCGAGTGTCCGTGCGATAAAAATCATTCGCCTGAAAACGCGTCAATACATTCAACTCCCCACGCTCATGCTGCTTGGTCAGCGTAATCAAGTTGTCAGGCTGCGGGTCCAGTCGGAAATCGCTGGGGAAAAAGTCCTCGTAGAAGAATTCATCGCTGACTTTATTGATGTCAAAATCAACGTAAAGCGTGCTCTCTTCCGGCCCGGGCAAGTAGACACGATGGTGAAAATTCAGGCGATAACGATCGCTGTCGAGCTGGGAACGGTCTTCAGCACTGGAATTGACCGCTGACTGCTCAGGATCCGTATCGTTGGCATAATAAGCCTGAAACTTGCCAAAATTCGGATTTCCTCTCCACTTCTGGGACAGAATGTCCACCCCTCCGGCCATCCCCCTTTCAGTGCGGCCATCAAGATTGAACTGCACAACGGAATGGTCACCCCAGAGCGTGCCATACCGATTCAGAAGATAAGCCCCCCACTGACTGCTGTAACCGGGCGTGAACTGATAGCCCAAGTCCTCCTGCAATGGCTGCGACATGTAAGGCAGCCACAAGACCGGCACTTTGCCTACGTAAAGTTTGGGGCTATGAAATACCACCCTGTCTTCCGGGTAGATCTCGATCTTCTCCGCCTTGATAAACCAGTCCGGATCAGAACTGTCATCCGTCGTAAAAACGGTGTTCATCGTGTTGACCACCGAAATCTCAGAAAGATCACTGTCCAACTGCTCGGTGCTGAAAAAAACCGGCTCAAATGCACTGCGCATCTCCACCGCATCAATCTCCTGCGTGCGCACCCGGTACGTAGCCCGCTCCCCACGATACAAGACCCCCTCGCGGTAAATCGACACCTTCCCCGTCACCCGAATCTCCTCTAATTTGGTGTCAAATTCAGCCCGATCCGCAAAAATCTCTGTGCCCTGCAATTGCAAATGCACATTGCCGCTCCACACAATCGCACCCTTTTCAGCATCGTATTGCGTGTCCTCCGTGTCGATTTTCACATCACTACCGAGCTGCTCCAGAAACCCAAGCGAATCAAGGCCCAACTGCGCGCGCACGGGGGAAGGGGCAGCGGCCGCGAAGGCCACACTAAAAAGAATGCTCCGGGCGATCTTCATGGAGTGAAATGGGTCTGCCCACAATCCGGGGACGAGTTGAGGCACCCCGTTAATAACCCGGTCCCACGTTTTTGGCAACCCATGGGGCACACAAAATCAACACCCCGTACCCCCCGCTTCACGGTCGACACGCCCCCCAAAAAAAGAAAAACACACCCCACCCGCTCAGGCCGCCGACGGACCAGCCCCCTCTCCAGACCAGGATAGACGCAGGCGCCCGCGCGAAAAATCGGCCGGAGCCACCTCCAACGTCACCCGCTGGCCAGCCGCCAACCCCACAGCCGCTTCGCGATCAACACGCCGCACGACCCCAGCCAGCTCGTGCCCATTCGGAAGACGCACCCACCACGCATGCGACCCCAACGGGTGCAGCAAAACTGCGTCAGGACAAAAAGCGCGAGCCGGCAGCATAAACGATCTCGTTAAATGATCGAAAGCACTTTGTCGATCACCCGCCGGGCCGTCGGCAACTGTTCTTTTTCCACCGGGGGGCTATAAATGGCCGGAGCATCAATCGAGCACACCCGCTGTACCGGCGCATCCAGATCATCAAAGGCCTTTTCCTGAATGAGCGCCGCAATCTGCGCACTGACGCCGCAAAACGGTTTGTTTTCGTCCACCAAGACGACCCGGCTCGTTTTAGCCACCGTCTCGAGAATGGCCTCTTCATCGAGCGGACGAATGGAGCGCAAGTCCAAGACATCACATTCGATGCCATGCTCGGCCGACAAAATTTCAGCCGCCTCGAGAGCGATCAACACCGAGCGGCCGTGGGCGATCAGGGACACATCGCCCCCTTCGCGCTTCAGATCAGCCACCCCCAAGGGAATGGTAAAATCTCCATCCGCCGGATCCGGCACCTCGCCCTCAAGGCCGTAAAGCATGGTGTTTTCCATGAACATCACGGGGTCGTTGTCGCGGATAGCGGTCTTCATCAAACCTTTGGCGTCACGAGCCGTGGCCGGACAGACGACTTTAAGCCCGGGAATAGTGGCCATGATGTTTTCCGGCGTGTGCGAATGAGTCGCCCCCACATTGGTCCCGCCATTGGCCGGCCCCCGAATGACAATCGGACAGTTGATCAAACCACCAGACATGTAACGAACCATGCCCGCATTGTTCGCGATCTGGTCCCAAGCCACCGTGTAAAAACTCCAAAACATCAACTCACAGACCGGCCGCAATCCGAGCATTGAAGCCCCCACCGCCATGCCAATAAAACCGGATTCGCTGATAGGAGAGTCCACCACCCGTTTGTCCCCGTGCTTTTTCCACAACCCCTGAGTCACTTTATAAGCACCATCATACTCCGCCACTTCCTCGCCAATCAGGAAGACGTTGGGATCGCGTTGAATTTCTTCGTCAAAGGCCTCGTTCAGGGCCTGCCGGTAAGTAATAGTGCGCATGAGAAAATGTATCAATGTGTCGACCGGGCGGAAAAAGCGCCAAAGAGCCCGCCTCACGAGCCCGTTCGCGCCACGGACGGCAGGGAAGAACCCCAACCACACCCGCGCCGCCCAGAGTCACTTGTCTAGTCGTTGAAAAAATGACGGCCCGTCCGGCCGGCCAGCGTGTTGTGGTCAACTTCACTGTACACATCCGTCAGCAGGTCCTCCGCCGTGGGAAACGCACTCTGATCGGCAAAAGTCACCGAGGCCCGGGTCTCCGCCACCGCCGCTTTGCGGATCTCCTTGATCTCTTCCTCCGTCGTCACCCCTTCCTGAATCAGCTTCTCGCTGAAATTGCCGATCGGATCAAAGTTTTTGCGATAATGCTCGATCTCGTCCTTGGTCCGGTACCCTTCCTGTAAGGTTTGTTTATTGTGCTTCGCGTCAGCCACCGAATGGCCTTCATAACGATACGTGGAAATCTCAAGAACGGTGGGACGGCTTTCCGCATGGGCGCGTTCCACGGCCCGACCCACGACTTCGCGGACTTCATACAAATCAGAGCCGTTGCGAACCACATCCCAGATAATGCCGTAACCAGCAGCCCGCTCCGCGAGACAGGTGTTGAAGGCGCTGGAACGCTTCTGACTGGTCCCCATCGAGTATCCATTGTTTTCAATGACGTAAATGACAGGCAGGTCCCAGAGCCCCGCAAGGTTCAGCGACTCGTGATAGGCGCCCTGATTGACCGCCCCATCACCCAGAAAACACATCGAACACCCCTTTAACCCCTTATATTTCAAACCAAAAGCCAGTCCCAGCCCCAGCGGAGTCTGGCCACCGACAATACCATGCCCCCCCCAATAGTTTTTATCAGGAGCGAAAAAATGCATGGATCCACCTTTGCCCTTTGAACAACCCGTGCGTTTGCCAAAAAGCTCCGCCAT
This sequence comes from uncultured bacterium, assembly GCA_903954065.1. Lineage (GTDB taxonomy): Bacteria > Verrucomicrobiota > Verrucomicrobiia > Verrucomicrobiales > V1-33 > CAJBME01. The sequence goes on from CAJBME010000164.1 coordinate 14,448, forward strand.
GCACTCGTCCATGCCCATGCCAACCGCCAACGCGTGCCCGTGATCACGATAAGCCGTAATCACATGGTCATTGTCACCCATCAGCGACACCGAACCCACCGCCACCGCCTCCTGACCAATATACAAATGAAGAAACCCGCCCATTTTTTTCTTCTGATACTGCTCAAAAGCGCCGGTCTCAAATTCCCGGATCCGGATCATATCGCGCAACAAATGCCTCTTTTGCTCGGCAGTGAGCGCGGCATTGATCTCAGTTTTCGAGAAATCAGTGGTGGATTCAGCGAGGACAGGCATGGAATGAGAAGAACAAGGGACCAGGAAGGCAGCGGAAAATCAAGAATGAACAGGGTGTGAGTAAACCTCGGGAGTGCAAACAGCCTCCGAGGCGGCGACTGAAACCTCTGCAGCCAGAACGGGAACGACGGGAACCACGGTTTCGGGTGCAGCGGCGCGCTGGGCCCGGGGGTGACAAACGGCGATCATGAGGGACGAAAAGAGCAAGTCTCCGGCCAGAGATTTGGCAAAAAACCACCAAGCCGGCGGGGCGCCGGGGATGGGCAGTCCCACGGTCTGCGCCTGCAGCCAGCCTGCCGCCGAAGGAGCATAAGCCGGCTCAAAAAACCAAGCCACGGTATTGCTCAACACATAGAAAACCAAGGTCCCTGCGACGGTCACACCGAGAACGGTCGAGACGCGGCGCGTCCCCCGCACCAGCCACGCCAGGGCAAAGACGAGGGCAAAACACAGTGCCACCACCGCGGTGTACGGACTGATCAGCGGCCATCCCCGGACCGCGTTCACCACCAGCGTAGAAACAAAAAGCGCCCCGAAGGGCACCATAAAGGCCGCACGCCGCGGCATGTAAATCGCTCCACCGACAACGACCGCAGCCAAAGGAGAAATGTTCGCCAGCAACAAAGCTGTTTCACCACCCGCCAGCGGACCAGCCAGGCGGAAAACCGCCACGGCCGCGACAATCAAAACTGCTGCTGCCACATCACGCATCCCAGAGCATAGTGGACGGATGCGCCGACGCAACGGCTTTGACGCACTCTCCCAAGGAAAACCCTGCACCCCCTCCGCTCACGGTCAGGGCGCATCCCCGCGCAGCCAGTCCACAATCATGCCTATCTGATCGGGCGTCAGCTCCCCTTTGACCCCATACGAGGGCATCCGGTCGTTGCGTGAGCCATAAAAACGATCATGCGCCGGATCATGAATAAAATCGATCATCCACTGCCGGCTGCCCCAACCGTCGAGCACCGGCCGCCCGCCGGTTTCCTCGCGCCAGGCATGACAGTCCGTACAAGCCAGCCCTTCCTCCCCTAGCAGGCGGCGACCTTCCGCGATCAAGGTCGCATCGCGAGCATCAACCGCCGCTTGCGCGGGCAACCCGGCCTCCGCACTCAAGGCCCATACCACTTTTTCCAGATGCGACTTTTCAACCGCCGAATAACCCGCGACGTCCTCAGTGACAAAGGTGACCATTTTACTCACTTTTTCGCCCTCTGACGGTTTCACAAACCCCGTCTCCCCCCAATATTTCGGGGTGACGAGGTGCGCTGGATCAAGAAATTCGCTCAACCACTGACGCGACCCAAACCCAGCCAGATCAGCAGCACTGGCCGGCGTGGCCAGCGGTCGACCTTGTCCATTGTGTCCGTCATAGGCATGGCACGAAGCACATTTCTGCGCAAACAACCGCGGCCCCTGCGTGTACGCATCCCCGGCCAAGACGGCCGCCATGCCCCCGGGAGGCAAACCATCCAGCTTCACCGCCAACGTATGCGCACGCGCCGCCTCTTTCTTCGCCTGAACCATCGCCGCCCGCTGCCCAGGATCACGCCAGTCGTGCACCCACGTCCACGCCGTCAATAGGCTATACCCCGCCACCCCCGCACACGCCGCAAACACATTCACCCGGTGACCAAACTTCCAGCGCGCCAAAAATGGCATCAAAATCAGAAATCCAAACGCCGCCCCAGGCAACACCATCGCCGGAATAAATTGGCGCGATCCAGCGAAAATCTCGAGATGCAATAATCTGAAGAGGAAAAGAAAATACCACTCAGGCCGAGCCGATGGATCTGCCACAGAGACGTCCGCCGGAGCCTCCAACGGCGCACCGCCAGCCACGACCGTAATCACCATCATCGCCGACAAAAAGGCCGCACACGCCGCCGCATCACGCCAGGCCTGCCCCGGAAACCATGCCGTGACCGGCAACCCCGCTTCCTCCAACCCGGTCCCCGCCGGCACCGCCGTTCCCTCCCCTCGACGGCGCTCATGGCGCACCGCACGACGAAACACCAGCGTCTGCATCACGATTAACCCGATGATCACGCCGGGAAGCACCCCCGAATGAAGGACCATGACCCGCTGCAAGGTCGCCTGTCCCGGCTGCACCCCACCTAAAAACAACTCACGAATCCACGGACCCACGAAGGGACCGTTGGCCATCAACCCACTGCTGACCTGCGAGGCCATGAAACCGCGCCGATCCCAAGGCAGAATATACCCCGTGAAGCAGGTGGCCAGCACCACCCCCGTCATGACCACGCTCAGCCAAAACCCAATCTCACGCGGCGCCCGATACAGCCCGCCAATCACCAGCTGCAACAAATGCAGCACCAGCAGCACCACCATGACCTGCGCCACATAATGATGAAGCCCGCGCACCAACCACCCACCAGCCACTTTCGTCTGGATAAAATGCACACTCTCCCACGAACTCACCACCCCAGGAACATAATAAAGCCACAACGCCAGCCCCGTCACACACTGGGAAAATAAAGCAAATAAGACCAGCGTCCCCCACACCCGCCGCCAACCCGGCCCGCCCGGCACCGCATGAAAAAATAGATCCCGGAAAAAGGCCGCCAGCCCAGTCCGCTCCTCAAACCAATCAAAAAGTGCTCGCATGAAAAATCAGTCGTAGTTGAAACAATGACACCACCAGCCCAGCACCCGCCACTTAAGCCGGCTTCTTCTGCGCCATATTAGGAGTGAAATTTTGAAATCGAACCCACACTTCCGCTCCACGGAGCTCAACGTCGAGAGCATCAAGATCCCGCGGACTCGGAGAGGCCGTCCCCAGCCGGACTCCGTCGGCCGCAAAACGACTTTCGTGCAGCGGACAGAAGAAATCCCGCGTCTCTTCACGCCAAGTAATCGGACCACTGACGTGCGGACACGCCGAATTGAAGGCGCTCACCTCACGCTCGCCAGTGCGCATCAGAAAAACTGAGCCAATCGCCCGGCGCGAAAACTTGAGCCAAGCCTCAGAGGGTTCAGCCAGCACCTGATACAACTGCGGCGCCCCACCCACCGGAAGATCCTCCAATCCAGCCAGCCGCACCAACAACCCAGAACCTCGACGCTCCACCAACGGGTGAGCCACCACCACCGCACCCGCCACCACCGGTCCCAGCAGCGCACACCCCCCTAGCCCCAAACAAGCCACTTTCTGCAAAAATTGCCGGCGAGTCGCCTCGTCATCGGTAGGGGCCACACCAGCACCCAGCTCCATGCGCTCAGGCCCGGGTCCGGCAGTGTCGTCTTCAGCTCTCATAACCTCATCATCCTTACTCCATCCGCCCCCGCAAGACAAGGAACCCCTCTCTTACCCCGCAAGCATTTGCCTAGGCCACCGTGAGCAGATGACCCATCAGGCCGCCGCCAAAACCAAGCTACCGGGACAAAAACCGCCCCACCTCTCCCGGCCATGCCACGCTTCCACGCCCATCATGGAAGCGCCCCCCCGCCACCTCAAGCCTTCACCATTTCGGCGCGAATCTTTTCCAACAAGGCCTTTGTCGCTCTGATGCCAGCCGGCTCATCAAGCTTGGAACCTTCATATTCAATCCCCACCCAGCCCGAATACGCATGCTTCTTGATCACCAAATCCATCATTTTGCGGTAGTCCGTCTGGGTTTCCTCACCCGTCACCGGATCAAAATCATGGCTCTTGGCACTGACTCCTTTGGCGTAAGGCATGGTCTCATCCACGCCCTTGTAGCGATCATAGCTATGAAAATTTCCAAAATCCGGCAGGGTCCCGGCATTCGGCAGTCCTACTTCTTTGATGGTGGCGGCCAGCCACTCACCGTTGGAGGAAAGCCCGCCGTGATTTTCAACGATGACGCCGATGTCATGAGGCTTGGCGAATTCAGCGAGTTTGCGCAATCCTTCAGCCGCGCGCCCCCTTTGTTCCTCCGGAGTACCGGCGTCGCCCGTGGCGGCATTGACCCGGATACTGTGGCATCCGAGAAAGATGGCGGCCTCGACCCATTTTTTATGATTATCCACCGCTTGATGCCGCTTAGCCTGATCAGGATCCCCCAGATTCCCCTCCCCATCACACATGATGAGGACCGGAGTGACCCCGAGATCAGTGCAGCGCTGCTTCAGCTCTTTCAGATATGACTGATCCTTCGCCTGATCTTTCCAGAACTGATTCACAAACTCAATGCCGGTGATCCCAAAATCGTTCTTCGCCACCGCAGGGAAATCCATGTTCTTCATGGTGCCGGCAAAGTGGGCTTTATGAAGCGACCACTGAGCGAGGGAAATCTTGAAGGGCAGTGGGGTTTCGGCGGCCTTGAGCCACGATGAAATCGACGGCAGGGCGAGGGCGGACGTAGCGAGGAATCGACGACGAGTGGTCATGATGACGGGGATATCGGGGTGGATGGTGGTGACGGCCGTTGGGCCGGCTGGGAGCAGTCTGCCTGCGAAGCCGTCAGGGGAAAAGCATTTTTCGCATCAGGAAACCGCCGCTTGCCGCACCGGGCGCTCCCGCACCCGGCACCATCGCTGCCACCACGCCACCGGCATGCCCACCACCACCCCCGCCACAAAACCAGCCAGATGCGCCCCCACATCCACATTCAACCCATCCCCCCCAGAACCAAAAACCCCCAGCAACCCCAATCCCCCACCAAAGGGCACCAGCCACGATCGATGCCGCCGGAACCCCTGTCCGCCATGAGACCAAATCATCCCATGCGCCACCAGCAAACCCACCGCCGCAAAAACAGCCGTCGACGCCCCCACCCCAGCCCACCGCTCAGGATAAAAAAACGCCGCCACCGCAAAATTCCCCAAAACCCCAGCCCAGCCGACCCACCACCAGCCCAGCCACCTCCCAAACGCCCGCACCACAAACCACATCAATAAAAGCCCAAACGACAGATTGCCCAGTAAATGCGCCATGTCCGCATGCACCAGCAACGCCGTGGCCGCACGCCACCACTCGCCATCCACAAAAATCTCCACTCCATCCCGAGACCAGCTCCGGGCCAAATCCCGGGCCACCGACACCTTCCACCAATGGACCCCTCCCAGCACCACAGCCATCACCAACAAACCAGGCCAAACCGCACCCATCACCTCCGGCGGCGGTGGCGGAGCCCTACGCACCGCTTCCTCCTCCTGCCTTTGCTCTCGATCGTAAGCCGCCAGCTGCACCAACGCCAGCTCCTCCCGCTCAGGAGGAACAAAAACCGCCATCCCCTCCGCCGTCTCAGCCGTCCAATGCGGTACCCCCTTAGCCAAAAGCACCGTGCTCCACTCGCGACTCCGCGCGCGATCCGGGGCCAAGGCCACCGCCACCACCCCAGCCGGAGCCTGGGGCGGTGGATCGAAAGTTAAAAGTGACCGGCTCATCTGAAAATCGTCCATGCCAGCTCACATCACCGGCCATCCATTCTAACGCCAACCGCCACCCCACGCCAGCCCACATCGTCACCGTCTCAAGGCGTCAGAAAGAGCGCTTGCACTGCCCCAATCCCCCGCACAATGAACACGCCCCTCACATGAAACTTTCCCGGCCCAATGACGGCATTAGCCGCATAGACCAGCCCGAAAAGCACAACCACGGATGGTTCGTGCGCGTCAGCCTCAAAGGAAAATAACTTCCAAATTCTTCGCAGACAAATTACATCGCGGAAAACAAGCGGCGCTGACCGAAGCCCGACTCCACCGCGACACACTCGTTCAAAAACTCCCTCAGCTACACCTCGCCCTCATTCTGCCCTGTGTCTGCCCCATCGCCCACTCCAGCCCCCGCCGCCCTTCGCGCCACCGACCTGTGGAGGACTTTTGAAATTGGTGCCCAAAAAATCGACGTCCTGCGAGGCCTTTCCCTCGAAGTACCGGCCGGTCAGAGAGTCTTTTTATGCGGATCCTCCGGAGCCGGTAAAACCACCCTGCTCTACACGCTGGCCGGCCTAGAAAGACCTGGGCGCGGACACGTCTTCCTCGGCAGCGAAAACCTGTACACCCTCGGAGAGTCGCGACTCGCACGCCTTCGCAATACCAGCATGGGGTACGTCTTTCAAAGCTACTTCCTCCTGCCAGAATTAACCGCCTTGGAAAATGTCGCACTGCCCGCCCTCATCGGCGGTCGCCGCGCCCGCGACCGCGCCGCCAGCCTGCTGGAAAAAGTCGGCCTCGGCCCCCGCCTCCACCACCTGCCCCATGAATTGAGCGGCGGAGAACAACAACGCGTCGCCATCGCCCGCGCCCTCGTCAATGACCCCAGCCTGCTCTTCGCCGATGAACCCACCGGCAACCTCGACGCCACCACCGGCAACGACGTCATGCAACTGCTCCTCTCCCTCGTCGCCGAAGGAAGGAAAACCCTCGTCGTCGTCACCCACGACCAAAGCCTCGCCCGCCTCGGAGACCGCAAAATCACGCTGGCCCACGGTCAAGTCGCCAGCGATGAACAAACCACCCCGGCCCCAGCCAATGGACACACCACGTAAAATTCGTGTTTCATCACTCCCATTTGCAGCTACATCGAACCCCTGATCATGAAAAAGATTTACCTTGATGGCCTGATTGTCGATGAAGCTGATGCAAAGGTCTCCGTCTTCGACCACGGCCTGCTCTATGGCGATGGTGTCTTCGAAGGCATCCGCTTCTACAATCACCGCGTCTTCCGCCTCGAAGAACACATCCGGCGATTGTACGACTCAGCCAAATCAATCCTCCTCACCATCCCGCTCACTCCGCAGGAAATGATCGCCGCCACCTGCGCGACCATCAGAGCCAACGGTCTCGTCGATGGCTACATCCGCCTCGTCATCACCCGCGGGGTCGGCCCGATGGGCCTCTCCCCCTACAAATGCCCCAAAGCATCGGTGATCATCATCGTCGACACTATTTCACTCTACTCGGAAGAAGCTTACGCCAACGGCCTGACCATGGCCACCTGCTCCAGCCGCCGCCCATCACACGACATTCTCAGCCCTCAGGTCAAAAGCTTGAATTACCTGAACAATGTGATGGCCAAGGTCGAGGCCCTCCAAGCTGGCGCCGAAGAAGGATTGATCCTCAATGACTTGGGATTGGTAGCCGAATGCACCGGCGACAACGTCTTCGTCATCCGCGATGGATTGATCACCACCCCGCCCATCACCGCCGGCGCCCTACCCGGCATCACCCGGGCCGCGGTCATCGACATCGCCAAAGAATTAGGCATCCCGCTCGCCGAACGAGACCTGTCCCGCCATGATATCTATACCTGCGACGAATGCTTCCTCACCGGCACCGCCGCCGAAGTCATCGCCGCCACCAAACTCGACCAACGCGTCCTCGGAACAGGCAAACCCGGCCCCATCACCCAGAAAATCATCGCTCGCTTCCGCGAAATAGTCGGCACGACCGGAACTCCCGTCTGACCAAAAAGACCGGAAGCCCGGAAGACCCGCCGATGAGAGCCCCCCGGGCTCATTATCCGCCATCGCGAAAAAAACCGTCCAAAACACACGGCTCATCGAGAGCCGTGAGGATTCGAAGAGGAATGAGTGGAGCCCACGCATTCAGGTCATCGGCCAAAAAGACGTTCGGAGAAACGTTCGGAGAAACGTTCGGCGCCGCGACCGGGGTCAGCGACCCACGGCTACAGAAGACCCAAACACGAAACAACCACGCGGCGGCCAAGCCGCCGCTGTAGCCGGGTACGCCGGCCCCGGCTTTCACACTTGGCCTTCGGGCCACATCCATCAAGCTCATGAAAGCGCAGCGGCCGCCGTCTTAGGAGGAGGGCCGACGCGATCGCCAGGCGGCACAGAGCACGAGCGCCAGCAGTCCACCGAGCAGAGTCCATGCTAACGCCCCGCTGGCGCGGGCTATGATTTGACGCTGGCTAGGCGCTACTGGACGTGACACCACGGTGGGCAGCGGATCGAGAACGGAGAGTGACGGCGTTGATTTTTGATCATCGGGGACCGCACCAGCTTCCACTGCCGTGAGGTGATAATTGAGAATATTAACGCTTTGGTCATTTTCTGGTTCCATCTCGGTGGCAAAACGTTCCGGGTCCGGCGACATAAAGATCCGGTTGAGTGGAAAGTGACTGGGAACCACGAGGGCGGTGGTGATTTCCTGAGTTGTGGCGATGAAACACGCCGTACACCCGGCGGCATCATCGCGCCATATCTCCGCTTGGACCGTGACCAAACCGCTTTCTCCATTGCGAAGCACCGGTTCCGACCGCGGCTCTCCCAGGAGATCCACCAGATGGACATACGTTTCACGCGCTTGGACCTGACTTTGCTCAATCCCGATCAGGCCCGCCACCTGAGTTTTTAACACGCCACCCAGCTTACCCTCGTAAAAAAAATACCAATAGGCAACCTGTGTGGAACTTCCCTGATTCAGTATCTCCGTGAAGCTGAGAGCCCCTTCCACCCCGCCCAACGGAGTAGGGCCTTCCAAAGCCGCCGGTCGGCTGGCCGTAAAATCCTCCGGAGACATCCCCAGACTGACGTTTTCAGGGATGATCATTTTTCCAAGAGCGGCGAAACGATCGACAGCCGCGGCCCCACCGGTCCAATCGATGAGAAACAACAAGGCGATGAAACAATATTTCATGGGTGGATGCGCTGGTTGTTCGATTTGATGACAATACCCTCACTGGCTTGCTGCAGAGGACTGGCGGCCCCGTCTGGAACCTCCCAGATGTACATCTCGCCGGCATCGTAGCGCCGCTCCAGTTCAGCACGGATCGCCCTTCGATTCGGCTGACCGTTAGATTGATAAATCACGTCACATCCGACCGCGTTGTTTTTAAGGTCGATGGTGCTGTTAAATGCCTGCTGTCGCCCATCGTATCGATTTGTATATTCATGGCCTTGCGAGATCATGCTGACGTCATTCGGTGTCACAAATCCTGTTGATGCAGAAAGCGAACACCAATAAGCATGCCGCATGGCATCTTGTTTCGGCCCGACCGGGTACAATGCGCCGAAATCAATGGCTTCTTGGCGGTTGGCCAGCATCACCGGAGCTGCATTGGGAGCGAGAAGAGCGGCTTCCGCCTGACTGAGCAGACCGACACGCTGCACGACAATGTGCACTTTGAACTGAACGCCACCCATGGTGATGAGGATTTCCTTGGTCCCCGCCGACACTCCAGCCCATTTCACCGGTGCCTCCAGCGTATTGCCACCATACGCATGACCGGGGATGGACCAGGTGATGAAATTCGGCGGCAAGGTGGCGGCCGGCAGCGGGAGCCGAACTTTTACCACCGCTGGCTCATTCGGCCAGAGCGAGAACAGATTAGACGCATTATACTTCGCTGGTGCATGCGCGTATTTAGGGGCGCTTCCCTCCGGCCCGCCCACGGTTTGATGGACTTTGATTTCGAGCGGCAGCAGTCTGTCGAACTGATGGATTTCAAAAAAAGTGGGAGAGGGGTAACCCGTCGGAAGGGTGGGAGCGACCGCCGTCAGCGGCGTAGTGGTCTGAGGATTCAAGCTGAGAATCGGACCCGATTGGGAGCCTTTGGCGAGAGTCAGGGTGACCGGCTCGAGGGTGAAGGCATTTTCCTCAAGCGGGTAGCCGGTGACGGGCGAGGCTGAAGAGGTCAGAAAACGGGACGTCTGGGCGGATCGGCCACGAAACCGGAGAAACGTGACAGAGACATCCTTGGGGGCGCCGTTCGGCAAGGCGGAGCGCAGGCGGAAGGTGGGAACAAAACGGGTGACCTCATGGACGACACCAGTCGAGATGGCGGCTGCCCCCCATCGCTGGCTGGCGCGCCCGTGATCTTTTTCGAAAAATCCGGCCGTGTGCGCCGCCTTGACTTGCGCCTGCCATTGTGCGGCCCATTCCGTCGTTCGGGGCTGGGCCAGCAGCGTGGTCAGCTGCTCCACAGGCAACGTCAGCCCCTGCATCATCGGCTGAAACCGAAGCCTCCCATGGGCGGACAAATCATCCTGATGAGTACTGATCGAGAGCAGGGAGGGATTGACCCGCGCCGCTGGTCGAAATGGCGTATGAGCGCCGAGCGTGTTCTTGAGAGTCAGACAGAAATCTTCAAGTCCGGCCGGGTCGGTTACCGTAGCGGGCAGTTGCGGCTGCATAAAGGTATCCGACGCTTCGTTCATCGAATCCAGCCCCCACGAAGCATCGGCTCTCGAATAAAAGTAATTGCCCGGCTTCAACTCAAAATAACTCCATCCCTGTTCGATGTACCATGGTTCAGCGGCGCTGGGTTGGTGCAGGCCGGATGGGAATTGGCCGCTGGCGTCCGGTGGGATGACTCCCCAGACATCTGGATGACCGTCGCCATCAGAGTCGGTGCGAGCCGGATCTGAACCAGTGGCCAGTTCCCAAGCGTCGGGCACCCCATCGCCATCGCTATCTGCATGAATGGGAGACGTGCCGGCCACGGCTTCCACTTGATTACTCAAGCCGTCACCATCCGGATCGCCCTCCGGATCGACCGTCAATCCACCAAAATGGCGCATGGCCCATCCATCGGCGATTCCATCGTTGTTGACGTCCGGATTGAGCCAATGCAGGCCTAGGGTCAGCCGCTCATGCAGATCGGACAGCCCATCGCCATCGGCATCATGGCCGCTGAAGATCGATTCCGGGCGGTCGGGCTGCCCGCCATAGAACAATTCTTGAGTCAGGGTGTAGGCATCGCCATCGGCGTTATTCGTAGGAATGGCATGGTGGGGAGTCGGGAACGAGGCGGTGACGGGATGGGTGTGCGCCAGAGTAGTCAACGCGTCGTGAGAGGAGAAGGCCAGAGCGAGCGATTCAAACCAATCCGGCAGCGAGTCATTATCCGCGTCGCGGGGCTCATCGCACCCGCGCATGAGGGTAAACTTCCCACTGACGGCCACGGGCCGGACGTCATTGTCCATGTCCGTCAGAGGACGGATGAACGAGGCGGATGATCCGGGCTCGATTCCCCCGCTCAAGGAGGATGTATCCGAAGCCGGGCGAACCGGCGAGGCCAGGTGGATGCCATCGAAGACCAGCAGCGGAGAGCCGAGCTGGTTGCGGCGGGCGACGGACGACTCCAATGGGGAAGAAATGGCATCCGGGGCCGCCAGCAGGCAGCCATGCAACTGGCGGGGGCCAACGAGGGTGGGAGAGGCGGGTCGGACGAGCCCGTCACTGAAAATCGAGTTAATCAGCCATGGTGTCGTCAGCACAGCCGCATGGATGTTGGCGGCCACGCTGGATTGGTTACCGGTGAACGTTGTGTGCACGAACCGCGGGGCACTGGAGTGGGCCGGCACAGAAGGATTGGCCGCCAATGGCACCTGCCAAAAGACCGCCACCGCCCCACCTCGACCGCCACTCGCATCGGACTGGTTTTCCGTGAACGCACAATTGGTGAGCAGAGGAGACGCATCGGCGATGGCGACCGCTCCCCCCCGCGAGCCGGCTTGATTGAGCCGGAACTGGCTGGCTATAAACTGGGCGATTCTCGAGGAATGACCCATGGCTGACGTCGTCACAGAGGCCGGATGAGCGAGAAAAACCGCTCCTCCCTCGCCCGTGAAGCCGTTGCTCCCGGCGAGATTTCCAATGAATTTCGCGGCCGTCGCGATGAAAGGAGCATTTTCGCTATAAACGGCTCCGCCTCGTTCCAACGCGGAGTTGAATTCCATGACTGTTCCCTCTCCGACAGCAGGGGGATAATAAGCCGAAGGGGACAAAATGGCCAGTCCACCGCCATGGCGTTGGGCCATATTGTGATCGAGCCGAGTCTGGGTCAGAGCGAAATAACTGGCATAGGCGCACACGGCACCGCCCTGACCTGAGGAGGCATTCACGCCAGTGGCGGCATTGTAGGCCAGGCGCGATTGGTGAATGGAAGCAAAACTGTAGGAAACGCTTCCTACAGGAGCGAGATTCAGCAGCGAAATAGCCCCTCCCTGCGGCGCCTCATTACCCGAGAGCACGCAGTGGACCAGCGTCAAACCCGCCCCCACCACATGAATCGCCCCGCCCGACGTCGTGGCCCGGTTCGCGTTGAGGAAGCAACGCTCCAGCACCAGTTTGCCGTAACCCGGCATGCCGGCGACGCGAACAGCTCCGCCCAGATCGCTCCAGCCCCGGCGCAAGGTGAGGTTTTGCAAAGTGACCCGGGTCCAGATTGATTTAGCCGAAAGCCCGAGATCGAAACATCGGGTAGCGGCCCCAGCATCGAGCGTCACTCGGCCGGCTCCGTTGAGACCGCGGATAGTTTTAGTATCCAGGGAGAGCGTGGACGTGAGAGCGGTCGTGGCGAGATGGGGCGTCCACACCCATGTTTCGGCGAGTTTGAGATTCGTGTTGAGAAGCCCAGCGTAGGATCCGTCCAGCAGAACGATGCGACAGTGCGGGGCGCAAGCCAGAATCGCGCGTTTAATCGATTTAAACGGATGGCTGATTCCACCTTGGAGCGCGGGGGCCGGGGTTCCGGCAGGCGCATTGGGACCAGGATGCCAGTCCCGGCCTGCGACTGGATGGACATAGACGACGGCCGCCTTCAGCGAAGCCGCACTGGACGGGTCGGTTTTATCGATCCATTCCTCGTAGTTCGAATACCCATCCTGATCCGCGTCGGCGTCGGCATCAGTCGCATTCTGGGATTGCAGCGCATAGCGCTTTTCCCAGTCATCTGACATCCCATCGCCATCCGAATCTGGCTGTTGTTCGAAGGCGCCTCGATCCACTATAACCCCTGGGGTTCCGCCGGGCGCATCCCAGCGCGGGTTGTGGAAAAAGTCGGGGAGTAGGGAGTGGGCCGGGTTGGATGAATCCAGAGCGCTTGTTGAGGTTGGCAGCAGCGCACCTTCCCGGAAGCCGGGATCAGCGCCATTGTTACCCACACCGGCGGGCCCAGTCGCCAGGGTCCAGCCCGAAAAAGTCGAGTAATCAATGGTGTGCGTGCCGCTGGCCAGATGCGAATGCGTGACGCCGCCGGCTGAATTGTTCCAGAAAATGCATCCACTGGCATTGAACAGGGAAGCCGTGGAAGCCCCGAAAAAAGCCCCACCACCACTAGCGGCCGCCGCGGAATTACCGGCCACGGTACACTGCCGCACCTCCGCATCAGCCCCGTCCAAAGCGCTCAACGCACCTCCGCGCCACGCCACATTTTTTTGAAAGACACAACTCTCAAAAAGAACCGGCTGCACCGTGACTCCGCGCACACAAAACGCTCCGCCGTCAGCCTCGGCCGCACACACCTCAAAATGGCTGCGGCGAACTAAGACCTGCGTACCGCCCTCCGCCAAGACCGCGCCCCCATCACCCACCGCCTCACAACGCTCAAACCAACAATCGTCAATCGTCAAGGAGGCACCATGAGCATAGATGGCACCTCCATCATCCACGGCATCGCAAGAAGAAAAACGACACTGGCGCACCACCACCTCGCCAACAGTACCCACCACACGCAAGACCGCACCGTCCTCCCCACGGCAATTTTCAAAGGATATGTTTTCGCATACCAAGACCGGTGACGAAAAAGCACCGGGAATAGTGACCGTGGCAAAGGTGGCGGCACCTTGCAGATCGACCCGCGCCGCATTGACCCCTATCAGATGCAATCGCCGGGTCATCATGAGCCCGCCGTTATCAAACGTCGGTGGAGCATTTTCCGCGGCGGCGCTGGCATTAAAGTGCGTCAGCGGGCCGCCTTCCCCACGGATGACCACCCGTCCGCCATCAGAGAGCCGGGTCGACCGGAGGGCAGCCCCGATCGTGCGATAGGGCGTTTGAAAATCACCCGTTTGCAGGCCAGTGTGATCCGCCTTGATATAAACCACATTGGTCAACGACCCGACCGGTGGCACGCTGATGTTGCCATCGCCCTGCCCTTGGCTCTCAGCCACATTGGAGAACCCATCCGCATCCAAGTCCCAGGATGCATCGAGACGAGAGCCAGGATCAAGCCCGTGCTCAATTTCCGTGGCATCACCCATGCCATCGCCGTCGGAGTCAGGATGTGTCGGGAGACTGCCATAAAAGTATTCTGAGATCTTGGGGACACGATCAAGATCATCATCGGCGGCGCGATCCGACGTCATAACGGCCACGCTCCGCGGCAGAGCCGGATCAACGGGAGCGTCATGGCTTGCCTCCCACACGTCGGGCAGGGCGTCGCGATCGGCGTCAGCATACAGGGGGTTTTCGGCGGAAGCGAAGACATCATCGAGCAGCATGGCAGCGAGAGCGCCATCCGCGGGGGCCATGCCCGGCCGGTGCTGCAGGCGCAGCTCGGGACCGGTAGCCGCGCGATCGAGCGCCAGTTCGACGCCCGCCAGGATGTGATTGACCCACACATCATACGTTCCAGCCACGAGGTCACGCCGGATTGTCAGCCGCAACCAATCCTTGGCCCGCCCTCCTGTGTCCTCGAGGTCGTAGTCCGCCGGGCGGCCCGCTCGCCCGCCCAGACGCACCCAGAGCGTCTGCTGTTGGGGAGCCCTGTTTAAAGCTAGGATGGCATAACGATTCCCCTGCCGCTGAAACAAAAAATGCGCGCCATCCAGATACAAGACACCGGAGCTCTCGGTGGGCTGCCCTGCCGCGGCCTGACCCGGCGGATGCACCGCCAGCGTGCGCGCCACCGGTTTAATCCACAGGTCAATAAACCCGGGGGCATCTCCCATAATGACCGCGGGGATACTGACTTCAGGGACCGCGTCAGTGAGCGGAGGACTCAGCAACAAGGATCGCTCGCCCGTAAAAGAATCCACATCAGTGACGGCCGCCACCGCGCCGACACTCTGCCACGGTGCCGGGAGCCCGCCTGCCGACACCGGCGTCTCAAAGGTTTGCCGCGGAAGGCCGGCCCAAACCGGCATGAGAGCAAGAAAAAAGGCGGCGCAAAAAATAACCGCACGATGGAGTAAGGAAACGGGAGGCATAATGAATGGAATGGAGGAATGGAGGTGAACTAACCGAAAAAAGAAAAACGACGGGGAAGAGAGGGATACGAGCCAAACTGACTGAAGCAGGGGGAAGCCACGGCCGCGTCGCTCACGGAATCAGCGGCGGCGCCG
This sequence comes from uncultured bacterium, assembly GCA_903954065.1. Lineage (GTDB taxonomy): Bacteria > Verrucomicrobiota > Verrucomicrobiia > Verrucomicrobiales > V1-33 > CAJBME01. The sequence continues at coordinate 29,762 of CAJBME010000164.1, forward strand.
GCCAGCGGGCTTCCGCCTCCTCCAGCGAAAGCCCGTCCTTCACCAAGGCCTCGCGGATGGGGCTGAAGCGGTTTCGCTCGGTTACGACACGGGATCGCTCGGGACTTGCCTGACCCGGGGTATTGAGGGTTGGGAGAGCCGTGAGATCGGGCGCATTCTCGATGACGAAGTCACTGATTTGTTGCTCCAGAGCGGCCGCTTTGAGGATTTGCTCGTGATGGGATTCGGCAAAAGCGGCCAGGGCAGCGGCCACCTTGTGCTCGGGCAGGCCTTCGAGGGACGACTGTTGTGCGACGGCCAGTGTCTGCTGGCATGAAACCCATTCAAGGCGCAGCGCCTGCAGCTCCTGCAGTGCCTCTGGTTTTAGCCCGGAAATCTCCTGAGCGAGGGGTAATTGGAGGGGCGAAGGCGGGAAGGAAGGTGAACCGGTGTGCAGGGCATGGGCATCGGCCTTGGACGACGGAAAGAAGTGATATCCCGCATATCTCAGTCCACCTAAAGAAGCGAGAGCTGCCAGAATGAGCAGAACAATAATGACCCGGGGAGGAATTGATTTTTTAGTCATCGAATTGAACATGTCTACCAGAACAATTGTTCACTGCAACACAAATAATCACAAAAACATCATTTTGGGCTCATCTGGGACGTGAGACGAGCGAACGGGGGGGTTGGTGGCCAGGTGGATGGGATTGGGAGCGATCGGCCGTTTGACACGCTGGCGGCCGCGCTCACAGTGAGCGACTCCTCGAGAAACTGTGGCTCTTATTGTGCAAAAATATGGCGGCACGTCCGTCGGAACCCCTGAGCGAATCAAGAACGTGGCCCGCCGCGTTCTTGAGACCCAGCGTGAAGGCCATCAAGTGGTGGCTGTCGTCTCCGCGATGTCCGGGGTGACTGATGGGCTGATCAAGCTGGCGAGAGAGATCTCAACGGACCCTTCGGAGGCTGAAATGGATGTGTTACTGGCCACCGGAGAGCAGCAGACCATTGCACTTACGGCGATGGCTATCAATGCCTTGGGAGGAAAAGGCGCATCGGTAACGGGCGCCCAAGCCGGCATTCAAACGGACGGCGTGCACACCAAGGCCCGCATTGCCAACATTTCCCCGCAGCATGTCCATGATCTCCTTGACTCAGGACACGTGGTCATTGTCGCGGGCTTTCAGGGGCAGACGAGTGGCGGACGCATCACGACTCTGGGGCGCGGGGGATCCGACTTAACGGCCATTGCGATGGCTGCGGCTCTCAAGGCTGATTTGTGTCAAATTTTCACGGATGTCGATGGTGTTTACACGTGTGACCCGAGGGTGGTGCCGGATGCGCGGCGCATCCCGGTTATTAGTTATGAAGAGATGCTGGAGATGGCCAGCAGTGGATCCAAGGTCATGCAGAGCCGGTCGGTGGAATTTGCCAAAAAATTCGGTGTGAAGTTTGAAGTACGCAACTCCATGAACGCCAATCCAGGAACCCTTGTCACGGAAGAAGATATGAGTATGGAATCCGTCGTCATCCGCGGCGTCAGCATTGAGCGCGATCAGGCAAAGATAACCATTCGCGGAGTGCCCGACCAACCCGGTAATGCGTCCCAGATCTTCATGGCCCTCGCTGCGGCGCATTTAAACATCGACATGATCGTCCAAAACGTCGGACTCGACGGCAAGGCGAACATATCTTTTACGCTGCACAAAAATGACCTCGCCAAAGCGACGTCGACGCTGAGTCCGGTGCTAGCGGCGCTGCCAGGGGTGATGCTTTCGGCGGACGATGGGATTGCCAAGTTGAGTGCGGTCGGCATCGGCATGCGCAGTCATTCCGGAGTCGCGGCGCACATGTTTGAAGCGCTGGGCCGTGCGGGCATCAACATTCAGATGATCACCACGTCGGAGATTAAAATTTCCGTCACCGTGGATCAGGATGTCATTGCGGAGGCGGCCCGCGTCGTTCACAAATCATTCAAGCTGAACGAAAGCTTTATTACTACATAATTTTCCTGACCTCCGGTCATAGACATTGCCAGCGGAAGTGGCCCGGCGGTGATTCAGCTAGCCTGTGAGGTGTTCTCTGCTCTTCCGTGTTCCGGTCTTCTCCTCAGCCTTATGTTCCGGGCCCTGCTGCGCCCGTGGGAATTTTTGATTCCGGGGTTGGTGGCCTCTCTGTGGCGAGGGAGCTGCGTGACCTGCTACCGCGGGAGCGTTTATTGTACATTGCTGATTCCAAGTATGTTCCTTACGGAAACAAGCCGCCTGAATTCATCATTGAGAGATCGAGATGTCTGGGGCGGCATCTCATTGCGCGCGGCGCCAAGGCGCTTGTCATCGCCTGCAACACGGCCACGGCGGCGGCGGCTCCAGCCCTCCGGGCCGAGTGGCCGCAGATCCCCATCATTGGGATGGAACCGGCGGTGAAGCCGGCGGTGGCAGCGAGTCGGCGCGGGGTGGTCGGAGTGTTGGCCACGGTGGGCACGCTGCAGAGCGCTCGTTTTGCCGCCTTGTTGGATGATTTTGCCAAAGATGTGCGGGTGGTAGTGCAGTCGGCTCCCGGATTGGCGGAGGCGGTGGAAAGCGGCGCTTTGTCCTCCTCGGAGACGCGCCAACTTGTCATTCGGTATGTGCAGCCACTGCTCGAGGCCGGGGTCGATGCCATTGTCCTCGGTTGCACTCACTATCCTTTTCTCAAGCCGCTGATTGCTGAGATCGCCGGGAACGGAGTGACCCTCATCGACACGGGCGCGGCGGTGGCCCGCCAAGTGCAGCGACGCTTGGCGGAGAGCCAGTTGTTAAATACCGGGGAGCCTGCGCCCGGAGAGGTATTAGAACACTTTTGGACGACCGGCGACGTGGCGGCGGGCCAGCGAGCTCTGACGATTTTATGGGGTGCCGGCGCCCTTCTCCGGTCGGACGATGAATTACGGTGAACCGCCCGGCGGCGGGTCTACCGGTAGATGCGTCGCTTTTCCCACTGTGCGGAAACCGCTGGTCAGCGTATTCCTAGGCCCAGCAGGGTTTGAAAGTGAGGAGGTTCGGATTCCCGGTCGACGACGGCGGTGGTGACGGCGGAGAAGCCGGCGGACTTGAGAAACCCGTCCAGTTCGACCTCGGTGAAACCGAGCCAGACATCGGCGTAGAGTTCCCGGGCCTCCTCGAAGTCATGGCGCAGCAGGTCAAGGACCACGATGCGACCGCCCGGTCGGAGGATGCGGGCGGCTTCGGCCACGGCGCGAGCCGGCTTCTGGGCATGATGCAGGGCCTGGCTGAAGAGAGCGAGGTCAACGCTGGCATCGGCGATGGGAGGCGCCTCGAGGTCACCGAGCCGGAATTCAAGATTGGCCACTCCATGATCACGGGCCAGCTGCCCGCCGAATTCAACCATGCGCGGGGAGCTGTCGACGGCGATGACGTGCCGAGCGCGCTGGGCGAGCATCTGGGAAAGCGTGCCCTCCCCTGCTCCCAGATCGGCAATGACGGCGGGCTCCATCAGCTTGATCAGCGCCTCACTCAATCCCTTCCATGAACGACCCGGCACATAGGCCCGGCCAAATTTTCCCGCCAGTTGGTCGAAATAAGCCCGGGCTTTGTCCGAGCGTTTGCGAAGCGTGAGCGTGAGGGCGGAGTCGTCGACGGCGGCTTCTGGCAATTCATCACCGGCTTGCGCCACCAATGACCACAGGGCTTCCGTGGCTGTAGTTTCAAGGGCGCCGTAGTGAATGTTTTTGCCGACGCGACGATCGCCCACCAAGCCGGCGGCGCGCAATTGGGACAATTGGGTGGAGATGCGCGACTGCCCCATGCCTAGGATTTCCTGCAACTCAGCCACCGTCAGCTCCTGGGCGCGCAGCAACCTCAACAGCCGCACCCGGGTCGGGTCGGCCATGAGCTTGAGGGATTTAAGAAGCGATGACATAATTGAGGCTGAGCGGAGGGTGAACAAACTCCCCGGCCCAGCTAACGGGGCAGTTCAGGCGACCGTCCACTGATTACTTTCCCACTGGCTGGGAATCAGCAGGCGTAGGCCGGGCCCATTCACCTCGGGCCAATGACCAATCAGGGCCGAAATACCCGGTCAACTTCACAGCCGCCGGCCCCTGGCGCAGGTAATCCGGTGCCACGATCAAGACATCAGGATAAGCGGTTCCTGAGGAAAAGATGGGCAGTCGATCGGTTGAGCGCATGGCGGCGAGAGTGGTTCCGCCGATGACGGCGACCGATGCGGTTAGGCTGCCGGACCGTGGACGCACCATCAGGCAGGCCACTGGCTCAGGGTGTGCGGCCTCATCCCGCACCTGCCAAGCGTCGCGATGAATGGTGATAGGGGCGTCGGCCAACAGCTCGCGCCATGCGGCATTGATCGAGGCATTGCCGTAGACGATCACGCTGCGATCGGTCCCGGCCGCCACCTGCCAGTCGGAATCGGGCACCACATCTACCGAGCCATTTCCGCGGTACCAAAAAACTTCGGCATCGTGGCGGGCGCGGTCGAGCATCCAGGCATTTTCCTCGGTGGTGCCACCGGTGCCATAGACCAGCATGAAGCGGTCGTGAAAAGCGTTCTTAAACGGGCCGGCGCGGCGAGGAGATTTATGAGCGACCTCTCGGGCCGGGGCCGGCTGCCAGCCGGTTTCGGTGCGCTGCAGGCGGACGGTTTCGTCGGCGCCGACTGGCACGTCTGGCAGGGTAGTGCCATCGATGTCGATGGCGATCCGGGCGTGCGGGGCCGCCTCCGCCGGGCGCAGCCGCCCTGTTTTCAAGGCAAGAACGGCGACGTTTTGCGTTGTACCGGAGACCGTCAGAGGTTCAGCCTTTTGGCGGAGATTCACCTGGCTGATTTCGCCCTGCTGTTGCTGGCTTTCCACCTCCGCCCAGAAACATTCGGACGATGCCGAGGGACTGGGCGTGACAAAATTGACCTCGACCACATCCTGCGGCAGCCGGACTTGGCGGTCATCAAAGAACGTCATCATAGGAGGCCAGTCACAACAGACATTCCCCCACCAATGTCCGGCCCCCGGTTGTTCTTTGTAGACGAAATCCGGGTGAAACTGCGCGAGTTCGGAGCGCATTTGCCGGGCCTGCTCAACCGGCACATTGTCGTCGGCATCACCGTGCAAAATATACACTCCGGGGTACTGCAGATTGCGGCTGCGCGCCAGCGTATCGCTGACGGCCATTGGACGTCGCAACATGACGGACACGGCATCTGTGGCCTGTTCCGGACTGCGGCCGGCATAGGTGCTAAAACTAATCCATCCCGCGCTCGGGCCGACGGCCGCGAAGCGGTCGGGAAAAAGCGAGCCAATATGCCATGTGCCGTGGCCGCCCATGGAATGACCCGTCAGCCATGTCCGACGCGGCTCGGTCTGAAACCGCTCGCGGGCGAGTTCCAACACCTCCAACGCATCCCATCGCCCCCAATCTTCCCAGTCAAAACCAAAACTCCGACGGTTGGTGGGTGTGATCACATACGCATTCGGCCGAGGACGGTAAACACCAGCCTGACCGGCCCCTTCCACTCCGGCCCCGTGCAGTGAAAGCATCAAACCAGGTCGCTGACCATCGACGGCACTGCCCGCAGCCGGCGGCACCACTCCATAATATTGCACGCTTCCCTCGATTTGACTGCGAAACGTGCGCACGTGTGTCTCTGACGGATTGCGAACCTGCCAAGACACAGTCGCAACATCCGCTGGTCCGGCTGTTCCTGCGGCCGCCGGAACGGCCTCGAACAACTCAAGGTCAATTGACACATTCTCACCCGCCCACGCCTCCGCAGCAGTAGTCACCTCCGGATCGAGGCGAAAGCCAACTTTCCGCAAAGACAAGGGAGGCATGGGAGGCACGTCCGTCACCGTCGGTTTAAACCCGGGCCCACTTGCCTTTAACTGCCAGCCGGATTGAGGCGAAGAAGTCGCGTTCACCACCAGAAAGCCCCCCCACAACGCCTCATGCTCACCCCGAATAATGTGCGGAAACGTCGGGTCGCGAGGGCTGAAAAACACTGGCTTTTCGGGCTGGCGCAAACGGGCCGTGACCGCACCGCGCCCGCTGGTGAAAATCAGGGTGTTCTTACCCTGGCGCAGCAACACCGGGATCTCGACTCTCCCGTTCGCGTAAACATCGCCGACCCGCGGCGCCCCATTGACCCGCACCGATCCATGGCCCTGGGCCTCCAGCAGCCAAACCTGCTCCGAGGGAGCCTCCACGGTCATGAACAACCAACCGCCAGCAATGGTTCTCCCGTCAAATCGTCCCTGCTCGTCCGCCGTCACCTTTTTCCAGGCAGGAAGCCCGTCGGCACTCGGCGACTCGTCGGCGGACCGGTCGGGCCACGCGAGCGATCCTTGCGCATAGGCCCATTCTATTGGATCGACCGGTAGGGAGGCCCGCCCGCGAGGCCGCTCGCCCCGAGGCAGAACCCATCCTTCGGTGAGCTTTATTTCGGTCGCCGCGGCACTAGGAGCCGACGCTACCACCGGGGAGGTCGGGGCCGCCGGGGCCGCCGGGGCCGCCTGCTGGCCGGGCAAAGACAGGGGCCACAGGATAAAACCAAGGCTGGCAAATGTCAGTCGCTGAAGAGTGAGGAACATGAATACTGAATGTGTGCGGGACCGAAATGAGGGCGGGACCGAGCGGCTGGGCCCGGAGGATCTGTTGCATGATGACCGCGCCCTGAGCGCGCGGCAAACATATTCCCTTATCGGGAGTGAGAGCACAACCGGAAGGAATGGTGGGCGCAAAACCGGAAAGATGGTCCCTTCTGCTTTTTGCCGGGCTGCTCATCCGCAACTCGATGCTTGTCGAACTGGCAGGAGGCGAGCAGGATATTTTATTCAAGCAGCCATATTCATTCATACATCAATCTGACCATGTCTCACGCGATGAACCGCCGTCGATTTCTTGCCACGTCCGCGGCCGGGCTAGGCACCCCGCTGATTCTCCCCTCCCGCGTCCTCGGAAAAGACGGAGCCGTGGCCCCGAACAGCAAAGTGCGCCTCGCGTGCATTGGCGTCGGAGGCATGGGCACCGGCAACATGCAATCATTCCTGAATGACGAACGGGTACAAGTGGTGGCCGTCTGCGATGTGGATGCCACCCACCGGGAAGCAGCCCGAAACACAGCCGGGTTGAAGGAGGCTGATGCGTATGGAGATTTTCGCGAGGTACTAGCCCGGAAGGACGTCGATGCGGTCATGAATGCGACCCCTGATCACTGGCATGCCTGCATCGCGACCGCGGCGGCCGCAGCGGGCAAGGACCTCTACACAGAAAAGCCATTGGCGGGAGGAATCGCCGACGGCCGGGCCGTGTGCGACGCGGTCAAGACCCACCAGAGAGTGCTTCAGTGCGGCACGTGGCGGCGTTCCGTCATGAAGACGCGTCTGGCCTGCGAATGGGTGCGCAACGGATACATCGGCGAGGTCAAACTGATTGAAGTAGGCGTGCCCGGCCGCTTTGCCATTGCCGGCGGATTTACCGGGATGGAAGCGCCGCAGGAGGTCCCTCCCGCACTGGATTATGAGATGTGGCTGGGCCCGGCACGAGCCGCGGCCTACACGGCGGCTCGATGTCATTTTAATTTCCGCTGGATCAACGACTATGCGCCCGGCTACATCACCGACTGGGGCGCCCATTTTCTCGATGTGGCCCAATGGGGTGCCGGCATGGACGAGACCACAGCCACCGAAATATCGGCCACCGAAGTGACGCGGCGAAACGAGGGAATCTACGATGCGCCGGAAAGCTTCCGCATTGAATATCAATATGCTCATGGTCTTCGCATCGTGATGTTTAGCACCACCGATCAAGATAAATGGGGCGTCCGCTTTGTCGGCCGCACGGGATCCATTTTCACGGAGAACGAACGACTTGAGACCGACCCGGCCTCGCTGCGCACGGTGAAGCTGAAGGACGGTGACATCCGGTTGTTTGAGTCCAAGAGCCACCATCGCAATTTTATTGATGCTGTATTGAGCCGTGGACAAACGGCGGCTCCGGCCCCGGCGGCTCACCGGGCCGCCACGATGTGCCATCTTGGCGCCATTTCTGCGGCCCTCGGCCGGCCCGTGACCTACGACCCGGTCGCAGAGAACTTCGGCCGTGACGAGCCCGCCAACGCGCTGTTGTCCTGCCCGCTGCGCGGACCGTGGAGATTGACAGTGTGAGCGGCAGGCGGCCGGGGCGCGCCGGTTTGACGCTTCCGGCCGGAGGCGCTCCTCGGGTATCTCCCTACTTGCGCGACGAGCGGATCTGTTTCCATTCTGATCGATGACATCCCGCCGCTCCATTCCTCTGTCTCGCCGCCATTTCCTGCGCGGCGCCGTTGCCGCTTCGATCTGCGCCCCGTTTGTGACGTCCCGTTCGTGGGCCGCCTCGCCCAATGGAAAAGTGCAAGTAGCCACCTTCGGGGCCGGTGGCCAAGGGGCCGGCGATCTTGAGTCATTCGTCCGCCACGAAAAATTCCAGCTGGTGGCGGTGGCGGATGTCGATCGCCGGGCGCTGGAGGCGCTCAAAACCAAGTACGCCACAGAATTTCCTGATCTGCGCGTTTATCGTGACTGGCGCGAGTTGCTCGCGAAAGAAGGTGATGCCATTGACGCCTGCCATGTGGCCACTCCCGATCACATGCATGCTCCCATCGGACTGGCTGCCATGAAAATGGGCAAACACCTGTATGGTCAAAAACCACTCACTCAGAACCTCTGGGAAAACCGGCAGATGATCATGCGCGCCCGTGAAAAAGGCGTCAAAACCCAGATGGGCATTCAAGTCTCATCCGACTTCACCGAGCGATTTGCCGTGGCCATGGTCCACAGTGGCGTCATCGGCAAAGTCAAAGAAGTGCATTCGTTCTCTGAAAAAGACTGGGGCGACCTCTCCCCGGTACCAGAGAGCCGCGACACGCCGCCCGACTGGCTCAACTGGGATCACTGGCTCGGCGTAGCCCAAGATCGCGCTTTCATCGACGGCTACTACCATCCCGGCAACTGGCGCAAACGCCGCGACTTCGGCACCGGCACGCTGGGCGATATGGGCTGCCACATCTTCAGCTCATGGTTCCGCGCTCTGGGGCTCACTACCCCCACCGCCATCAAATCCACCGGGACCGCCCCCGCCAATGCCACCAACTGGGCCATCAATGGACAAGTGGAATACACTTTCCCCGGCACCCAGTACACCGCTGAAGACAGCGTCAAAGTCACTTGGTACGACGGCAACCGCCGCCCACCAGCCGAAGTCATGGCCCTCATCGAGGCCGACGCAGGCCCGCGCCAGATCAAGGTACCCGGTCAAGGCAACATCATCATCGGCACCGAAGGCGTGCTGCTGCATCCCCACGGCGGACGGCCCGAACTCTTTTCCCAAGAAAAATTCAAAGGCTACAAATACCCGAAACTCGAGCCCCGCGATCATTACCACGAATGGGTCGATTCGATTCTCGCCGGGGGCGCAGCCCAGCCGTCCGCAAACTTCGATTACGCCGGCCCACTCACGGAATCCGTCCTACTCGGCTGCCTGGCGAGCGTCTTCCCGGGCGAAGAGCTGAAATGGGATTCGGCCGCCCTCAAATTCAATAATTCCGAAGCCGCCACCCGGCTGGTCAAGCGCACCTACCGCCCCGGCTGGGAAATCGCCTAATCAGTTCAGAATAAAGAAACGTCGCGAGGGCGGGCCTAGCCCCAAGCCCCGCGTAAGGGGGCCCACCGCGAGTGGATCGAGGCGCCCCCTCGCCCGATACAATTACATTTTTTCGGGGACGTTAATGCCCAGCAAACCCAAGCCTTGCTGAATCACTCTGGAGGTCAGTTCGCAAAGCGCGAGACGGGTGATTTTGGCCTCGCCTTCGGACCGCAAGACCGGGCAGGCCTCGAAGAAGCTGTGAAAGCTGGTCGCGGTCTCAAAGAGGTAGTTTGACAGCAGGTTGGGCCGAAAGTCTTCGAGGACACGCGGCACTTCTTCGGCGAAGCGGCTGAGCTGGAGAAGAAGGGCCCGTTCGGCCGGATCGGTCAGCACAAACGGCCCCTGCAGCGACGGGATTTCGCCCTCGAGTTTGCGGAAAATCGAGCGGGCCCGGACGTAAGAGTACTGGAGATACGGAGCCGTGTTTCCTTGAAACGAGAGCATTTTATCCCACGAAAAGATATAATCGCTCTGGCGATTGGGTAGAAGGTCGGCGTACTTCACTGCTCCCAGACCGATGATGCGGGCGATATCCCGGCGCTCCGACTCCGGCAGTCCTGGATTTTTCTCCGTGACCAGCGCGAAGGCGCGTTCCTCCGCCTCATCCAGTAGGTCAGCGAGTTTGACGGTCTCGCCAGAACGCGTTTTAAACGGACGCCCGTCATCGCCGAGGATGGCTCCAAACCAGACGTGGGACAGCTGCACTTCAGCCTCCGGATGCCAACGCCGGAAAATGGCAAAGAGTTGGCGGAAATGCAATTGCTGCCGCCCATCTGTGACATACACAATCTGGTCCGGCGTGAATTCACGCTGCCGGTACACGAGCGTGGCCAAGTCGGTCGTTGTGTAGTTGAATCCCCCGTCCGCCTTGCGCACGAGCGATGGGTTATCATGCCACTGACCGTCGCGCGACACGAGAAATGGATCGTCCTTTTCCGGCCCGGTCCGATCTGAAAAAACACACAGCGCCCCTTCACTCTCGCGCGCAATGCCGGCCGCCGCCAACGCCTCCGCGGTTTCACCCAACCATGGATTGTAAGCACTTTCGCCCAACATGTGGTCAAACTCGATGCCAAGGCGTCCGTAAATCGCCTGAAACTGCGTCTGCGAGAGCCGGATCATTTCTTTCCAAATCCCAAGATTCTCCACATCCCCGGCCTGCAATTTCACCAACTCCGCCTTGGCCGCCTCCCGAACCGCCGGGTCCGCCGCACACCGCGCTGTCATGTCTTTGTACAGCCGCTCCATTTCCCCCAGAGGATCCGCCGCCAGCGCGTCGCGATCGAGCGATTCTTTCCAAGCCACCAACAACATGCCAAATTGCGTGCCCCAATCGCCAATGTGATTGTCCGTCACCACCACATGCCCGACCCACCGCGCAATGCGCGCCACCGCATCGCCGAGAATCGTCGATCGAATGTGCCCGACATGCATGGCCTTGGCCACATTGGGGCCAGAAAAATCAATGACCAGCCGCCGCGCCACCGTCCCTTGAGGCCGCGCCGCTCCCAGCTTTTCGTCCGCCAGCAATCCCTCAAGACGCGCCGTGAGCGCCTCAGGCCGCAGCCGGAAATTAATAAACCCAGGCCCGGCCATTTCCGGCTCCAGAACTAGCCCGGTGGCATCAAAAGCCGCCATCAATTCAGCCGCAAAAACCCGCGGGTTTTTTCCCAGTTTCTTAGCCAGCAACATGGCAGCATTCGTCTGGTAATCGCCGAATCTGGCGTCAGCCGCCGGAGCCACGGCCGGAATAAAGCCCGGCGGCAGGTCCGGCACCACAGCAGCAAGAGCAGAGGCAAGGCGGTCGGTAATCTGTTGAACAAAGGTCATGGCGGATGCTGGCGGAATGAAATCGAAAAACGACCAAAGCGGAGAATCACCCCGCTGGCAAGGTGCTCTACCTTCGATTACAGCCCCACCCACGCCCTCGACGCGCGCTCCACAGACCGCCCGGGTGGTCGAACGAAAGGGAATCGCCCCCCGCATTTCCGCGTTGCACCATGGGGCGTCGGCGGCACGTTCTCGCTCTCTTCCATTACTTTCCCCCTCCTCCGACCCACAGCCCCTTCTCTCTCCGTGAGCGACACCCCACTTTCAGATTCCACGCCTCCACCGGTGGCCCCAGCCCCCATCCGATCAACCCCACCCCCCATCGCAACCACCTCCCAGCCGAATCTGCCCGCCCCCGCGGCCGATGCTCCCGTGTCAGCCGAAGAAAGCAGCCGCCGCCCGGCGGACGGCGAGTCCGCGCCCGCTCCTGGCTCGCATCCAGAAGCATTCGCCAAGAAAAAACGTCCGCGCCATCGCGGCGCCCGCGGACGCACGAAAAAATTCCCGCCCGGAGAAGGCCCCTCAGATCAGGAAGAAGAAGACGAACTGGATGAACCCGAAGAGGAATCCGCCGCCGCCGCTACCACCCACCCCGCGCCCGCATTAGAAAATCACACGCCTCCCAACGAGCCGGAAAATAACACCCCAGCCACCACCCCACCCCCAGCCGAGGGCGCACCCGCGCCGCAGCCGCAGCCGCAACCGTCACTTCGACGCGATCCTCGCGACCCACGCGAGCCGCGCGAGCCGCGCGACCAAAGGGAACAGCGCGATCAACGCGAGCCCCGTCGCGAACAAAGACCCGGTGATCGTGGACCACGTCCAGACCCACGTCAGCCACGGCATGACCGGCCCGATCCACGCCCGCATCAACGGCCTGAACGGCCAGAGCGGCCAGAAAGAGCGGAACGTCAGGAACGGCCGGAAAGAGCAGAACGGCCGGAGCGCCCCGAAAGAACCGAGCGCTTTGAACGGCCGGAACGTGCGGACCGCACGCCCCTCGATACCCGTGAACTTTCAGAAAAAGCTTGGCAGTTGTTCTTCGGCGAGCTGCGCGAAGAAGGATTGGCTTTGATCGACGAAACAGATGCCGAAAAACTGAGTAATCGCTGCTTCAAGGTGGCCGAAATATTCATGCGCCAGCGCCAACGCCGCATCAATCAGCTCAGCAGCACCGGGACGACGCTCCACGAAGACCGGCGCCAAGCGGGCCCGCCTGAACCGCGCCTCCCTCTGCCCCCACGACCACGGCCAGAAATCCCCATCGAGCAACGCCTGCCCGATGACCCCGCCAAACTTTCCAAAGAAGAAACCGAGGCGCTCATCGAAGAAGCGCAAGAAGTCGCCGAGATGAAGGCCCAAGCCAGCCCGGAAGCGGAAGCGGCTGCAGAGACTACCCTTTCCTCTCCAGCTCCGGAGGTGGCTCATCCCTCTTCGTCTCCGTCTTCGGAGGCGACTCATCCATCACCAGCTCCGGCGGAGGAAGCCTCGTCCACGGCCACCACTCCGGCGCCGGCACCGGTCATTCTTGCTGAATCCATCGTTCCGGAAGTCACTGGAGCCTCCGACGCGACTACGGCTGAATCGGCCGCCCCCGAAACGCCCCCGGCGGACGGAAGCCATCCGCCCGCCTAAAACGGCGAGGCCGGCATTTTCTCCCTCGCGCCTGTGATGACGATCCCGCATGATCAGGACATGATGTTGAAGCGACGACGTTTTATCCTTGGCGCCTCGGCCGGCCTCGGGGCGGCCTTGCTCCCCGGCTTAGCCTTGGGGACCGGAAATCCCGCACCACGGCTCCCGGCCCCAGCCGAGCCCCCCATTCCAGCAGATCCCATGGATTTCTGGAAAGGACTCTGGCTGCAACAAGACAGCGGCGGCGTCATGGAGTTCCGCCCGGATGGCCGCATCATCGGCGTCCCGATCGGGGGCAGCTTCAAACTCGTCGCCCCCGATTGGATTCACCTCACCAGTGGCACTGACGTTCTTGAGTGCCGGTGGAAAAACCGCAGCGCTGATGTCGTCCATCTGGCCCGGTTCATCGACGGAGTCGAAGACACCATCGAACTATTGCGCCTGCGCCCGACGACCTTCAATCTGCGCAAGTGGCAGGGAAAATGTGTCATTCGCGAACTGATGGCCGGCGACAAGCGCGCCACCAACCGCTCGGTCATCGTCGACCCCAAAACCGGTCATTTCCGCAATACGGAAGGCGGCTTCTATCTTCGGCTCAGCGAAGGCGCGCGCGGCGCCGTGCTCGGTTACGCTCCCGGGCTCGACACCCAAACGACGGAAGTGCAGCTGCTGAGCGCAGGACGGCATCTCGTCGTCTTCGACCGCTTGGAAAAACCACGTCTTTTTGCCAGTTGTCTTTTCGTCGAGTAGATTTTCTTCTACCATCCGTGGTTTGCAGAATCCGTACGCGGGCGTTATTACTACACTTATGAAAATGCGCCTTGCCCTCTCTGCCGGCGCGGTCCTCGGGATCGCGTTTGTCGTTGCTGCCTGTACAACGTCTCGAGCAGGTTACGAAACAGCGGCCTACTCAGTTCTTTCGTCGAAAGATAAGTTTGAGGTCCGGGATTATCCTGAGCTCAAGGTGGTATCGACGGCGATGGATCCGGCCTCGAAAGAACGCGACGGGCGATTCATGAAGCTTTTCCGGTATATTGACGGCGAGAATGCGGCTTCGCAAAAAGTAGCGATGACCACGCCGGTTTTCATGACTCCTGGATCGAGTCAGGCCGCCGGAGCGGGCACTGGTGAAAAGATGAATTTTGTGGTTCCCACCGAGGTAGCGGTGGCTGGAGCGCCAGCGCCGAAAGCGGAGGATGTCATTTTGGAGACGATGCCGGCGCAGCGGGTGGCGGTCGTTCGGTTCTCTGGCAGCTCCAACCCGGCGCTGGAAAAAGAAAAGCTGGCCGAGTTGCGGTCATGGATGGAGCAGGAAAAACTGACGGCCGCGGGCGAGCCATTTACGGCCTACTACGATCCACCGTGGACACCCGGACCGCTGCGGCGCAATGAAGTGCTAGTCCCCGTGAAGAAATAACCACCGTGGTGGACAGAAACGAAGAGATGGCGACGCTTACACTTGTGATGCCATCCGCTGCCTCCATTTCCATTTCCCGCCGCCGCTGGCTCCACACCACCGCCGCGACGGCGGCCGGCACGCTGCTGAGCCCGCTGGCCCAAGCCGCCCCTCGCCCCGGCTCGCTCCCACGTGAATTTCGCGCGGCGTGGATGGCCACTGTCTTTAATCTCGACTGGCCCGCCAGTCCGGGATTGTCCCCTGCACAGCAGCAGGCACAACTGGTCGCCCAACTTGACGCCGCAGCCCGGCTTCACTTGAACGCGTTGATTTTTCAAGTGCGGCCCTCAGGAGATGCTGTCTACCCATCCTCGCTCGAGCCTTGGAGCGGATTTATCAGCGGAGCCACTGGCCGCTCGCCGGGATATGACCCGCTCAAATTTGCCGTGACCGAGGCGCATCGACGCGGCCTCGAGCTTCACGCTTGGTTCAATCCATTTCGCGCGCGGGCCAGCAAATCACACGGTCCCGCCGGCAACCATCTGGCCACCCGCCATCCGGAATGGACGCGATCATACGGCGGCGGACTGTGGTTCGACCCCGGTGAACCAGGCGTGCGCCAGCATACCATCCGCGTCATCGCCGATGTCGCCCAACGCTATGCGGTCGATGGCATTCACATCGATGATTATTTTTACCCTTACCCTCCGAAGGGAACCTCGGGCATGGGGGCCAGTCCTTTTCCCGACGACGCCACCTACGCACGCTACGGCCGCGGCCGCGACCGGGCCGCCTGGCGACGATCAAATGTGAACGCATTTGTCTCGGAAATGTACACCGCCGTGAAAAAGATCCGCCCGTCAGCCAAGGTCGGCATCAGCCCGTTTGGCATTTGGCGTCCGGGCGTGCCCACCTCTATCAAAGGGAAGCTTGATAGCTATGAACACCTAGGGGCCGACGCCCGCACCTGGCTGGCCAGCGGATGGTGCGATTACCTTTCGCCGCAACTCTACTGGTCCATCAATCCCCCAGACCAAAGCTTCGCCACCCTACTGCCATGGTGGCATCAACAAAATCGCAGCGGCCGCCACCTCTGGCCCGGCATGGCCATTGACCGCATTGGCCCTCAGCGTCCGGCCCGGGAAATCATCAATCAACTCGCCCTGACCCGGGAATCCGCGCCGCGAGGACGCGCTGGAGCATGCCATTGGGCCCTCAAGGGACTCCGTCAAAACCGCGGAGGCATCCAAGAGGCACTGCTGACCGGCCCCTACGCGAGCCGGGCGGCCGTGCCCGCCAGTCCGTGGCTGGGTGCCGCCATCCCCGAACCACCGCGCGCCATCTGCGAAGGCGGAATCCTTCGCATCATCCCGGCCGCCGACACCCGCTGGATCGCCGTACAAACATGGGATGAACTCGAATGGCAGTTGGCCGCACTGTTGCCTCCCGACATGGACAGCCCCATGGCAACCATCGAATCACGCGTTCCTGACAACGCCCGGCGGCTCGCCCTGCGCACCCTGTCCGCTAGCGGCCTCGAAAGCGAGGCGCTGATGGTAGAGATTGCCTGAAGGGACGACTCCCTCCACGCCCTAAGACGCGGGGCGGGAAGCCATCGCTTCCGCTCGCGCCAGAAGCCACAGGAAATCGGACAGGCGATTGAGGTGGCGAACCAGCACCGCATTCGGCTCCCCGGCCTGCAGCACAGCCCGCTCGGCACGGCGACATACGGTCCGAGCGAGATCGAGGGCCGCCCCACACGGAGTCGTCTCCGCCCCCGGAGTAGCCCACCCCTGAAACCGCGTATTGAGCTCGGTTTCCAAGGCGGCGCTTTCCGCGGTCAGTGCCTCGACCGTTTCGGCCGTGAGCCGGGCGTAACCGGCCGCCATGTACCGCTCCCGGTCTTCCGGGGCCGTCGCAAGCTCGCCCATCAAACCGATGAGCTCCGCTTGGCGCGCCGCGAGCGCGGACGTAATCCGATCGCGAGTGCTAAACACGCGGGCCAGCCCGAGCGCCGCATTCAACTCGTCGACCTCACCGTAGGAGGCCACCGAGGGATGCGTTTTCGGCACGCGACGGGCGAACATCAAATCCGTCTCGCCGTCATCGCCGCGTTTGGTAGTAATGGACATTAGGTCGTGGCGCAGGTGATTACTCCTTCGTCCAGAAATCTATCACGAAAGGTTTTTCCAAAATCGGTTTAAGGATTTCCACGAACTTTTGGTGCTCGGGATGTGGAAGATAAACGGCGCGATCAGCTTCGGACTTAAAGGTGACGATGAAGCAATGCGTAAAGCCATCGGCCAATTTCTCTGGACTATTGTCTGTTCCCCACTCTAAGGCTGCGATTTCTGGGATACTGGTTTTGAGCGCCAGAAAGGCGGTCTCCACTTTTTTAATATGCGCAGCGTCCGCCCCGTCCTTGAATTTGAAACAAACAACGTGGCGGAGTACAGGGGCAGCAGAAACAGTGGACATAGCAAAAACGCAAGCAGTCAGGGTGGAAAAGAAAAGACTCTTCATGGTAAACTACCGTCAACGGTTCAGCCCGGTTTGTCACTGCTGATTTGACCCTCGACAACAGGGCCCGTCGCCGCCTCCGAGGAAGCTTCATCACGAAATCCATACCGCCGGTTCACCACGAAAACACGAGGCGGCCGCTTCCTGCGCTCAAAAAAATCATACCCTTCAGCAAGGTTCTGCCAGAATCCAATACTGGGGTGACCAGTCGCCCGAGACAAACGTGCAGGCGTCGGACGAAACGGAAACAGATGAAGTTCAACGGCCGACTGCCCCGCGCGCAAAGCCGCTTCCACCAGTAGGTAAATCTCCTCTATACTCTCGTCCGTGACCGCCAGACAGCCGATCGACGACTCCCCTCCATGCACCATGATAAAACTCCCCGTGCGGCCCAAAGCGGAGTCAAAAGCATTCGGATAGCCCACATTAAAGGCAAGGTGGTACGCGCTCCGAGGATTCAGCTGCCCCAAGCCCACCGCATAAAACCCCTCGGGTGACTGCAAATCTCCTTCCTTCAACTTGGGTCCCAAGGACCCCGGCCCCCAACTGGCCGTGCGATAGGTCCGAAAATGCTCAAAGGCTTGCCCCGGCCCCGGCTCCAGCCAGACCTCGATCTCAAAAGATTCTTTAAAGCTCCGCAGAAAAACGGATGCTCCAACCGTAAGCCCGCGGGCCTGCACCGCCGCCTGCAGCGAAGGAAGAACCCGACGACGCACCTCCACGACACGATCGCTCACCTGAACCGTAGCGGCATCACATTTCATAAGACGGCTAGCCATCCACCCGACGCCCAAGGCGAGCAAGCAACCAACCACAGAAAAAGAAGATCGCCCGCGAGCCATTCCCGCACGGTCTGGCCCGCACCAAGGCCACAGTCAAGCCTACGCTTGCCGGCACCCGTATTTTTCGACACCATGACTCCGTATGTCCTGCTTCCATCTTCTCCGCATCACCCTCATGCTCGCCAGCAGTCTGTTTCTCCCCCCACTGCCATCAGCCACCGGCACGCCGCCTCCCTCCATGAGCACCACTCACGATGAGGCATCCAAAAAAGTCACCGTCCTCATCGATGGCGCAGTCCTGACCGAAATTCGATACAACACATTCGCCAAACCAGTTCTCTGGCCGATCCACGGCCCCGGTGGCATCCCGCTCACTCGCGACTGGCCCATGAAAACGGACACCCCCGGCGATGACCAGGACCATCCCCACCATAAGTCTCTGTGGTTTACTCATGGAGACGTGAATGGAATCGATTTCTGGAAGGAGGCACCGGACGCAGGAAAGGTCATCACCTCGAGCCCTCCTCGCCTGACCTTGGACGACGCCAGCCGCGCCGTCGTCGAGTTGGCTAACGAGTGGCAAGCAGCCGATGGCCGCATCATATGCTCCGACACGACGGTCATCCGCTGCAGCGCCGTCCCCACCGGGACCAGTGGCCCGTTCGCCCACTTCATCGACTACGAAGTCACCATCAAAGCAACCCATGGCGAGGTCGTTTTCGGCGATACCAAAGAAGGAACGATGGCCATCCGGACGCGCCCCGAATGGAACGTCGAACGCAAGAATCCGCTCGCCGCCGGAACATCACGAAATAGTGAAGGCCTCACCGGAAGTGCCCTCTGGGGCGCCAAAGCCGCCTGGGTCGACTACCAAGCCCCAGTCAATAAAGAGATCATGGGCATCGCCGTCTTCGACCATTCCTCCAACCTCCGCCATCCCACCACGTGGCACGCTCGAGACTACGGCCTGGTCGCAGCCAATCCTTTTGGACTTCATGACTTCTCGAAAAAAAATCCTCAGGGCGCCGGTAAATTTACCCTCCAAGCCGGTGCAACGCAGACATGGAAATACGGATTCTTTTTGTACAAAGGCATCCTTACACCCACTCAGATCAACGCCGCGTGGACCACTTGGACCGCCCTGCCTTCCAAGGCAAAATAAAGGAGCCACACAGCACCGAAACATCCACCGGACCGCGCGCGCCCCTGTTCCGTCTTCCGCGCCGTCCTTTGGGACTAAATTCAAGGGAACGGGGAGAAAAGCCTTTCATTTTCGATAAAAACACTGCGGATGTGATTTAATATTGCGAAGAGAAATCTTTCTGTGCTATAATTTCCATATTATAGAGCTCTCTTCCCTCATCCTACTGTGATTCTTCGCTTCCTATTTCTTCTCTGCGGTTTCTGCAGTCTCGTTCACGCCGCCGGCGGCATCGAGACGCGCCTCGACGGCATTCCTCCCCAGTCCTCCATGGCGACCTCCCGCCAAGTGCTCACCCAAGAGGAAATTCAGAGCGCTTTGGATCGAAAAGGTCCGCTACTGGACCTCGTTTCCCGGCTGGAAAGCACTATTTCCAGTGGCCAGTCGTCGGACTTTGACTCTTTCCTCAAAGCCGACTGGCTGCTGGACTCGATCACTCGTCCGGTTCAAGCCCCATTGCTGAGCGGTTTCAAGGAAATCGAAGCCGCTTTTGAGCAAGGAACCCGCACTTCTTGGTCACAGCGCAGTCTCGCGGCCGATTATTTGGGTCACCATTTTCGCTTTCTCAGGGTTCACACTCTCGGAGGACGTTCCGGCTTATTGTTTCGCTCGGTCGGCGTCCAAGGTCGACTGAATTTTTGCCTTTTCACTGTGGCGGTGGGGCCTGATGGCTCACTGGGAGCAGATGATTTATACGTTCTGGGCATGAGCGAATGGGTCAGCGACACGCTGCGCCGCGGCTTTCTGACGCTCATCGAATCACTGCGACCACGCGGCGAAGCCGGTCGGCGCGCGAGTTTGTACATCGAAGCACTGCCTCAGATCACCGCAGTCTATGCGGCCGCCCGGAATCAGGACCACGCCATGGTACTGCGACTTTCCGACTTACTTCCCCCTGAACTAAAACAAGACCGACAAATTTTGCTGACCCGCTTGGAAGCCGCCGAGCACGCCTCCCTTCAGGAGAGAACCCGCGTTTTCACGGAATGGCAGGCCCTCCATCCAGATCCACAACAATTACCCCTGAAATGGGCTGACTTTCAACTCGCCACCGGGCATTTTGACGAAGCACGGGCCGTTTTATCACAGCTCAATGAACGGCTGGGCGGTGATTCCCATCTTATGTTGCGTTTGGGAGAGATCAAAATGCTGGCCCGCCATCACGCCGCCGGACTCAGATTAGGCAACCGCGACACTCCCGCCGCACTTTAAAGAAAGGGAAACCAAAGCAGTACAGCCATTGGGCCCCTGGTCACATCCTTCAAGATTCGGATACGAAAAAACGGCGCAGGCGGCGACGCCGCCGCTGTAGCCGGGTACGGTGGCCCCGGTTTTCACCATTGGCCCGGGAGCGCTGACGTCCTCGTCGGCGAGTACGAAATCGCGGACACGCATCCGGTCCCCTGCTTGAAAATCGTTCGGTGAGACGTTCGGTAAGGCGCACGCCGCGAGCGTCGTATCCGGTATCCCTTGACCGACCGGGCGGCTCCGGGGTCAGCGACCCCAGCTACAAAAAATCCAGATCCGAAACGACGGCGCAGGCGGCGACGCCGCCGC
>CAJBME010000165.1 GCA_903954065.1 uncultured bacterium
CTTCATCGAAGACATTACACCGCTGCTGCCGAGCGGCTCGAGAATCATCCTCTACGGCGACGTTAGCGAGCATAACAAAAAAGTCCAAGTGCCACTGCTGGGTGCCAATTTAACAAACGCCGCAAGGAGAATACGGAGCAACTACGAGATGGCCTACTCGACCGATCCCTCCCTTTTCCCCGAACCAACGATCACGCGAGGTACTCAGGCCGCTACGGGCCTGGCACGGCGTGGCATCAACGAGCAGCACATGCAGGGCACGAAGCTCGACGGGCAAACCACCGGCGCTGGGAATGAACTGTTTGAGATGTACTCCAGGGCTAGAGCGATCCGAGAGAAGGCGGCGCAGGGATCAAGTCACCCCGACGCCGAGGCAGATGACTATCACGACGCAGACGAGGTAGGCGCGGCGCCCGCCGAGATAGATAGGAGTGACTTAGGGGCGAAGGCAAAACCAGCAAGGTCGGGGGTGCACCCAGCGGCAGCGGTAACAACCTCGGCAGCGGCGGCGACAGCGGGCCCTATGGTAGTGACCCCAGACATGTCGCCAGAAGAAATGGAGCGGCAAATGTGCGCAGGTCTCTCCAAGTGTCGATTCTGCTGCAAAAGCTTTAGGCCCCCAATGATGACCGTACATATGATGAGCGCACACTCCAATGAGTCACTAGAGTCCGACTCATCGGAGGAAGAGGAGAGCCCGGCGACAGCATCCGCTAACGCCGGCGCAGGGGCCATGGAGGAAGCTAGGGCCGTTCTCACTGGCAGCGTTGGCCAAAATCCAGCGAACCCAGCGACACTCAGTCTGGCCCTCTCCTCTCCCCCTCAAGCGCCGCCGACGACGTCCATTCAATCCGACCTCAACGAGGTGTCCCAGCTTCGACACCAGCATGACAGTTATCGCTCGTGGCGTGGAAAGATCCTCGGGATTTTCATCAAGCACAAAGCCTCCATAGAGCGCTGTTCCCGCGGGCTAAATGTCCAATGGTTCAATAACAAATGCTGGTTTGACACCGCCATCACCATACTGTCCCACGCCGATACCTTCTTAGACATGCTTGAGTCCGTCACTCTGGAAGAAATCCAACAGCTGCCCACCTCGCTTTTGGCGACCTTTGAGTTCTGCATCCTGTCACGATACCGATCTCAACAAACGACAAGGCTAGTGGACATCTTTGAAGGACACCACGTGAACCGGTTCCAACATGATTTCCCTGTCCTGATCGAAGTGTACGCAACCTTCAAGACTCACGCAAGCAGGCTCGAAGAATCTGAACATAACAAACACACGGCCGAAATGGCTTTCATGGCGGTTATGAACAGTTGGTCCGAAGACTTATCAACTGCCAACTCTAGACTTCACACAGCACTGTCGAAGTCCTTCCAAAGTAGTATCGACGTCTGCAGATTCGGCGGGCCCACCGGCAACGAAGCCGAATCTCATAGCGGATTTGATATACACATCCCCTTCGCGGACGGACGGTCGCCACAGGACTGCTTTGACAGCTACTTCGAACTGCAAACGTTCAAGTCAAACGCGGTCGGCAATGAGGACCACGAAACTGAGCGGATCGAAAAGAAATGGATCAAAGATCTCCCAGAATCGCTGATGATTCACACCCACGGGGGTACCACCGGTTCCGATTTGGGGTCTCATCCTACACTGGTCATCAATGAGAAACATTCCGACGAAGCAAGCGAGACGGCCGTGGTATATACCCTTTGTGGTGCC
>CAJBME010000166.1 GCA_903954065.1 uncultured bacterium
ACCGAATATGCAGAAGCGAGGAACCGGCAGCGCTGGCCATCGTTCGACTGGCTCCAATCGCCACAGGAAGCGTATTTGGCGTTTCGCGACTGATCCGGCCGACAAGGTTCATCCTCCTCCCCGGGGAAGGCAGGAGATCCGACACGCACGCCATCATTGCAGGTGCCCATATGCGTGCCATCGTTACCTCCAAGGATCATCCAATAATGGCAAGTCCATCGGAGAAGTGGCGTTAAAGTGGCGTGTGGCAGAAATCGCGATTATTCCAGAAGTGAGTTAAAGCGTTGATCATTACCGCGTTATCAGAATACGATATTTGAGAATCGGATGTCCCTTCAGAACACACCTCTTCTCTCGGATGCGGTTCCCAGGGCGTTGCCCTAGGCTGGTATGCGTTGCCCCGTTGGGGCAATTGGCCAAACTCCAAACCAAGGGCGATGCCCTGGGCTTTCGCATGGCGCTCCGTTGGGGCTTAGGTCGTGGCCATATGTTGTCAGTTTTCTTTTTTGGTTCAGCGAAGTGACACGCGGACGCGAACCAGCAAGTGGCTGGAGGCGTCCACGCCGGCGGGGGATTCCCAGCGGTGGCGGCCGGCGGTAGTGGGAATGAAGGTGTGCACGACGGACCAGACGTCGGCGGTTTCCGGAGATTGGGTGGTGACCTCGTATTTGACTCCTGGCACGGTGTCGAACTCGATGGCCAGGGCGGGCGCTTGGTCGGCTCGCGGGACGAGCTGGACGATGGGCAATCCAGCGGAGGTGCCGGTTTGGGAGGGATTGAGTGGGGGTGAGCCAAAGGCAAATTCCACGAGGTTGTTGAGCCCGTCGCCGTCAGCGTCATCGCCCGGGGCGGAATGAGGGTGGCCGGTCAGGCCGTTGGCTGCGGCCCAGATTTCGTACGGACCGGGAGCGGCGGGGGTGACGATGAGGCGGTCGAGCAGGATGGGCCCGCCCGAGGAGCTGCCGCGGATGACGACGTCTCCGGCATCGGGCCCCACGGTTACGAGAAACTTGACTTCCGTCCACGTGGTCGCTTTGAGAGTGCTGCGTTTTTCCTCGACGCCGATGATCACGGAGTCTTCTGAAAGCAGCGAGCGGGCGCGCAGGGAAAGCGTGGATCCCATAGGGGCGTTGACATGCAGCCGATGGGCGGTGCCTGGTAGCAGCAGGATTGAATCTACACCGTCCTCGGCATAGGGAGCCCAAGCGGCGGCTCCGGGCACGGCTCCATTTTCCTGCGTGAGGGTGACCGGATTCGTCACATCCAACGCATTGGCTAGGCTGACCGAGGGCGCGGGGGTCCATGAGACCTCATCGAGCCAAGCGGATCCGGCGCCGACGAGGCTAAAGCGGCACCGCCCCTCGGGGACGGGCACCACAAATTCTTTCCAAGCGTCGCGGGCGGGGGCGGCGGCGAAGATGAGCGTGTCATCAGAGGACGTGCGCAGAGAGGCGGTGGCTCCCCGAAACCAGCAGCGAAAGACGCCCGGGCCAGTGACTTCAGTGGCGACCGTATAGTCGCGTGCGATGTCTGGCGGAGCGACCGGCATGGGCACGATTTCAAGGGCATCCACGCCGTCGTGGGTGATGGCTGTCGAGACCCGGGCGGTAGCGGGAGTGATGAGCCAGGACAAACCTGGCTGGTCAACGAGTGCGGCCACGTCCGGGGACGGACTGGATGGGGTCAGGGTGATGGTATGCAGCGAGGCGGAGGCGTCACCGGTGGTCGTTTCGCGCGAGAACTGCCAGCGGACCAGGTGGGTGCCGTTTCCGAGGCTAAGTCGTTCCAGGGACGGGTTGGGTCCGGGGGCGCCCGGGCGTCCTTTGAAGCGCAGGGCGGATTGTCCATCGACGAGCACATCGAGGCGCAAGGCGTCGGTGCGCTGCCATGTGACGAGAGTGGGGCCGGTGATGGGGGCTTCAATCCAAGCGATTTCATGGGGTTGGAGCCCGTGGCAAATGACGGCATCCGTTCCGGGGCTGCTGCCTGACCAGCCGGCCATCACACCGGGGCGGGGGCCGCCAGACGACCACGCCAACGCTGGCTGCTCCAAGGCCTCACCTAATCCGACTGGCTGAAACGCTGTGAACGCGACGTCATCCACCCAAAAATCAGCGGCCTTCGGGCCGGCTTTGATGTACCAAGACTCGGATCCGGTATGAATCGGGGCCGACCGGGCGGTGGTCCATGGAAATGGCAGCGCGGTGACTGGAAATTCGGCGTTGAACCGTTCGACGCTCTCAAACTGATGGGCAAGCATGACGGACCTGACCAGGCCGGGCGATGGTCTGAGGACGTACAATGGAGATTTGTCGGCGGTCGGAGAGCCGGTGGTTTTGACGGCGGTGTGTCCGGTAGCGGGGTCGGTGGCGGGCTGCCAGAGCGAGCCATCCGGCCAGGCCCGAAGCGGGCTGGTGCCAGGCAGGCCCGCCACGGCGTTTTGCACGAAGATGAGCTGAGGGGAACCGAGGATTTCCTGAATCGATCCGGTCGGTTTGGGGGTGACGACGAGATCGCTGAGAACGCCCATGCGGACGGGCTCTTGTGGGAAGGTGGTGGAGCCGACGGGCGGGCCGAAGGCGGCCCAGCGGAGCCGGTGGGTTCCCGCCGGGAGGTGCAGCCAGGTATGACCCGTGACTGGAAGCGGCAGACCATTGACAAAGGCCTCGATGGCGCCGCCGGTGCCGGAGGTGTTACTGGACCTTGAGAGGCGCCAGCTCACGAGGGCGGGGGTAGACGTCGTGGTTTCGGTTTCCAGCCATGACGACTGACCGGTTCCGATCAGCCCGCTGATTGAGCCGGTGAGGCCCTCGGCGCTGTCCATCCAGGGCGCATCGCCTCCGGTGGTCCAGGCCAGCCCCGGGGCGCCGGACTGCGAGCCTGCAGGCAGGCCGGGTTTCCACCCAGCCGAGGTGACGGTGAAAACGCCGGGAGCAGGTTCCGCGGCCGAGCCGAAACGAAGCCGAATGCGGTGCGGCCCGGGAGATGAAACAAACGCCGGTAATGCGAGAACAGTGCCATTTTGACCGGGTAGGCTGACCACCGGCGCCATTTTCGGCGTCGAAAGCACGTTCGGGTGCAGGCGGAAAGGACCCGGAATGACGGACTCAAGCCACATGGACGCCCCGCGGGCCAGACCACTGAGCTGCATGCGGAGGACCCCCGTGGCTCGGTTGCGCAAAAATGTCCATTCCTTGGGACCAGAGGAGTGCCATATCACCCCCGGAACCCCCATCACTTCATTCACCGAGCCCCCACTGGTGAATTCATAAATCTGCAGCTGGTCGAGAATCGAAATCCCGGCGTCCGGAAGGCGGCTGATGCGCAACGTGGTCACTCCGGTGCCGTCCAATTGCCAGACCGACGGCGACCCAGACGGTGTAAAAGTGGTTCCCTGGCCGGATTTGAGAACAAATCCAGTACCCAAGGCCTCGATTTGGCACGGCAGGGAGAGGGTGGTTTCGATCCATGCTTCGTTGGTTGTGAAGAAGGCGGCATCGACACCGTCGGGGGCGGTCGGGGTGGCCAGCGAGGTGAGGGTGGCTGGGCCGGAGGTGGTCCACGTCCGGCCGGTGGTTTCGATGGCGTCATTGAGTGGGAGGGGAGTGGCTGGGGCGAAGGTGACGGCATCGAGCCAGAGGACTGAGCCGGCGGCGGTGAGGGCGCGACTGCCGCGCTGCGTCCATCGCACGGTGTGGGTGCCGGCGGGCACGGCGAGCAGGCGTTGGCGTTGCGTGCCGGCGGGCGGCGGGGCGGGCACAGTGACGCCGTCCAGCGAGAGAGCGTTTTGTTCGTTGCCGGCACCGTTGGTTTGGGCCCCCAACTCCATGCGGAAGCTGAGGAGGCCGGGGCCGGTGACATCGGTTTCGATCCATGGATCACCGTCGATGGAGTGTTCGCCTCCGCAGACGGCATCATTGCCTTCGCGGTTGAGAGATGGCGGTGTTTTGAGTCCGAGCCACGGGGTGGCGGTGGAGGTGCGAAAGACGAGATCCGGGGCATCGGCGGCTTCGGCCAGCGGCACGGTCGTGAGCGGGGTGGTGCCGAGCTGGGCGAAAGTTCCATCTCTGGCGATGCGCACCGTGTGGGGACCGGCGGAGGGGATAACGAAGGCTGACTGCGGACTGGAGTGGCCGAATGAGCCGGGCCATCCGAGGGCGGGGCCGCCATCGACGCTGATATTGTTCGCGGCGCCTGCGGTCACGACTGAGCTGGCGGCCATCGTGAAGACGGTGGGACCTTCACAATGGATGACCATGGCGGCGTCGGCTGGCGGTGGGCCTCGCCATGCACTGGTCATGGCCTGCTGGGGGCCGGGGATGCCAGCGACGCTGGGGACTGGAGTGATGATGGCGGTCGCCGTAAACGAGACTGGCGTTTCCGGACTTCCCAGTAGATCGGAGACGAAGCGGCTGGGAGACGGCTCGAAGTGAACGGCGTCCAGCCACGCGCGCGAAAAATCAGATCCACTCCACGTCACCTCGTGCGAGCCTACGGGCAGAAAAATCTGGTGACTGGCCCAGTCTGATTCGGGCGGTGTTTTCAGGGTGGAAGCCAAGCCATTGACCGTGACTCTGACATCACCCAGCCAGCGGAACAAGAGCAGACCAGGGCCGGAAAACCGGGTGGTGACCGCGGCGGAGGCGGTGCTAGGAGATTCCATCAACACGGCATTTCCTCCTTCGGCTCCGGCCGGCGCCGAGGGTGACGGCATCGTGTGCAAGGAGGCGCTGTCCGGACCGTGGGTCAGCGTAAAAGTGAATCCGGGCGCATCTAGAGCCGTGGAGGCTGGAATGAGCGGGAGGATTTGCAGTTGGTCGATCCGGATTGGCAAGTTGACCCCGGATCTGGCGGTGGCTCGGATTGGGACGGTTTGAGCGCCGCCGCCGACAGCGATGTAGGCAAATCCGTTCTCAACCCACTGGCCGAAGACGGGTGGAGAGTTGTCGGGCGGCGGCTCCTGAGCATACCGGCACACGAGAATGGCCGGTCCGGTGGCATCCACCAGCAAGCCCGAAATGCCCTGAGGCATGATGTAGACCGCATCCTCACCATCCGGTGCTGTCAGTGGATCTACCAGTCCCACCGCCTGACCATCGTCTGAAATCACCGTGATGCCGGGGGCATCCAAGGCCTCGCTCAGTGACACCACCGGCAACGGCGTGGCTGAAAACTCGTCTACGAACAACAGCGGGCCCTTGGTCAGGGGCATCCCATCATTGAGGATGCGATACTCGCCGGGCAGTACCACCTGCCTTATTTCCATCCAATCGCTGACCACGGTCGCATTGCTGCCTGCGACGACGGTAGTCGGATTGTGCAATCCACCTGCTCGCAGCCAGTATCTGACCAGCGAAGGGACGGTCATCTCGGTTGATATCGAATTTCCCACCGCTTCGCCGATTGGGATGCTGACCACCCCGGCGCCGTCATGGGACAGTCCGGGATCAGGCGAAGTAGTGACTTCGGACGAAGCAACCCACTCTCGCCCGGGTGTCCCGAGAGCTTCGGCAATCGTGAGGGCCCATGCGTGCGAGGAGGCGCAGAGTAGGAAAATGAGACACGTGAATCGAAGCGACATGGGTGGGTGAGCGGAAGGTGAGAGACTAATTCGAGGGAGTATACCTAAAATTCGGCCTCGTGGCCACTGTTTTCATACCATCTGCACCCGGTGTGTACCCAGCATGGGCGCAGTCCTAATGGGGTTCAATTCCCCTGTATGAAAACCAGAACCATGAAAATGGGAAACCGAATACCAGCAGAGTTCAACGGGAGGCGGGTGACCGTTTTTCTGCGCTGTTCAGCCAGGTGCTAGACAGTGCGAATCTGAGCCTTGCCTAGAAGCAGGTGAAGGCGAACAAAGGGGCGCCGGGCATGGAAGGCATGACCATCGGTGACTTCCCGGCGTTTGCTCGTCACCCTGACCCGATTCGGCTTATCTATGACTTTCGCTGTAGTATGCTCGATGGGTATTTGCGTTGAGGTGTTTTCTAGGCCGAGCGTCGCAGGACACCGCACACCGAGCGGGGGCGAGGCTTCGACTGCGGGTTGAAGGGGGAGTGGTCATGACGGAGTCAACGCGCTGACGATTAGGCGTTAGGGGCGACGCCTTGTTCGTTTTTGGATTGAGGGGGGAAGAGCGTGGCTAAGCACAGAATGGCTAGTCCAAGAATCGGGAGCCAAGTAATGAGGAACTTGAATCCGAATACCCGGAAAGCGTAGAAATCAAGGTCTCGGGGAAAATACTCGGCGTTGATCGCAGCTGCGACCACGATAGTCAATCCTGTCACTCCGATCAGCACTAGCCATCTCCGAGAGTCCTGCCAGATTTTGGTGTCTGTTGCACGGCAATGGCGACTCAACCCAAAGCCATACGAGCCAATAATGATCGCCATGCCAATAGCCGAACCAAGATACTGAAGGAGGCGGAAAACATGAAATGGATCACCACCAAAAGAAAAGACTTCCTTGCTCAACACGGGAAACATCGAAACCGCTACGCCTGATTGATGGGTGAAGCTATCTATGAAATTGTGGGACAGAGCTCCTATAAAAATGGCGAACGCTACGGCGAGTAGGGTTCGCATCCCGACCAGTCTGTCGATCCCCCAACTCATGATAAAACTCGAATGAGGACTGGGAAGCACCTTAGCGATCCGCCCACACGACAAACGCATCAGGAGATACACAGTCAATCCGACTGGAAGAGAGACGCAGAGCGCACCCAGAACTGTATGGGCGAACGACGCAACGCAAAACTCACCGATAAAGTATCCGAAGTCAGGAACGATAGATCCAATCATCAGCCCGCAGAGAATAGCAGGCGGAAGAACCCTCCTGAAAGGTAGAACGAA
>CAJBME010000167.1 GCA_903954065.1 uncultured bacterium
AATCATCCATCCCTGACCCATTCCTCGCGGCAGCGGCGCGGGCCCCCTAGGACCACACCGCCGCTACTTTTTTGTCCTCACACCCCGCTCTTAAATCGAAAATCCCCGATCCCTCCACGACCACCTCCCACATATCCCCACCTTTTATCTCGAAAAAAACTCACGTCATTACCCCGACGCGCCACAGCATTTGCCGTCCTTTTTTTCGTGATAGTAGCAGCCCCTTCTCCTCCAAATTCATGAGATCCGTACGCGCGGTCTGATAAGCGATATTGTGGCTCTTTTGATGACTGGAGAAGGTGTAGCGCTGCATGGGATGCTTGAGAGCATGACGGATTACCTCGACTTGCCGATGGTTGAAAAGATCCAGGGCCCGCCTGTGCGATTCGACGTCCCGCATTTCCGTTGTCTTTTTCTCAATGTAGGCATGGAGCTCCAGAATGGCTCGCCGGATGACTTGCGTCTGGGCGATTAGGAAATAAGTCAGATCATTGTCGTCTGTCTCCGTGTAGAGAAAGGAGCGCTCATACTTGACCGGAGCTTTGCGTGCCCCCCGGCACCGAGATCAATATGATGGAGCTCCTCTTGCACCAATGCGGGCACGGAGAACTGAAACGCTTGCCCCGTTTTGTCTTTGAGACCGATGGGCTGGAGGGACTCTGTCCGCGAAACCTTGAGAATCATCCACCACTCACGATGACTTATCCCCTCGGGAGTGCTGTAACGCCTGAGTTTGTCCCAGTGCAGGTAATGCCGATGGGTTCTGGACTGCCCCTTTTTCGCGAACAACTCCACCAAGCGCTGCGGTGATTTCACCTCGGAAATCAGTCTTTCAGTCGCGGTGGTGTCTGGGGAATTCTCATGGCTCAGTGCTCAACAACTACTAATCAGTCAAAAGTTAGTAGTTTTTCCGTAATTGGCAACCAAATACTAATTATTCGTATTTTAGTAGTTACCTGACATTTGTGCCAAGTCTCCCCCAGATGCCAGGTCGCAGATCGAAAGATTCAGCCGCCGGATGGCCTCGCGTTCTTCATTCTCTCCCCGTGGGAGAGGCCGGGATGAGGGATGGAGCAACGCGGCGTTGCTGCCCCAATTATTCGAGGGCGGCGTCTTCGATGATGAATTCGTTGAGGCTCATGGCGGGGATTGGTTCACGCGGAGACGCGGAGACGCGGAGGTGGGGAGATGTCGGTGGAAGCTCTGGGAACGCTGAGCTCTCGCTCGGCGTTTTTCTGCAACGCGCCAAGAGCTGGGGCTTGGCGTTCCCAGGGAGGGGCGGCTGATCTGATGATTTGATGTCGATGTGCGAAGGCGAGCGTCCGGTTGATTGCGAAGGATGACGATCCGCGCTTGGGTGGGGAGTATGCTTTCTATTGACACACTTGCCGCGGAGGTGGGCGAAGAGACGTTGCGGGCCATGGTCCGCGGCTTTTATGATCGGGTTCGCGAGGACCCGCTGATTGGTCCGATGTATCCTCAGGACGACTGGATAGGGGCGGAAAAGCGGCTGGCGGATTTCCTGATTTATCGTTTTGGCGGATCCAGTGCGTATCTGGACGAGCGCGGGCATCCGCGGCTCCGTATGCGGCATATGTCCTTTGCGATCGGGGTCGCCGAGCGCGATCGCTGGCTGGCTTTGATGGACGCCGCGATGCGAGAGACGGGTATTTCCGGTGAACCAGCCGATCTTCTGTCGGTATTCTTCGCTCAAGTGGCCGACATGATGCGCAACCGGCCTGAATGACGTCCGGGTCACCGCGGGCCGCTGGTTCCTCAGTCGCTGCCGGCGACTGCATACAAGCGGCTCATGGTCGTGATAAAAAGCGTTCCATTGGCGGCCACGACGGTGCCGCTGACCTTGTCCGGAAGGCGAGTTTCAAACAAAAGC
The DNA here is from genome assembly GCA_903954065.1 of uncultured bacterium. Taxonomy (GTDB): domain Bacteria; phylum Verrucomicrobiota; class Verrucomicrobiia; order Verrucomicrobiales; family V1-33; genus CAJBME01. Next base: position 1,892 of record CAJBME010000167.1, read on the forward strand.
TCCTTGGATCGATCGGCTTTAAAGACCCAGAAGTCGCCGCTGCGGCTGCCCACAAACACCTTGCCGTCGGCGACCAGCGTGGAGGCCCAGAACGACCCATGACATCCATGGGTCCATAAAATGTGGCCGTTGGCGGCGTCGAGGCAATGGACGTTGCGGGCCGTATCGGTGGCCCAAACCAAGCCTTCGCTCACGGCCGGAGTGCAGAGGGTGTGTTGTTCGAGGGCGCACGCCCAGCGTTCGGTGATGTTGATTGTGCCGTCGGTGGCGACGACGGGGTCGAGCCGTTTGAGCCACGCGTCATTTTTGCCCCAGAAAACGTCTCCGCCTCCCGCGAGGTAGAAGCTGCCATCCATGACTACCGGCATGCCATAATGATTGCTGGGACCTTCGCTGCGGTTCAGTACAAACCGGTGGATGTCGTCTTTGGGGGCTTCGGGATCGAAGTCGAAGGCAAAGGCTTTCTCTAACCCGGCCGGTTGCGGACCGCTGGTCAGTCCGTCCAGCGGTTTAAATCCATACAACACACCGTTTCCGCCGACAAAAACGATGAATGGGCGGGAGTCGATCGTGGCCAAGGCGGGTGACGACCAGTTGCAGTGGAATGTGGCGCGGGCGATGCCTTCATTTTCCCGTGCCAGGTAGCGGCCGGTTCGTTTATCGAGGACGATCAACGCGGGGGCGCTGGGGGCGCGGTTTCGGCGGTGGGTGTTATCGACGCCGGTTGACGTATTGAGGTAGAGGTGGTTGCCATGGATGAGGATCGAGGCGTGTGGCGAGTCGTGTGGCCACGTGCCGGCGGCGGTGACGGGATCGAACATCCACACGATGTCGGCATCGAGCGGTCCGGGCGTGAGTGGTTCGCGGTCGGGCACCCGGAATCCTGGCTGTGGTTGGACATCGGCTCCCTCGACCGGCTCTGCGGGGCGGCCGGCGGCCGCGCTGGGCGTCATATAGGCGGCCTCTTCGCGGAACGGGCCATCATTGCCGTTGGCCAGACCCTGCACATCCAAGCAAAGGACCATGCCGCGGTTATCGACAACATAAACGCGGTCATCTTCGACGGTAGGCGACGACGCCATCCCTGCTTGCGGCCAGTCGAAAAACGGATCTTCATCGCGTTTTGGCACCACTAATTGCCAGAGGAGTTGACCGTCCTTTTCGTTCAGGCACATCAATACGCCGCGGTCGCCATCGTGTTTGGGGTCGCGCGGTTCGGCATTGTTGGTGCCGACAAAAATCTTTCCGTTGGCCACGACAGGAGTGGAGTGCGACTCCGATCCGAGCGCGACGGACCACTTGATATTGCGACCGGACTTTACATCAAAAGTCGCGGGCAGTCCGCGTTCGGTGGACACCTGATTGCGGGACCAAGCGGTGCCCCACTGCGGTTGGTCAGCCGCGGGCAGGGACAGAGAGGCGGTCGATACGGCCAGCAGGATGGAAAGAGAGTGCGCGCACTTCATGAGCGATCCTACGGCAGACTACGCCTGCTGCCCAGCGGGGAAAAAAACGTCGTTCCTAATTTAACCACAAAGGACACGGAGATCAAAGGACACAGAGATCACAAAGGGGATGAGGTGGATGAATTTCTGAGGCGGAATTTTTGTGTTTTTTTGTCCTTTGTGGTGAATTAGCAGCGGCCGGGCGGGTATCCTGTTTCCGTGAGCGCGGCTGGATCACGCGATGATGTCTTTGACGACATGGCCGGCGACGTCGGTGAGGCGGTAGTCACGGCCGTTGTGGCGGTAGGTGAGTTGTTCGTGATCGAACCCGAGCATGTGGAGGATGGTGGCGTGGAAGTCGTGGACGTGGACTTGATCTTGAGCGACGCGGATGCCGCAGTCGTCGGTGGCGCCGTAGACGGTGCCACCTTTGATGCCGGCGCCGGCTATCCAGGAAGAAAACGCCCAGTGATGGTGTTCCCGGCCTGCCTGATTGGGGGCTTCTTTGAACGGGGTGCGTCCGAATTCGGTCGTCCACACGACCAGCGTATCTTCGAGCATGCCTCGTTGTTTCAAGTCTTGCAGTAATCCAGCGATGGGCAGGTCGACATTTTGGGCGAGCGGGCCGTGAGCATTCATGTCGCCATGAGAATCCCAATTGTTGCTGGAGCCGCCGTCGATGAGTTCGATGAAGCGGACGCCACGTTCGGCCATGCGGCGGCCGACGAGACATTGCCAGCCGAATCCTTCGGTGGACCCTCGTTTCAGGCCGTAGAGGTCGAGAGTGGCGTCGCTTTCTTGGGAGAAGTCGAAAATCTCTGGTGCTTGCATCTGCATGCCAAAGGCGGTGGAGAATGAACGCATGCGGGCGGCGAGCATGGGGTCGCTGCTGCGGGCGAGCAGGTGGCGTTGATCGCGGGCGGCCATGGCTTTGAGTTCCAATTCCTGCAGCCGCGACGTGGGGGCGCGTCGGGCGATGTTGGCGATGGGTTCGGCTCCGGGTACGACGAGCGTGCCTTGGTGGGCGCCGGGAAGGAAGTCGCTGGACCAGACTTGGTTGCCTGCGTACGGCATGGCCCGGGCGAGAACGACGAAGGATGGTAAATTTTTGTTTTCGCTACCGAGTCCATAACTCACCCATGACCCGATGCTGGGCCGGGCGAAGTTGAATGAGCCCGTGTGCATGCCCAGCGTGGATTCGTAATGATTGGTGTGATCTGATCGCATGGAACGGATGACACAGATGTCGTCGACGCATTTTGCGGTGTGCGGGAACAAGTCGCTGACTTCCGTGCCGCTCTGGCCGTACGGGCGAAAGTTCCAGAGCGGGCGAGTGAGAAACATCTTGTAATCGCCTTTGCGTCCCTGCCATTCATCGATGGCGACGGAGTCGCCGGCATGGCTGAAAAGCCGCGGTTTGGGGTCCCATGAATCGACATGTGACACGCCGCCATTCATGAACAGAAAAATGACGCGTTTGGCGCGGGCGGGCAAGGGGGATGGGCGCGGCGAGAGCGGGTCTTGGCTGGTGGCGGAATGACCGGATTCGGCGAGCATTTGCGAGAGCAGGCCGGGCAGCAGCGAGCTGCCGGCGACCATGGATCGCAGGGCGTGGCGGCGGTTAAACGACGGGGGCATGGGGGTGAGGGTGATCGAGGTGGTCCGATTAATCGCAGTGGAGGA
>CAJBME010000168.1 GCA_903954065.1 uncultured bacterium
AGTTAACTTCCCGACGAGGGGCAATTAGCCAAACTCCAAGTTGCCCTGTTGGGGCCATTTCAGGGCGTTGCCATCTGGGTTGGTATGGGTGGCCAGACACGTGGGAGCCAATCCACCACCACGGTTCCGATTCCATGCCCCAACGGGGCATCGCATACCAGCCTAGGGTGCCAACCCTGGGAATCCCCCGGAAGAAGGGACCCGCGTTCTGAAGGAACGCCGCATAGGCGCGGGTCTCCTCTTAGGGGTGCAGTTCCCTTTTTAGGTTTATCACTCTGGTTGACGCGATTTCCGAACGGGCCGGCGGCGGCGGGTGAGGGCCACGCCGATCACGAGCAACGTCGATGGCAACCACGTTCCGGGTTCGGGGACGGTCATGGTGGTGGTGATCCAGCTGTTAAAAACGGTCACATCGGTGAAGCCCCCAATATCCGAATAACGAGCGGCGAGGAATTTCGTCGGGCCTGAAGGGTCGTTCGGGTTTACCGGTACATAGATTCCGCTGACAAACGAGGTGATGCCGAGCAGAAATGTTTCGCTTTCCCGGGTCACAAAAAGCCCGCCGCCGCTGTCGCCAGGGGCGTCAAGATATTCCAGAGGAAGGGGGGTATTGTCACCATAGGTGGAGGCGCTGGTATTGTTGGGTTGGTCGAAATCGACCAATAATATATTCGACGACATGCTTGTCCCATTGCCCTGGGCGTCGATCATGTTGTTGCCTGCGCGTTTGGTTCCGCCGGCTCCTGTATTGCCGGTGAGGCCCGTGCCGGTTGTGCCGAACCCGACGATGGTACCTTCCTCGACGTAATCGGACGAAGGAGCGAGGGTGGCGGGCGCGAAGCCGGTGACTGGGGTGCTGAGGCGCACGAGGGCGATGTCGTAGCCGGAAACCAAGCTGCCGCTGGTGGCACCCCATCCGGGGTGGGTATACCAATTACTGGCAGCATATTGGGAAGATGAGGACCCGTTATACAGAGTGAAGCTCATCGAGCTGATGCCGCCGCCATTGTAATTATTACCGGCCGTGACGTGAGCGGCGGTGAGGACCCATTGGGGTGAGATGAGCACGCCGGAGGCGAGAACACCTGAGGATCCGAAGGAGTATGAAAACTTACCGACTGACTGATAGCGGCTGTCGGCGGCCAAAGCGGTGTACAAACTATCGCTCACGTCGGCGCGTATGGTGCCGCCGAAGGACGAAAGCGGCATGGCGAACAGAGCAGCTGCCGGAAAAATGAGACGAGCAAAAATGTGCACTATTTTAGTAAAACGACGATTGGTGGGAAAACAACTTTCTTGTCTCTGATTCTCTCTGAATGGGCTGCGTGGTGAGGCCGTGAGCGGTGTGAGCGGGGTGAGCTGAGGTTGTTTTTTGGGTATAAAATTCGCTGGGTGCGTGTTGGAGATTGGCGATTGGGCGGTAGGGTGAGTGGATGTCCTCGCTTGATGCTCTTTTTTCTCCCTGTTCGATTGCGGTGGTGGGAGCGTCTGAGCGACCGGGCAGTGTGGCGCGGGCGGTGATGGAGAATCTGCGTTGTTTTCCGGGGGACATTTACCCGGTGAATCCGCGGCGGGCGGAAGTATGTGGACTGCCGGCGTGGCCGTCCTTGGGGGGGATTGGTCGGCCGGTTGATCTGGCTGTTATTATTACGCCGGCGGCGTCGGTGGCGGGGGTGATGGCGGAGTGTGCGTTGGCCGGGGTCAAGGCGGTGGTGGTGATTTCGGCTGGGTTCAAAGAGACGGGGGCGGCGGGCGAGCAGATGGAGCGGGAGATTTTGGCGGAGGCGAGGCGGGCTGGGATTCGATTGATTGGGCCGAATTGTCTGGGGGTGATGGTGCCGTCGGCGGGGATGAATGCGACCTTTGCCACGCGGATGGCAGTTCCTGGGCGGGTGGCGTTTCTGAGTCAGAGCGGGGCGCTGGGCACGGCTATCCTCGATTTGAGTGTGACCGAAGGCACGGGGTTGAGCGCCTTTGTGTCGGTGGGATCGATGGTGGATGTGGGGTGGGGCGACTTGATTCGCTATTTTGGCGATGATCCGGGGACTGACAGTATTGTCCTGTATATGGAGTCGGTGGGGGATGCGACGACCTTCTTGGCGGCGGCGCGGGAAGTGGCGGTGCGCAAGCCGATGGTGGTGATCAAGGTTGGCCGCACGGCGGCGGCGGCGCGGGCGGCGGCCTCGCATACGGGGGCCATGACTGGGAGTGATGCGGTTTTTGAGGCGGCGATGACGCAGGCGGGAGTATTGCGGGTCGAGACGATCGAAGAATTGTTTGATATGGCGGAGGTATTGGCGAAGCAGCCATTGCCGCGCGGTCCGCGGTTGGGGATTGTCACCAATGCGGGCGGGCCTGGGGCGTTGGCGGTGGATGCGCTGGTGGCGCGGGGCGGGGAAGTAGCGGTTTTGTCGCCGGAGACGTTGGCGCGACTGGACGGGGTGTTGCCGCCGCACTGGAGTCATGGCGACCCGGTGGATGTGTTGGGGGATGCGGATGCGGCGCGGTTTTCCCAGGCGGTGCAGTGGGTGGCGGAGGATGACGGCGTGGACGGAGTGTTGGTGGTGTTGACACCGCAGTCGATGACCGACCCGGTGGCGGTCGCGGCGGCGGTGGCGGCTGTGGGGCGAGTTCCGGGCAAGCCGTTGTTGTGTTCGTGGATGGGTGGGGATGCGGTGCGGGACGGTCGACGGGTGTTGAATGACGCGGGGATTTCGACGCATGATTACCCTGATGCGGCGGCGCGGGTGTTTGCGGCGATGTGGGATCGCCGTTGCCGGCTGGCTTGGTTGGAGGAGACAGCGGCGGGAGCAGCGGGAGCAGCGGGAGGATGCGAAATTCCTGACGAGGCGCAGCGGGTGTTGCGGGAGGCGCGGGCGGACGGGCGCTTGTTATTGACTGAGGCGGAGTCGAAGCACATTTTGGCGGCGTGGGGGATTCCGGTGGTCGAGACGGTGGTGGCGGTGACGATGAGTGAGGCGGTGGCGGCGGCGGAGCGGTTTGGGTATCCGGTGGTGCTTAAGCTTCATTCGGTGACGATCACGCATAAAAGTGATGTCGGTGGTGTGCGCTTGCATCTGGAGACGGCGGAGGCGGTGCGGCGGGCGTGGGGCGAAGTGGAAGCGGCGGTGGCGCCGGCCGACTTTGGTGGGGTGAGTGTGCAGCGGATGGTGGCCTCGGACGGGGTAGAATTGATTTTGGGTGCGGTTATCGACCCGCAGTTTGGCGTGGTCATGCTTTTTGGGGCGGGGGGGACGATGGTTGAGGTGTGGCAGGACCGGGTGCTGGCCTTGCCGCCATTGACGAGGGAAACGGCCCGGCGTTGGATGGCGGGCCCGAAGATTCACCGGGCTTTGCTGGGGATAAGGGGGCGGCCGGCGGCCGATCTGGAGGCGCTAACCGACGTTATGGTCCGATTGAGTGCCATGATGTTGGCCATGCCGTCGTTGGTGGAGGTTGATTTGAACCCGGTGGTGGCGACGGCGCGCGGGGTCATGGTGCTTGATGCCCGCATGGTTTTGGCCCCACCGGTCGAGCTCAGGCCCGTTGTGGCTTGAGTGCGGCTTTCGTTTAAGTGGATCGCGGGGGGGCATCATTCGCGCAGTGCGGATTTTCCGTGTGTGCTGGTGGCTTCGCGTGCAATTGGTGCAGAAACGCGGGGACAGCGGGCCTGCCTGCAGGTAAGATGAGGGGCGGGCGCTGCCTGTTTCCCTCTACCATGTCTGCTCAATTCAAAGATTATTATACTATTTTAGGGGTGAGTCGGGAGGCCAGTCCGGAGGAGATTAAGAAAGCGTTTCGGAAGCTAGCTCGTCTTTATCATCCGGACATGGCGCAGGAGAAGACGGGGGCGGAGGAGAAGTTCAAAGAGATCAACGAGGCGCACGAGGTGTTGAGCGACCCCGGGAAGCGCAAAAAGTATGACCAGCTTGGGGGGGCGGCGGGTGTGGGCGGAGCGCCTTTTTCCGCGCGTGATCACGGGGGGATGCCGGAGGGTCGGGAGTTTCATTTTGGCGGGACCGGTTTCAGTGATTTTTTTGAGCATTATTTCAGTGGTGCGACCCGATATGGATTTCCGCAGGATGAGAACGAAGGCGGGCGGGCTGGGGCGGGCGGGCGGGCGCGGCGCGGGCAGGATAGAGAGGGAGATATTTTGGTGACGCTCGATGAGGCGATGCGTGGCACGCAGCGGCCGGTATCCTTGCAAGTGATGGACCGTCGGACCGGGCGGGCGCAGACGCATTCCTTTCAGGTGCGCATTCCGCCGGGGGCCATGGATGGCCGTCGGATCCGGGTGCCTGGGCAGGGAGAGCCTGGAGTGATGGGGGGTGTGGCGGGTGATTTGTATCTTCGGGTCCGCCATGCGGCGCATCCAGATTTCACGACTCGGGAAGCGGACGTCATGCATGAGCTGCTGATGGCTCCGTGGGAAGCGGTTTTGGGGGCGGAAGTGGTGGTGCCCACCCTGGATGGGTCGATCAAGCTCAAGGTGCCGGCTGGTTCCGAGAGTGGGCAGACGTTGCGTGTGAAAGGTCGCGGCCTACCCAAGGGAAAGTCCGGGGAGCGCGGAGATTTTCTGGTTCTCATCGAGGTGGTGTTGCCCTCCGGGCCGAGCGAAGCCGAGCGTGCGCTGTGGGAGCAATTAAGATCCGTGTCGTCTTTTAATCCTCGTTCTTGATCCTCCACCATGAGCCTACCCGCCTCCTCCTCATTCATGAACGACTGGCCCGTGATCGAAGCTGATCCCGGGGCTGTGTATAGTCTGGAAACGATGTCTCAGCTCAGCGGAATTTCCTTCGCCTGCCGGATGGTACGGCGCTCGTGAATTTTATGCCGACGATGAAAGCCCATTCTCGATTCCGACCGTCGCACCATGTGGCTGTCGGGCAAGTTGTCTCGTTGTTGGTCACTGATTTGCGGACGGGTCTGACGTCGGAGGAGGCGGGGCGGCGGCTGGAGGAATATGGACCGAACCAACTACCGGAGCCACGGCGGGCCACTTGGGTGATGATTTTTCTGACCCAGCTGGCCAGTCCGCTCATTTATATTTTGCTCGTGGCGGCGGTGATTTCGCTGGCGATGGGGCATGCGAGTGATGCGGTGGTCATCGTGGTGGTGGTGTTGATCAATGCGGGCATTGGGGCAGTGCAGGAAGGCCGGGCTGAGCATTCACTGACGGCGTTGCGCAAGTTATCGTCCTTAAAAGTCCGGGTTATGCGGGACGGGGAGGATCGATTGATTGAGGCGTGTGATTTGGTGCCGGGCGATGTATTATCAATTGCGGCGGGTGATGCGGTGGGGGCGGATGCGCGGTTGTTTGAGGCGGCGTCGATGGAGGCGGCCGAAGCGGCGTTGACGGGGGAGTCGTTGCCGGTGGGAAAAAACTTAGAGTTGGTGGCGGAGGGGGCGGTGTTAGCGGACCGGGGCAACATGATCTATGCGGGGACGCACTTGACGTCTGGGCGTGGGCGCGCGGTGGTGGTGGCGACGGGGGTGCACACGGAAGTCGGCCAGATTGCTCATTTGACGGCGACGGCGGCCGAGCCACCCACGCCATTGGAAGTGCGACTCCAGCAATTTGGCCGTTGGTTGGTGGCAGCGGCGGTGGTGCTTTTCGGACTGGTGATGGTTTTTGGTTATGTCCGGGGCATCCCATTTGACACTATTTTTATGGTGGCGATTAGCCAGATGGTTTCGATGGTGCCGGAAGGATTGCCGGTGGCGATGACGATTGCGTTAGCGGTCGGGGTGCAGCGGATGGCCCGGCGTGGAGCGGTGGTGCGGCGACTGGCGGCGGTTGAGACGTTGGGGTCGACCAGTGTGATTTGTACGGATAAGACGGGAACGCTGACGAAGAATGAAATGACGGTGGTGGCGGTGGTATTGCCGGACGGGCGGGTGTTGGATGTGACGGGGGTGGGGTATGCGCCGGACGGGCGGCTTGAGGACGGTGGGCGTGAGGTGACCGCGGCGGGTGACGAGGAAGTGCGTTCATTGCTGGAGGCGGTGGTGTTGTGCAATGATGCGCGGCTGGTGCCTCCGGAGGCAACAGAAGCGCGGTGGCGGGCGTTGGGCGACCCGACGGAGGCGGCGTTGCTGACGGTGGCGATGAAAGGCGGGCTCGATCCGGAGCGGCTGCGCCGGCAGTGGCCGCGGCGCACGGAGATTCCCTTTGACGCGACCGCGAAAATGATGGCGACGCAGCACGGGCATGGGACCCGTGGGCGGGTGCTGTTGAAGGGGGCCCCGGAGAGTTTACTGGCGTTGTGTGATCCGGGCACAGTGGATGTGGATCGTTTGCAAGCGGCGGCGGAGGGGCTGGCGGCGCAGGCATTGCGGATTCTGGCGGTGGCGGAGTGGTCGGACGCCATTTTGGACGAAGCGGGTGGATTTGAGTTGTTGCGTGGGCGTCCGCGATTTCTGGGATTATTGGGGCAAATGGATCCGCCTCGTGACGAGGTGAGGGGGGCGGTGGCGGAGTGTCGAGCGGCGGGCATTCGACCGGTCATGGTGACAGGCGACCACAAGGCGACGGGACTGGCGATTGCGACGCTACTGGGGATTGCCCGGCCTGGGGACATGGCGGTGGATGGATCCGAGCTGGAGTTATTGCCCGAGCAAGATTTGCGGGCGGTGTTGGGGAGGATCTCGGTATTTGCGCGGGTTCATCCGGCGCAGAAGTTGCGGATTGTGGCGGCCTTGCAGTCGCAGCGGCATGTGGTGGCGATGACCGGTGACGGGGTGAACGATGCGCCGGCGCTGGCGGCGGCTGACGTCGGGGTGGCGATGGGGCTGACTGGCACGGATGCGGCCAAGGGGGCCGCCAAGATTGTCATCAGCGATGATAATTTTGCGACCATTGTCAAGGCGGTGGAGGAAGGGCGGCTGGTTTATCAAAACCTGAAGAAGGTGGTCTTGTTTTTGTTTGTCACCTCGGTGGACGAGGTGGCGGTTTTGCTGTTGGCGCTGCTGATGGGGTATCCGCTGCCGCTGGCGGCGGTGCAGATTTTATGGATTAACATTGTCACTGAGGGGACGGTGACGGTGAATTTGATCATGGAAGGACTGGAAGGTGACGAAATGCGGCGGCCGCCGACGCCGGCGGGGGAGGCGTTGATTACGCGGTCGATGGTGCAGCGCCTGGTGTTAATGGTGGCGAGTTCGGTGACCGTCATTTTTGGGTTTTTCATCTGGCGGCAGACGACCGGAGTGTCATTTGCATTGGTGCAGAGTGAGACCTTTACGCTGATGGTGATCAGCCAGTGGTTTAATGTGTTGAACTGTCGGAGTGCGATGCGGTCGTCACTGAGTTTGGATGTTTTGAAGAACCGATGGCTGGTGGGTGGATTGCTGTTGGGGGTGGCGCTGCATTTTCTTGTCATTTACATGCCGTCCTTTAATCGGGTATTTCACACGGTGCCTATTGCTCCGGGCGGGCTGTTGCTGTTGGTGATTCTTGGCAGCGGAGTATTGTGGACCGAAGAAATCCGCAAGTTTCTTGTGCGGAGAAGGCATCGTCTCCGGTTAACATGAGAGGAGGCGTCTTGAGGTGAGCTTGGAAAAGGTGCCATCGCATGCCAGACTGGGGTGCAACTTTTTGAGATATACCGGCAAAACATTCCTGCTTTCTGAAGGAACGCCGCATCATCTGCGTGTCTCGGACATCGACCACGGCCCTTCCTATGCGGTGTTCCTTCAGAACACACCTTTTCTCTCGGATGCGGTTCCCAGGGCGATGCCCTGTACTGGTATACGATGCTCCGTCAGGGCAAAGTATCCTATGGGTTCGTTGATCCGGCGTTTGATCGATGTGGCCCGAAGGCCAACTGTGGAAACCGGGGCCACCGTACCCGGCTACAGAGGCGGCGTTGCCGCCTGTGTTGTTGTTTCGTATCCGGGGCTTCTGTAGCCGTGGGTCGTTGACCCCGGTCGCGGCGCCGAACGTCTCTCCGAACGATTTTTGAGTCCGGTTCGATTCCGTCCTGCCTTAACGTCGATCTCGTTTCCGATCTTATGCGCTAAAACGGGGGAATGAAAGGCTGGTTCAGTTTTCTTTTTAGGATTATCTGCGGGGGCTGTGAACCGGGCCGGGCTTATTCGTGGCGCAAGGCTTCGATGGGATTGAGGGCGGCGGCTTGGTGGGCGGGAAAGTAGCCGAAGAGGACGCCGACGGCGAAGCTGACGCCGAAGGCGGTGATGACGGAGGTGCTGGAGACCTCGGCGGGCCAGCTGAAGTATTCGGTGAGTAGGTGGGCGGTGCCGATGCCGAGGCCGACGCCGATGGCGCCGCCGAGGGTGCTGAGGACGATGGCTTCGACGATGAACTGGAGGCGGATGTCTCGTCCGCGCGCGCCGACGGCGCGGCGAATGCCGATTTCGCGCGTGCGTTCGGTGACGCTGACGAGCATGATATTCATGATGCCGATGCCGCCGACGAGCAGGGAGACGCCGGCGATGGACCCGAGCAGGGCGGTCATGACGCGGGACGTCTGAGTGGCCATGCGGATGAATTCATCCGAGGTGCGCACGGAGAAGTCATCCATGTCAGGATTGCTAATTTTATGGCGTTCGCGGAGGAGTAGATTGATTTGTTCTTGGGAGCCAGACATTTTGTCGGCGGCATTAATTTTGACATTAATGGTTCGGAGCCAAGTTGTTCCGATGATGCGTTTCATGCAGGTGGTGTACGGGATGATGACGATGTCATCTTGGTCTTCGCCCCATGGGGCGGCACCTTTTTTTCCGAGTACTCCGATCACTTGAAATGGAATGTTAGAGATGCGCAATGTGCGGCCGATGGCATTGCCTTCGGGGAACATGCGGTCGAGCACGGTTTGCCCGATGAGGGCGACGGTGCCCATGCTGCGAACGTCTTCATCGGTGAAGGAAGAGCCTTGAGTGATGGGCCAGTCGCGAATGAAGAAATAAGAGGGAGCGACGCCCCGTACATTGCCGGCCCAGTTCTTGCCTTCGGCGGCGTAGCGTTCGTTGCTCCTGACTTCGGGACTGACGCCGGTGGCGTCGCCGATTTCGCGTTCGATGGCCTCGGCGTCGGCCACGGTCAGGGTGCCGGGACCGCCGTATCCTCGGTAGACGCCGCCGCGGAAGACCTGACCGGAAAAGACAGTCAGCGTATTGTTGCCGAGTCCGCGGATTTGTTCTTCGATCATCGAGCTGGCGCCCCGGCCGATGGCGACCATGGCGATGACGGCGCCGACGCCGATGATGATGCCGAGGGCGGTGAGGAAGGTGCGCAGTTTGTTGCGGAGCAGGGCGCGGATGGAGGTCGAAAGGATGTTGAGGGCGAGGTAGATGAACCCGAAGAACGAATGACCTCGGGGCGGGGCGGGCGGGGCGGTGACGACGGCGGGTGGTTCCCGGCGTTCATCGCTGCGGATCTGGCCGTCGCGCATGATCACGGTCCGCCGAGCGTGGGCCGCGACATCGGGTTCATGGGTGACCATGATGATGGTCAGGCCGGCATCATTGAGCTCCCGAAAGAGGCGCATGATGTCCTCGCTGGTTTGAGTGTCGAGGTTGCCGGTTGGTTCGTCGGCCAGTAGGACGGCCGGCCGGTTGACCAGTGACCTCGCGATGGCGACGCGCTGCTGCTGGCCGCCTGAAAGCTCGTTGGGATGGTGGTCCAGACGCTGCCCGAGTCCGACGCGTTCCAGTTCGTTTTCGGCATCATCTTGCCGCTGGTCCGGACTGAGACGGCGCGTGGAATAAATTAGCGGCAGCTCTACGTTTTCGAGAGCCGTCGTGCGTGAGAGTAGATTAAACCCTTGAAAGACAAACCCGAGTTTTTGGTTGCGCAGGTCGGCCAGTTCATTGGCATCGAGATCCGAGGTGTCGACGCCATCCAGCAAGTAAGTTCCGCTGCTCGCTTGGTCGAGGCACCCGAGGATATTCATCATGGTGCTTTTTCCTGAGCCGCTGCTGCCCATGATGGCGACGAAGTCACCGCGTTCGATGGTGAGGTCGACACCGCGCACGGCGCGGACCTCACCGGCCTCGGAGGAATAGGTTTTGATCAGGTCGCGCAGGACGATGACCGCCTCTTGAGGCGAGGCCGTAGGTGTCGCTTCCCGGGCTGTGGTGGCGGCGGGAGGATTGACAACGGTGGGGGGCATGGTGTCTGAGGCGTGGGGGCTGGGGGCGGAGAGCGGGCCCGTGGGAGGGAAGGGGCGGGCTGGGGCCGGGCGGCGCGTGGGATGACTAGCGGCTGCTGCGGCGTCCGCTGCTCGGTCCGCCGAATGGGTTGGCCATGCCCTGACTTTCCGGTGGCGGTGGCTTGAGAAGGGTAATCAAAGAATCACCTTCTTTCAGGCCGCTCATGATTTCGGTTTGGAGGCCATCGCTGAGGCCAATTTTAACCGTAGCGGGTATGGGAGGGTCATTGAGGTTTTTGGGCAGGAAGTAGACGGTTTTTTCGTCGACTGGACCGCTGCGTCCCTTAGCGGAGGTGGGCAGCGAGGACGGGGGTGGTCCGGCTGGCGGGCCGCTGGCGGGGCCATCGGCGGATTTGTTGGGAGCGGGTGGTTGGAACCGGAAGGCGGCATTGGGGATGCGAAGCACGTCTTTGCGTTCACCGGTGGTGATGTACACGGTGGCGTTCATGCCGGGTTTGAGCTTCAGATCGGGATTATTGACGGCGATGATGGCGTCATAATTGACCACGTTTTCCTCCTTGATGGGGGAATTGCGCACCTGCACGACTTCGCCGTTAAAATTATCGGGATAGGCGTCGACGTTAAAGCGCACGGTTTGGCCGAGCGAGAGCTGGCCGATGTCGGCTTCCGAGATTTTGGCATTGATTTGCATCTTCGTCAGGTCATTGGCCACGACGAAGAGTTTGGGGGCATTGAAGCTGGCGGCGATAGTTTGGCCGATTTCGGCGGTACGATCGACGATCACGCCGTCGATGGGGGCGAAGATTGTGCATCGATCGAGGTCGACTTTTGCTTTTTTGACGCGGGCTTCGGCGAGTTGGACGGCGGCTTCGGCTTGGGCGAGGTCGGACCGGGCTTTGTCGTAATCGGCTTGGGCGAAGAACTCGCGTTTAAGCAGCAAGGTTTTGCGTTCTAGGGTGCGTTGTTGCAGTTCTAGGGCGGCGCGGGCGCTTGCTTCATCGGCCTGCGTCTGACTATAAGCGGCCTCGTAGGTGGCGGGGTCGAGTTGGCAGAGGATGTCACCTGCCTTCACTTTGGCATTGAAGTCGACGTTGAGGGTGGTGATGGTTCCTGAGATTTGCGATCCGATCTCGACTTTGACGAGGGGATTGAGTTCACCGGTGGCGGAGACGACTTTGGTAATTTCTCCTCGGTTGACGGTGGTCGTCTCGTATTCTGGTCCCAGATCTTGGACGGTATGGTGATTGGTGTACCACCACCATCCGCCGCCGGAGATGGCGGCAACGAGGATCAGAAGGAAGGGCCATTTTTTGCGGCGTCGTCGGCTCATGAGTCGGGCAGGCGGGAGGAGCGTGAGGGGGATGGGGGTGGCGTCTCTTCACAACGGAGACGGCGGGTGTGCACGGAGAGTGGACACCAGAACGGCAGGAATGTTGGAATTAATCGCCGAGGCACGATCCCGAGTGACCGGTCAGGCAACGCCCTAGACCCGGGCGGTTTCCTGCCCGGTTTCTACGTGAGGGTGGGTTTCCACCCGGTGTTTACGTGAGAGCAGGTTCCCGGCCGGTGGTGACGGGGGAAAGCACTGGGGAGACGTGAGTCAGGCACTTGGCGACGGCGGCTTCGGCGGTCATTCCGTGTTTTTCGCGGAGGATGCTGACTTTCCCGTGTTCGATGAAGGCGTCGGGCCAGGCGATGCGTTCGACTGGGGTGTGCAGGCCGGCGGTGTGGAGGTGGTCGATGACGGCGGCGCCGAAGCCATTTTGGATGACGTGGTCTTCGAACGTACAGAGCACCTTACAGCGGCTGGCGTAGCGTTCGAGCATGGCGGTATCGAGTGGTTTGATCCAGCGGGCATTGATCAAAGCCACGGAGTAGCCGAGGGCGGAGAGCTGGTCGCGGGCGGCGATGGCGACGTCGATCATATGGCCGAGGCTGATCAGGGCGATGTCATGGCCGTCGTGAATGACTTCGGATTCGCCAATTTTCAAAATGGCGGGACTCGATTTCGGTTTGGTGCCGAGGCCGGTGCCTCGGGGGTACCGGATGGCGCTGGGGCCGCTGTCGTGGCAGGCCATGGTCCAGAGCATGTCGACGAATTCGTCTTCGTCCTTGGCCGACATGAAGATGAAGTTGGGCACATGGCGGAGGTAGCCGATGTCGAAGAGCCCGTGGTGTGTTGGGCCGTCATCGCCGCTCAGGCTGGCGCGGTCCATGGCCAGGCGGACGGGCAAGTTTTGCAGGGCGATGTCATGGATGAGCATGTCATAAGCCCGTTGCATGAACGTGCTGTAGATGGTCAGAAACGGACGCAATCCTTGGATGGCCTGACCGCAGGCGAAAAGGGCGGCATGTTCCTCGGCGATGCCAACGTCAAAGTAGCGGTCTGGGACTTCTTTTTTGAACAACGAGAGGCCAGTGCCACCGGGCATGGCGGCGGTGATGGCGGTGATACGATCGTCATTCCGGGCGAACTGGACCAAGCTTTCGGCAAAGATTTGTGAATACGTCGGCGTGGTGGTGGATTCTGTCTCGCCGGTTTCGGTTTTATACGGTCCGAGGCCGTGGAATTTCCCTGGGTTATCGAGTGCGGGTTTGTACCCACGACCTTTTTCGGTGAGGATGTGGAGGAGGACGGGTTCCTGTTGGGACTTGAGGAACTCGAACATGCGGATGAGGGCGGTCAGGTCATGACCGTCAATGGGGCCGTAATAACGCAGGCCGAATTCCTCGAAGATGACACTGGGGGCGATGAGGTTTTTCGCACCTTCCTCGATTTTGCGGGCCAGTTTTTTGGCGACGCTTCCGCCGACGCGTTCGATGATATTGGTGGCGGTTTCGCGCAGGTGGCCGAAGGCGGGCAGGGTAGCGACCTTATTAAAGTATTTGGCGATGGCGCCGACGTTACGATCGATGGACCATTCATTGTCATTGAGGACGACGATGAGCCGTTTGGTGGAGGTGGCGATGTTATTGAGCGCCTCGAAAGTCGGGCCGCAGGTGAAGGCGGCATCTCCGGCGATGCAGACGACGTTGTCATCGGTGCCGCGCAGGTCGCGACCGACGGCGAGGCCGAGGGCTGCGGAGAGGGCGGTCCCGGCGTGGCCGGCGCCGTAACAATCGTGTTCGCTTTCGGTGCGCAGGGAGAATCCATTCAGGCCTTGGTAGGTCCGCATGGTTTCGATGCGGTCCCAGCGGCCGGTGAGCATTTTGTGGACGTAGGCTTGGTGGCTGACGTCGAAGACGAACTTATCGGCGGGGGTGTCAAAGACCCGGTGAAGGGCGATGCACAGTTCCACGACGCCCAGATTAGGGCCCAAGTGACCGCCGGTTCTCGAGAGGGCGTGAATCAGGTCGGTCCGGATGGCTTCGGCGAGCGCCGGAAGTTCCCTTTCATCGAGCTTTTTGACATCGGCTGGGCAGCTGATGTGAAATGGGGCGGGAGGCAGGGGACTGGTGGCTTTTTCAGGCATGGAAGCGAAGTGGGCGGCACGAGAGCGGGGCCATGAGAGTGTTGCGCACCGGGTGGCCCGTCAAGCACCGGTAATGAACAAGTGAGAGAGTGGGGGCTCCGGGGCTGACGGCGGTCAGGGCGGGCGGCGGGCTTGGAGATGAGTGGTGGAAAGGGACGGATGGGGAGGTGAGGGGGCGGGCAGAGGAGGGAAAAAAACCGCGGTGGTCTGGGTATGGTGGGGGCGGCGGGAATCAGGCGAGGCCGGAGCGCCGGAGGAGGGCTTCGGAATCAGGATCGCGCCCCATGAAGTCGCGGAACAATTGAGCAGGGTCGGCGCTATTGCCGCGGCTGAGGAGGCGTTCGCGATAGTCGCGGCCGACTTTTTCACTGAGCACGCCATCGGCTTTGAACCGGGAGAAGGCGTCGGCTTCCAAGACCTCGGCCCATTTATAGCTGTAATAGCCGGCGGCGTAGCCGGTCGGGTCCGCAAAGAGGTGGGTGAAGCGACGGGCCATGGTGGGGGGGCGTGTTTTGAGCGGCATCAAATACCCTTCGAGAATGTCCTCGGCCACCTCGTCGAGGGTGCGGCCCTGCGGGTGGGGGGAGGTCAGATGCAAGTCGAGATCGAGTTTGCCCAGTGAGAGCTGGCGCATGGTGGCCAAGGCGGATTGGTAATTCTTGGCGGCCAGCATTTTTTTGTACAGCCGTGGTGGAATCGGTTCGTCTGTTTGATGGTGGCGGGCAAAAAAGTCGAGACTCTCCCGCTCCCAGCAGAAGTTTTCCATGAGTTGGCTGGGCAATTCCACGAAGTCCCAGGCGACATTCACGCCGTTGAGGGATTTGATTTCCACATTGCCGAGCAGGTGGTGGAGGAGGTGGCCGAACTCGTGGAAGACGGTTTCGACTTCGTCGTGGGTCAGCAGTGAAGGTTGGCCTGGGGTGGACGGGGTCATGTTGCCGCACATCAGGCCTAGGTGTGGGGTGCGGGGCTGGTCGGCGCGATCTGGATGCCCGGTTTTGAGGTAATTCATCCAAGCACCGCCGCGTTTGCTGTCGCGCGGGTGCCAGTCAGCGTAGAATGACCCGAGGTGGCTGCCATCGGCATCGCGGATCTCGTAAAACTTCACTTCTGGATGCCATACTTCCACTGGACCGCCTTCTTCGGCGGACGGCAGGCCGACTGGCGGCTCATGGCCGGGTTCTACGAAGACGGACTCGCGTTCGTTGATGATCAGGCCAAAGAGTTTTTCGCAGAGGCGGAACATGCCGCCCAATACGCCGTCGATGGGGAAATAGGGCCGAAGTTCTTCAGCATCAAAGTCATAGAGTGCTTTGCGCTGGCGTTCGCTCCAAAAGGCGGTTTCCCAGGGTTCGAGCGGCTGCGGGGGTGTGCCGGTGGCTTCGGCGCGAAATTCTTGGAGGGCGCGGGTTTCGCCGGCGAAGGGTTTGGCGATGCGGGCGTGGAGGTCGGTGATGAACCCGCGGGCGGTGGCCCCGGTTTTGGCCATGCGTTGCTGGAGGATGAGGTCGGGGAAATGGGCGTGGCCGAGCAGGGTGGCTTTTTCGTGGCGCAGGCGGAGGATTTGCCAGACGAGGTCGGTGTTGTCGTAGGGGGCGTTGCGTCCGATGGTGCCACTGGCGGTCCAGACTTCGCGACGGAGCGAGTCGTCCTCGGCGTGTTCGAGCACGGGAAACATGGATGGCGCCTTCAGTGTCAGGCGCCAGGCTGGCGTTTCGGGTGTGCTCAATCCCTTAGCGGCCGCTTCGGCTTGGGCCGCGTCTTTGACAACGTCAGGCAGTCCGCGCAATCGCTCAGGATCCGAAATGATCAATTCCCACGCGTTGGTGGAATCGAGGACGTTTTCTGAATACTTTTGGGTGGCCAGCGCCAGTTCAGCCTGCAGTTCTGCCAGTCGTTCCTTTTTTGGCTGCGGCAATTCCGCCCCGTTTTGACGAAACTCGGTCATGGTTTCTTCCATGAAACGTCGCTGGATTCCGGTCAGTTTTTTCGCCTCTTCCGTCCGTTCATAAGTGATGAACAAGTCCCAGATGGAATCGTTGAGAGTGAGGCGTGTGAAAAAATCCGAGACCTTCGGCAGCATCGCATTGTAAGCGGTGCGCAGGGCGTCGTTGTTGCAGACGGCATCGAGATGGCCCACCAGTCCCCACGCCTCGCTGAGCGGCTCCAAGGCGCGCTCATACCCGAGAAATACGGTGTCGAAATCCATGCGGCCCCGGTCTTGACGGCACACATCTGTGATGGCCAGCTCCGCCAGACCAAGGGCTTCAGTGAGCTCGGGAATCACCCGCTCCGGGGTGAGCGTGGACCAGCGAACGTGGAAACGGCGATCGAGAAAGGACATGAAAAGTGAGTGAACGGACGAACAAACCAGCGTTCTGACGCGGGTCCAATAAAAACTCTTACGATCACCGCTCCGCGGAGGATTCTCCGCGGGTTTTTTTTACTCGTTCGACGGGCAGCACGGCCTTCACTTCAGCCCGGCCTCGGCGGTAAACGACCGGTCTTGGCCCGGCCTTATTTGGTCCACCGTGGCTTTGATTTTTCTGTCGGGTGGGCTGGATCGTGCGCCGCGGTCAGAGTCGATGATGGTGATGGTGAGGGTGTGGATGCGGGCGCTTGTGGAGGTGCGTGTACGGGCCCCGCAACGGGCGAGGGTATTGATTTTGGTATGGGCGCCGGTGTGGGTGTGGGCGTCACTTGTCCAAGGGCGTCGATGACGGCCCAGGCGGCATTTTCGGCGCTGATGGCATCGAGGCATTTGTAGCGGCCTTGGGTGAGGGGGCAGGATCGTTTGAAGCAGGGGCTACAGGGAACGTGATGGCGGAGGACGGTGTGGCCGTTTCCGCTGGGTCCGGTCCAGCCGGGTTCGGTGCTACCGAAGACGGCGACGACGCGAATGCCGAGCGCGGCGGCGAGGTGCATGGTGCCGGTGTCATTGGTGAGGAGCAGGTCACAGGTGGACAGTTCGTTGATGAGTTGTCGCAGTGATGTCTGGCCGACCAGATTACGATGCGGGGTATCGGCCATGAGGGCGGACAGGGTAGTGCCCATGGCGGTTTCGGAGGGGGCTCCGATCAGCGTCCATTCTGAGTGGATGGTGGTGCTGACGGTGTGGGCGGCGGCGGCGAAATTTCCGAGGGGCCAGCGTTTGGCGGGGCCGTATTCGGCTCCGGCGCAGAGGGCGAGGCGCAGTGGCTGCTGACTGGAGTGGTCGGCTGGGGTGGAGAGGTGATCGCGCAGCGGGCGGAGCAGAGCGGGGTCGTCGACGGCGGCGCCGCAATTTGCGGCGATGCCGAGAAAATGGTGGATGTGATGGCGGAGGGGGCCTGGGCGGGCTGGTGGGACGATTTGGTTGAGCAGGCGGTGGCGCCATCGTCCGCGATATCCGATGCGGCGTGGGATGCCGCAGCCGGACACCTCGAGGGCGCCGCGGGGGGATTCGACCATTACGACGGCGACGTCATACTGCACGCGGGTGGCCTTGATGAGCCGATGTACGGCGAGGATACCGTCTTTGGTGGGGCCGGCATCTTTTTCGATGATGGCATCGACCTCACTGACATCGCGCCAGAAGTCGGCCAGTTTGGCTGGTGTCAGCACGGTGAGGCGGGCATCGGGGCGTCCTCGTTTCAGGGCGCGGACGGCCGGCATGGCCATGCAGGCGTCTCCGAGCCAGTTGGGGGCACGGACGAGGATTTCGAATGGTTGGAGGTGAGCGGAGGACATGCCGGATGGGTATTCGACGCCGCGCTTGTAATGAGCGAGCAAAAAATTCGGTCTTGGTGTTTTCCATCGGTTGTGGACCCAGAACCAATCGGCGGGCGAGAGGCGGATGAGTTTTTCCAGCTCGCTGTTCAGGGTGGCAGTTAATTGGCCCACATTGCGGCGTTGTCCTTTGACGGGTGGGGCGACGATGATTTTCCAGCGGGCTCGGCCGGTGGTGATGATGCCTAGGGGCAGGACGGGGCCGCCGGTGCGCAGGGTGAGCAGGGCGCCGAGGTTGGTGGTGGAGGCGAGGCGTCCGAACAATGGGCACCAGACGCCGCTATCACCGGCGTGCTGGTCGACGAGCACACCGAGGCCGCCGCCGTCTCTGAGGAACTGCACGGTGGTGTGAAAGCCGTCATGGCGATCGAAGAGTTGGAATCCAAAGCGGGCGCGCAGGCGGGCGATGTGGGCGTTGAGGAAGGGATTGCCGAGTGGTTGGAAGAGGGTTCCGGGTTTGCCGGTGGGGCAGATGTGGGGCATTTGGGCGAGGATTTCCCAATTACCCATGTGGCAGATGGCGTAGATGAACCCGAGGTTGTCGCGGATGCCTTTTTTGACGTGGTCGATGCCTTCGATGGCGACGACGGTCTCGATTTTGGCGAGCGGCATGGTGGGGACTTTCAGGCTGGAGAGCAGGTTAGCGCCGAGTCGTTGAAAGTGTTGGCGGGCGAGTCGGCGGCGGGCGTGGACATCCATTTCCCGGCCGAAGGCGATGTCGAGGTTGCGTCGGACCAGTTGGCGGTAGGACCGGGCGAGCGCCCACGCGGCGAGACCGCCTATTTCTCCAATCACGAAGACGACTGGCAGGGGCAGCAGGCGAAGGACCGCTTCGAAGAGGCGGAAGAGCGCGTAGACGCACCACTGCCCGGTGCGTCGGGAGAAGGAGCTGTGCTGATGGGGTTTTCCGGAATCCTGCGCCATGAAGTCGTCCTCTGTCATGCACCTCCCCGGCCGTGGAAGCAAGTGATTCACCCGGGTTGCGTGATGACGGCATCGGTTTACGGTTGGGATCCCAATGATGAAACTCATTAACGCCACCACTCGCGCCGGTCTGGGTGCGCTGAAAAAACTCAATCGCCGAGCCGAGCCGGAAACGAGCACGCGTGAGACGGTGGCTACCGTATTGGCGGACATCAGAGAGCGGGGAGATGTGGCGGTCATTGAGTACACCCGTCAATTTGACCGCGCGGAGTTGTCTCCGGCCACACTCGGGATTCCGGCGGCGGCGTTGGCGGCGGCTTGGAAGGAATTGCCTGCGGCCACCAAGCGCGTGCTGCAGGCGTCTCACCGGAATGTGGCGGCTTTTGCGCGCGCGGGGCTGCGCAAGTCGTGGTCGCGGCGCAATGAGCAGGGGGCCCGGGTGGGCGAGATTTACCAAGGGTTTGACCGGGTCGGGCTTTATGTGCCGGGGGGGACGGCCCCACTGGTCAGTACGGCCATCATGACCGTGACGCTGGCCAAAATGGCTGGGTGTCGCGAAATCGTGGTGACCACGCCGTGTGGTTCCGATGGCTCGGTCAATCCCTCCTTGCTGGCGGCTCTGCATCTGGCTGGGGCCACGGAAGTCTGGCGCATCGGCGGCATCCAAGCGATCGGGGCGCTGGCGTATGGCACTCAGTCGATCCGGCCGGTGGCTAAAATCTTCGGCCCTGGCAACAAATTTGTTATTGAGGCCAAGCGGCAAGTCTTTGGTTTAGTGGCGGTTGACCAGCTTCCGGGTCCGAGCGAGGTCATGGTACTTGCCGATGACACCGGGCATCCAGCGTGGATTGCAGCTGATCTGGTAGCGCAGGCTGAGCATGGTCATGGCAGCCAGGCGGTGCTGGTCACGCCCTCGCGGGATCTGGCGGATGCGGTGGCGAGGGAAGTTGCCGTTCAGCTGAAATCGCTTTCCCGTCAGGAGAGCTTGGCGCAGGCGTTGAAGACGGGCGGATTTATCGTGTTGGCGGCGGACATGGCGCAGGCCATTACCATCGCCAATGATTACGCCTCGGAACACCTGAGTTTGATTGTCAAAGACACACGTTCTGTGGTGCGTCAGATTACCACCGCCGGTGCTATCTTCATCGGCAATCACTCGCCCGTCGCCGTGGGCGACTACCTCGCCGGCCCGAGCCATACCTTGCCCACCGGTGGCGCTGGCAAATCATTTGCCGGTCTGACCGTCGATCAATTTCAGCGCCGCACCAGCGTGGTCCAGCTCGATGCCGCCGCCATCCGGAAATCTGCTCCGCTGGTCAAGGTGCTCTCGGATCTGGAAGGATTGGATGCGCATGGACGCAGCGCGATGATTCGTCTGGAGTGATCGTGGCACCAGCGCCGAGCTGAAATCCACAAAGAGCCTTAGCAGGCGTTGCGGTTGCCGAACCATTGGCGGAGAGCGAGATGTGTTGGTACGTAGGCGAGAGTCAGGAGGGCGATCATCCAGACGACGAGATAACGCGGCGGCAACGCGGGTGCTGATTTACTTGCCAAGCGAAGCGTGATCAGGCAGGATCTGTGACAAGCGGGAGGCACGGGTGTCGCCCGGTTTAAATCTATCCCCACAACCCATTCCTTTGATGAAGCGCCGCTCATTTCTATCCACCTCTGCGGTGGCCACATTTGGATTTCAGTTTGTTCCGGCGCATGTGGTCCGGGCCCAGGAGGGGGCGAAAACGCCAAACAACAAAGTGCGTTTGGCGGTTATTGGCTGCGGTGGGCAGGGCGGGGCGGATCTTGGCGGCATGGCTGATGAAGACATTGTTGCGCTGTGTGATGTGGACGACCGCCGTGCGGCGGACAGTTTTGGCAAATTCCCCAAGGCCCGGCGTTTCAAAGATTTTCGCAAGATGTTTGATGCGATGTCGAATGACATTGATGCGGTGTTGGTGGCGACGCCGGATCACACGCATGCCGTGGCCACGTTGGCGGCCATCGGACATGGCAAGCATGTGTATTGTGAAAAACCTTTGGCACATTCGATTGGCGAAGTGCGGGCCATGAGGAAAGCGGCGTTAGAAAAAAATGTGATCACGCAGGTCGGTAATCAGGGGCATTCTTCGGAGAGCATCCGGGTATTTTGCGAGATGGTATGGTCGGGTGCGATCGGGAAAGTTTCCGAAATTCACGCTGGGTGTGATGCGTTCAAGGATGTGTATTGTCAGACCCGCCATCAACAGATGCTGCAAACGGAGAAACCTCCGGTGCCGTCTGAGCTGGACTGGGATCTCTGGCTGGGGCCGCTGACGGACCGGCCATACCATTCGGCATATCTTCCCTTCAACTGGCGTGGATTTTCCGCGTTCGGCAGCGGCTGCATCGGTGACTGGGTGTGTCACGTGCTCGATCCCTCGTTCTGGGCGCTGGACCTCGGCCTACCCACCGCCATCACTGCCGAGACCAAGGGATATGACCCGAAGAAGCACGCGGAATTCTACCCGCAGGGCGCACGGATCACGTTTGAATTTCCAGCCAAGGGAGATCGCGGTCCAGTCAAAATCATCTGGCATGATGGCGATTTCTCCATTCCGCAGCCGGAAGAACTCACGAAGGAAAATCGCACAGTGATCGGCAATGGCGCCGTCGTCATTGGGGACCAAGGCAAAATCATGCACGGATCGCACGGCGCCGGCGGCTGCCGCCTCATCCCCGAGGCCCGCATGAAAGACTTTAAAATGCCCGAAAAATCGATCGCACGAGTGAAGGGTGGACACCATCAAAACGATTGGCTCGATGCAATTCGCGCCAATCGGCAGGCCGGCTCAAACTTTGAATACGGCGGCGCCCTCAGCGAGATCGGGCTGCTCGGTATGATCGCCATTCGACGCTCCGGGACCCGGCTGGAATGGGACGCTGAGCAGATGAAATTCACCAATGACGACGAGGCCAATCAATTCATCACTCCCACTTTCCGGCAGGGGTGGTCGATCTAACGGCCGACGACTGATTTCACGATAAAATCCACGATCGGTGACGAATCATCGAGACCGTGCGGATGGTGGCCGACTCCGGGTTTACGAATCAGGGTGATGGGGCCGCCGAGGGCTTCGTAGCGGGAAGCGACGAGCCCGGTGTTTTCCTCCCATGGAACCACGTCGTCGGCATCGCCGAAGACATGGAGGAGCGGGACGCGATGGCGGGCGAGGGAAGCCAATGAATCGACTGGATTGCCGGCGTAGGCGAGGGCTGCGGCTTCGTCGGGGAAGTTCCACAGTTTCAGGACTAGCGCCCAATTATGAGAGTCGCCTTTCCCTTTTCCTTTCCCTCCGGGCCAGCTTTTAAAGTCGCACACGGCGGCATCGGCGTAGATGCATGAGACCTTGTCGGGATGGGCGATGGCCCAATTGAAGCAATACAGGCCGCCACGGCTGAGGCCGACGAGGGCTGGTTTCATGTGAAATCCGTAGCGGGTTGTCAGTTCGCGGTGACAGACGTCCCAGGCGGCCACGGCGGTCGGGCAGCCGAGCATGTCGCTAAGCTGCATGGAAACAACGTGAAACCCGCGATGCAACAGGGCGATATCGGGCGCGGGGCGGTGGCCGAAGAATTCGCCATGCCAGACCCATGGCTTGCCGGGTGCGGGCGTGGCGGGGGCGATGACGGTGACCGGGCGTCCGTCGATTTCAAAATCATGGCGGCGAAATCCATTCCACTCGCTGGTTTTGCCGGGGAGATCGAGTGGGGTTGCCTTAGCCAGTCGCCGCGCTTCCTGGTCGAAAACTTCCGCTTGGGCTTCGGCTTCGGCGAGTGGCAGGCCTGGGGCGATGCCGGGCCGCAGGTGACCGGTGTGGCTGAGCCAGGCGGGGCCGAGCAGAGCCTGTTTTTTTCTGACGGCCTCGAGGATAGCGGGGCCTTGCGGATGATCGGGGGTGCCATCGGCGGTGACCTGTAGTCCCCATGCCTTGAGAATGACGGAGGCCATGAGGGCATGGCCGCTGTCATTGGCATGTACGCCATCCGGCGAGAAGGTGAATTCTGGCTCCGTCTGACGCCGGTCGGCGAGGGCAGCATTCATGGGGCTATGGATATCAATGACTTCCCATCCGGCGGAGCGCTGCTTCAGCAGCCAAGTGCTATACGCGTCGAGCACTGTGTTGTAGCCTTCGTACGGCTGCGGGTAGGTCTCGAGGCCGGCGGGCAGAAGATTGGCTTTGATGGGGAGTGGATCGAAGACTGGGGGAGTGAGATGAATGATTTTGGAGCCAGTCTCGATGACGCGGTCATGGAGTTTTTGGATACCGTCTTGGAAGGCGCGGGTGCGTTCGGGGCTGAGCGGGTGGTAGATGCCATCATTCATGCCGTAGCAGGCGAGGACGAGCTGGGGGGCGGCTTTTTCGAGGACGCGACCGAGACGTTCGTGCACGGTGGGCCGTGGGAATTGGCCTCCGGCGTGGCCGGGTTCGCTCAGGCCGGAGGAGGTTTCGCTGGCGAGGCCGAGCGGGATAATGGTGTATTTTTCGCCTGGGTATTGCGCGATCATGGCGGCCTCGATGATCTGGATGTAGCCGCCGGCTTGAGTGATGCTGTCACCGAGAAAGACGAGGCGTTTTTCGGCGGGCGGGGCGGCGGTTGCGGCGCGCGCGCCGACCGGGGACCACAGCAGGGTGAGGCACAAGAGGACAACACATTTGAGCATGGGTGAAGTCTGATGCGGATGGCGGGGTCGACAAATGAATTTACTACGGTTACGGATTACCCTGATGGGCTCGTGGATTGACCAATCCATCATCCGGTTAGGGTAACGACATGAGTATTACCGAAATGAGGGGTCGTAGAGGGGACTGGCATTTGTGCCGGCTGGCGGCTTTGGTGCTGGGCTTGGGGCCTGTGTGGCTGTCATCGCGGTCGGTGGCGCAAGATGCAGTTCCGCCTGCCGATGTGCGGTATTCGGTGGATGTACTCGCGGAAGGAATGGCGCAGCCTATTGAGCTCGAACGTGCTCCGGATGGACGTATCTTTTTTATCGAGCTGGCTGGCCGGTTGCGTCTCTGGTTGCCTGAGACCCGTGCGGTGGTGGAAGCGGGCACGGTGGAAGTCGTGAACGAGCAGGAAAACGGACTGCTTGGGTTTGCGCTTGATCCGGCTTTTGCGGTCAACAACTGGATTTACATTTTGTATTCGCCGAAGGATTTTATTGGGCAGCGGCTGAGCCGGTTTGAGATGAAAGGCGATGTCTTGGATTTGGCCTCGGAGAAAGTGGTACTGACCTTTGGCACGCAGCGGCGCGAGTGTTGCCATCATGCGGGCAGTGTGGAGTTTGGTCCGGACGGGAATCTTTTTATTGCCACGGGCGACAACACGCATCCGCACGGTGATTCGGATGGATATGCTCCACTGGACGAACGTCCGGGCCAAGGGCCATGGGATGCCCAGAAATCGGCGGGCAATCCGGGAGATTTGCGCGGTAAGATCTTGCGTATCCGCCCGCAGCCGGACGGGACCTACACCATTCCGGAGGGCAACCTGTTTCAGCCCGGCCAGCCCGGTACTCTACCGGAAATTTATTGCATGGGCTGCCGCAATCCGTGGCGCATGAGTGTCGACCAAGCGACGGGCATTGTTTACTGGGGGGAAGTCGGTCCGGATGCTGGCGGTGATGGTCCACGTGGACCGCGTGGGTATGACGAAATCAACCAAGCGCGGCGGGCGGGCAATTTTGGCTGGCCGTATTTTATCGGCAACAACTTTGCTTATCACGACTACGATTACGCGACTAAAACGGCCGGGGCAGCCTTTGACCCGGCACGGCCGCGCAATGTCGGGCCGAACAATACGGGGGCTGAGGACCTGCCGCCCGCCCAGCCGGCGTTCATTTATTACCCCTATGGCGCCTCCGCGGAATTTCCCGAAGTGGGACAAGGCGGGCGTACGGCCTGTGCCGGGCCGGTTTTTCATTACCGGCCGGAATTTGCGAGCACGCAGGGGTTTCCCTCACACTATGACAAGTGTCTGCTGTGGTGGGACTGGGAACGTCGCATGATCAAGTGGGCCCGCATGGATGCCGATGCCAATCTGGTGGCCATTGAGCCATTCACGGCGGCGGTGCCGGTCAAACGGATGCTGGACGCTGTTTTTGGTCCGGACGGTCGATTGTATTGCATTGATTACGGCGAGACCTGGGGTGCCAATGCCAATTCCAGATTGTTGTGTGTGTCTTACAATCATGGAAATCTGTCGCCCAAAGCGGTGGCGGCGGCTACGCCCACGCAGGGGGCGGTCCCGTTGGCGGTGACGCTGACGAGTGCGGGAACCAGCGATCCGGACGGTGAGGTGTCTTCTTTGCAGTACGAATGGCGCAGCGGCGAAACCGTGCTGGCGACGACGGCTGAGGCGAACATCACGCTGGCCACCCCGGGAGATCATGTCATCGAACTCCGGGTGACGGACGCGGGTGGGGCGACCTCGACTGCTTCCGTGCCGGTCATTGCTGGCAACACCCAGCCGGTGGTCACATTGGAGTCGCCGGCCGAGGGGGATTTCTTTACTCCGGGCCAGGCGCTCGAGTGGCGGGCCAGCGTGCGTGATGCGGAAGAAGGGGATTCCTCGGAGCTGCCTGACAGTTTCGGACCGCGGGTGCTGCTCAGTGTGACCGTCGACCGTGGCGGAGTGGAACCGGCGGGTTTGGTGTTGATGAAATCGGCTGACTGCTTCAACTGCCATGCGCCGGGGCACCGCATTATTGGCCCTTCGTTCCTCGAGATTGCTGACAAGTATCGCGGTCAAGCCGGGGCCCTTGAAGCCAGTGTGGATCGCGTGCAAAAAGGATCCAGCGGGGTTTGGGGGCCGGTGCCGATGTTGCCGCACGGCCATCACACGCGCGATCAAATCACAGAGATGGTCTCCTGGGTGTTCTCGCTGCAGGCGGGGACCGACACGCCTGTGATGCAGCGTGGTTTGAGCGGAGAGGTGCTGTTGCCGGCCGACGCGACGGGCGTGCGGTCGGTCAAAGTGGAGGCGCTTTTCACGGATGCGGGCGCGGCTCCGGCCAGTCCGTTGACCGGTCGGGCGGCGGTGGTGCTGCGCACCCGGCGGATGGAAGCCGAGTTGCATGATGCCAGCCACGGGACGCAGGCGCTGGCCGGCGGCAGTGCGAGTGGTGGGCGGTTTGTTGGGGATACGAATCACGGCCAGCATGTTCGTTTCAACTCGCTCAATCTGGCTTCGGCGTCTGCGGTAACGTGCCGGGTCGCCTCGGGCGGGCAGGGCGGGGCGGTCGAATTTCATGCGGGTGCTCCGGACGGTCCG
Organism: uncultured bacterium; assembly: GCA_903954065.1. GTDB lineage: Bacteria > Verrucomicrobiota > Verrucomicrobiia > Verrucomicrobiales > V1-33 > CAJBME01. Next base: position 25,604 of record CAJBME010000168.1, read on the forward strand.
TTGCTGGCGCGCGTTGAAGTGCCCGTCACTGGCGGGTGGGAGGCGTGGCAGGAAATCACCGCGCCGCTGAGCGAGCCCGGGGCTGGACGCACGGACGTTTTCGCTGTCTTCGTCAATCCTGGAAAGAGTGGCCTGATGAATCTCGACTGGATTCAATTCAATCCTTAAGTGGAGGAGCGGCGCCGCGTGGCGTGAGGCTGGTGGTCTATTTGCGGGCAAAGTCCCGCTGGCACCGCCAGTGAACGACGGCGGTGATGAGCATCGCAAGCAGCGCTCCGCCCGCGGCCAGCGCCATGTCCTTTTGCGCATCCCAAGGATCGCCCTGCGTTCCAAGATAAGCGGCCCCCAGCTCGCCGCCAAATACCCCAGCTGCTGCCCACTCGATCAGCTCGTATAGCGCAGAACTTGAAAGAGTGAGGTCAAGCGGTAGGAAAAAACTCCAAAAACCTCGCGCCGGCACTAGGTGCAGAAAGATTTCCCGGATGGGGTACGCCAAGAGAAAGCCATACAGAACATGGACCATGCGGTCAAAATGATTGCGGTCCCAGCCGAACCACTGGTTCAGCGAGTGGCCGGTCAGCGACTGCCACCATGTGTCATACGGCACCTCCGAATACGTGTAATGCGCACCCAACTGGTGCAGACATAAAAAAGAAAAAACCAGACTCCACGAAAGCATCGAAAATGGCAGTCGGCGGTAAATTACCCAGAGGACCGGGAGCGCCAGCAGGCACAGCATGTTTTCCAGCAGCCAGTCGGCGCGATGCCACGGCGCATATCCCGACCACGCCGTCACCGCGAGGAAAATACCGAATAGGACGGCGACTAGCCGCCCGTGTGGCCGATGGCTCTTGGCCTCACCGCGGGAAGGGGCTGCGTCACTCATGGGGTTGATTGTCGGGTAACGGACGAGTGACGGGATGCGCGCGCGGCGCCGGGGTGGGGGTGAATTCTTCCCCTTTTATGAGGCGGGCCTCTGGGTGGAGGTTATTTTTTCGGGGAAGCGGTGATGGTGGAGGTCGCTGGCAGCGGTGAGAGGCTGGTGGTGGTGCCATCGGGCCAGCGGACGGTGAGGCGCGGCATTTTCGCGGTGGCGGGCACGGTGACGAACGTGCTGGCGGACGACTGGCTCTGCGTACTGCTGCCGGCGCTCACTTCGCTGGTGTGCAGCCGTTGGGGGCCGTCGAACAGGCTGATTTTAGCGCCGACGCCGGTCGGATTGCCTGGCGGGCCGTTGAGGCGCAGGGCGAGGCGGCGGCCAGGGGTGGGGGCGGTTGATTTCGATGGGTGAGGCGGGCTGGCGATGACGGTGGTGAAGGCGAGCAATCGGTCGTTATTTTGCAGGGCGACCAAGTCTTGTGCTCCATCATGGTTGAGGTCAAGGCCGGCCAGCCCTCGGCCGTCGCCTGGCACGAGAAATCCGGATGCGGCTGGCGAGGCGGCGGCGAATCCGTTTTTTCCGCCGAGGAGGACAGTGCCTACGCCGCCGCGCCAGAGGCCAGTCTCGGGTTCGCGGGTGTAAAAGTTTTGGGTCAGGCACAGGTCGATCCATCCATCGGCATTGACGTCGTTGGCGACGGCGCCAAAACCGGGCGAGAGCTGGGCCTCGGCGGGCAGCTGGCGGAAGCTAAACCGCGGTTTTCCGGGTGATGATTCATTGATTAGCAGTCCGCTTTCCAGCGTGCTGGCGGTCACTTTGGTGGATTCGGCGAGGGTATCTGGGGTGTAAATTTCCCCGAGGGTGGAGGCGGCGAAAGCTTTGAAGGTTTTGAATTTGTCCTTGATGAACGGCATGGCGGTGCCGCTGCAGCTACGGCCGCGCACCGGCAGTTCCCCGGTGCCAGCCTCTTTGGCCTCGATCAAGTCGGGACGGCCGTTTTGGTCCATGTCGCCATGGTAGAGGACGAGCAATTTTTCGGCGGTTGGGTGACCGTATTTGGTATTTAATCCAGTATTGAGCGCGGCCCAGTCGATGTCACCGTCGCGATCAAAGTCGCCACTGGTCAGCGACGTCCACCATCCGGTCAGGCCGGCGAGGCCGGCCTCGGCGGTGACGTCGAGTAATTTCCCCTGCTGGTTGTGGAAAAGCCGCGGCGATCCCCATTCGCTGGCCACCATGAGGTCGGGCCATCCATCCGCATCCACATCCGACCAGCCAGCGGCCGTGACCAAACCGGCATTTTTGACGGCTGGGGCCAGTTCCGCTGTCGCGTCGGTGAATCGTGCCGGCCCACCGTCACTGCTTTCATTGCGCAGCAGGACCGACTCGGGAGTGAGCGGATAGGCGCCGGGCACAGAACGTGATCCGATGAAGACGTCGATGTCGCCGTCCTGATCGACATCGGATCCGGCGATGGTGCTGCCTGACAGGCGCAGATCAGGCAGGGTGCCCGCGGGAGCCTCTCGAAAAACCGTTGTGCCCGAAGCGGTGGTTTCGTTCAGGTAGAGGTGATCGGCGTACAGTGGATCGCCAGCGGGCCATTCGGTGCTGCCGGTCACTACCAGTAGATCAGCGTCGCCGTCCCGGTCCGCATCAAAAAATAAGGCTGCGACATCCTCGGCGGCCGCATGTGCGTCCCATGGCCCATCCTTGAGCGCGGAAAAAGTTGGATTCGAGCCAGTGACAAAAAGGCGGCCTGATTGCCCGGCGGCGCCGCCCACAAAAACGTCATCCCGACCATCGCCGTTGACGTCGGCTACGGCCAAGCCGGGGCCATATTGCGAGAGTTTGCCCGGCAGGAGAAACTCGCGGGCGTAATCATCAAATGCGGGGTCGTCGTGTTTCCAGTCCAGACCGAGTGACTGTGCGCTTTCGGTCATGAGAGCGGGGGCAGGGGATGGGGGGGCGGGAGGTGGAGAGGCGTCGGCTGCTGGTTCGGCGATGACGAGGAGGCGGTCGATCTTGGGGCGGGGCAGCGAGGTGCGTTGTCCGGACGGCCACTGCACGGTGACTTCGCTGATGGTCGTGGCGCGGCCGAGACCGAAGTGAAGCGCCGGTTCATTGCCGGAAAGAAACCCGGTATTCGGTTGCAGCAGGCGGATGTGGCGGTCGGTAGGGGTGGTGACGATGACGGTGGCACCGGTGGCGGGGCGCTGGTTGCGACCGTCCAAACGCACGCTCAGCCAGTGACCGCGATTTTGATCGACCGCGAGGTTTTGGTAGAGCGAAAGATTTTCGGTCAGGTGGCAGACGAGCAACTCGACGTCACCGTCGCCATCGAAATCGCCGGTGGCGGCGCCGTAGCTCATGCTATCTTTGGCTAGCCCCCACTCGTGGCTGACATCTTTGAAATCCAAGTCCCCGTGGTTGCGGAAGGCGAGGTTCTGCTCCCGCATTTCTGGTTGGTTTTTGTAAATCTCCCATTCCGTCCGACCGGTGCGCATCGCATCGGTCGCGACCACGTCCGAATCGGCAAAAGGACGGGCAATGCCATTGGTCAGGAAAAGATCGACTCGGCCATCTAAGTCAAAATCCGAAAATTTCACACTCCACGTCCAGTCCGAGCGGGCCACCCCACTTAAAAACGCTGATTCCTGCCAACGATCGGTTCCTGTATTAATAAACAGGCAATTGCGCATGGCCTGGCGGGGCCAGCCGTTTTCCAGGACCCATTTGCGCAACCCCTGCATTTCCCCCATGGTGGTTTTGGCCTTGAAGTGGGTAGTGGCGGCCATGTCGCCGACCATGAAGTCGAGGCGGCCGTCGTTATTGACATCGGCGACGTCGGATCCCATGGAGAACCAGCTGGTGTAGGGCAGGTGTCGGGCGGTATCGTCTTGAAAGCGAATGCGGCCGTTTGCGTCCGCCCCTTGATTGATCCAGAGACGGTCGGCGTCGACGTAGTCGTTGGCCACAAAGATGTCACTGCGCCCGTCACCGTTGGCGTCGAAAATCAGTGCTGAAAGACCGTGACCATCAATGTTTTCCAAGCCTGATCCGTCGGTGATGTCGCGAAACCGCGGGACATCGTCGGTGCCCGGTCCGTCATTGCGGAAGAGCCGGTCCGGCTGGCCGTATTCTTGAATGAACGGCGGATCGCCGACCTTGGCCCACGGCGGGGTTACGAGGCGGAAATAGGGGGCATACCGGTCTTTCATCCGGGGCGTGCCGCCCGCATCAACCTCCCAAGCCAACTCCTGTGGGTAACCGGTGGGCGAGTAAAACCGGTTGGTCACTACAAAAAGATCCAGATCGCCGTCGCCGTCAAAATCCGAAAAATAAGACGCCAAACTGGGGGCTATCATCGCCAACCCTGCCGCAAATCCTTTCTCCGTAAAATTGCCCGCTCCATCATTGAGGAACAATTGATTAGGAGAATCGTAATTACAGACATGCAGGTCGAGGTCCCCGTCGCTATCGACATCTGCCAGCGACGCGCTGATGGACCAGTCGTTCGAGGTGCTGACCTCAGACTTCTCGACCCGGGTGAACTGAAGATCGCCTTGATTCAGAAAAACCGCATTCGTATCAGGTCCGCTGACGACGATGACGTCGGGGCGCCGGTCGCCATTGACGTCGCCCACACAAACTCCTCCACAGGCAAAACCCGAATGATAGAGATACGCTTGCGGATGATCTGGATCGAGGCGGTGCGTAAAATTCAAGCCGCTGACGGTCGGCGGGACCTCCTGAAATAAGGCCGCCGCAGCGGGCGTCGGAACCGCCCCGGGCGTTGCCTCCTTCGCTGCTGCTGCCGCCGCGTGCGGAGCCATCAGCGCCATCAGCACCGTTACCGCCAGCAAAGCCGGGAGCCCTGAAAACCACGGCAACAACCGGACGGCCGCGGCTCCCGTTATTGCGGCCCCCGTTATCGCATTGGACAACCCGCCGTCACGGCGGTCAGCGGGACGAGAGGGGGAAGGAAGCGGCATGGTTGGCGTAAGGGCGTAGTCCACACACGAAAAAACCTCCCGCTCGTTTCGGGCGGGAGGTAAAATCGAAATAATAAATCAGAGAGATGATCGGATCAATTCCGGCGGCGGCGTGTCATGAGCAAGGCCAGAGAGGCCGCGCCCAGCGCCACAGTGGCTGGCTCAGGGATGACCCGAAGGCTGATCGCATTGATCTGGGACCCGGAATTTGAAGAGGCCGCGTCGTGGGGGAAATTTTCATACAACCATGTATGAATGCCCTGCGTTGTGGAGTCCGCGGTGAAAACACCGGTGTAAATCTTGGCATCAATCGATCCGGCCGGAGCGCCAGCGGGGACACCCCCTCCGCGAGTCGACTCAAAGCCGTACTCAACATCGCGTGAACCGAAAGCATCGTTACCATCGCTCACCGCATAATGGCGTTTGTTCAAAAAGCCGCCGCGGTCATCGCTGAGGAAAAATTGTACTTGGTATTTCTGACCGATGGTCAGGCCTTCCATATCGAGGGCGCTTTGACCGCCCCAGTTTTGTCCATCGAGAATGGCATTTAATCCCGCATTGCCAGCGGAAGCTGGTACTTGATATCCATCGACGTCTTCAGGATAATTGAAGTTGCTGTTAAAGTTCAAGCCGGCGGGGGAGGTGGCGCTGGCATGCAGCGCGAAGTTCACGCCATTGACGGCCACGCTCGCTGGACGGGCGGTGTTAGAGTTGAAATAATAGCCGAATACCGCCGTTCCTGCACTGCTCACTTCGGTATCCACCACACCCGGCGACGTCGACCACGCAATGGAGGCGGCCGAAGAAAAACCAGCCAAACCAAAGGTCAGGGCCAGAGAGAAAAGAGAAGATGGTTTCATTGCGAAAATGAGGCGATTAAGACACAAAAGAAATTTTTAGCACGATTATCCGATTTTTGGCAAGAAAAATCTTTGCTTTTCGGAAGTTTTCCCGACCTTTTCTGCTGAGCCTCCGCGTTTTTTCAGTCGGGCTGTGATCATCGGCTGAACGAAGTCGCGTATTGCTTTCGGTGGCGGATGGCCTGAAAGGAGGAGGTGAGCTGGTGTGCTTCGGGACGCCTCGTTTCGGCCTGGCTCTGATTTGATCTGCTTTCTGAGCCGCCTCCGTTCTGGCCCGGCTTATTTCTTTCACTTGTTTTTTCACATGCCGCGCATCCCTGTCCTCGCCATTATTGGCCGCCCGAATGTCGGGAAGTCTTCCGTTTTTAACCGGCTGGCTGGCCGGCGTCTTTCCATTGTTCACGACATGCCTGGCGTGACGCGCGACCGTTTGGCGGCCCCGGCCGAGTCGGTCAAGGTGCCACTGACGTTGATGGATACCGGGGGGATTGGCGAGGCGTTGGATGACGGGTTTGCCGCTCAGGTGGAAATCGAGGCGGACATCGCCATGGAAGAAGCGGATTTGATTTTGTTTGTGGTCGATGCCAAAAGCGGACTGACGGCGGTGGATGAATTTTTGGCCGAGCGGCTGCGCAAAAAGAAGGCTCCGGTCATTGTGGGGGTCAATAAAATTGACGGAGGGGAGCATGAATCGATTGCGGCGGATTTTGCCAAGTTTGGATTTCAGCAGACGTTTACGTTGAGTGCGACCACGGGGCGCGGGTTTGGTTCGTTGCGCGACTTTTTGGCGGATCGTTTTCCCAAGCCTGAGGAGGCTGGGGGCGACGGGGAAGCGGTGGTTGCGGCTGAACCGTTGAAGATCGCCATCATCGGCCGTCCGAATGTTGGCAAATCGTCGCTGGTCAATGCGGTGCTCAATGACCAACGGACGATTGTCAGCGGTATCGCTGGAACGACGCGCGACTCGATTGATATTCCTTTTGCGAAGGACGGGCGGCCGTATTTATTGATCGACACCGCAGGGCTGCGACGCCGCTCTAAAGTCGATTCATTGGTCGAAATCTTCAGCGTGCAGAAGGCCAAAGACAGTGTGCGCCGCGCCGATGTGTGCGCCCTCGTCATTGATGCCGGCGAAGGCGTGACCATGCAGGAACGGAAAATCGCCCAGTTCATGCTCGAGGTCCACAAACCGTGTGTCCTGATCGCCAATAAGTTCGATCTGTATCACGCCGAGGCAAATTTCCGCGACCGGCTGGAGGAATTGGAGGAAACCCTGCGACGGGAATTCTTCTTCATGCCCTACGCCCCCATGGTGGCCGTCTCCGCCAAAGACCGGCAGTACCTCGGTAAGATTTTTTCGACCATCGACACTATCCGCGTCGCTTCGGAAACAATGCCCGGCACAGGCGTCCTCAACCGCCTCATCCACGATGCCATCGAGCGCACCCCGCCGCCGGCCATTCGCGGAAAACGCCTGAAATTGCTCTACTCCACGCTGCAGCGTCCAGAGAAACCGGAGGTCGTGACCGCGCCGACCATCGTCACCTTCGTCAATTACGCCGACCTCATGAGTGAGAACTATCAACGGTATCTCGAGGCCCAGATTCGAGAAGAATTCCCGTTCGAAGGGTTGCCACTGCGTTTCGAGGTGCGGGAACGGCGCCGAGAAGAGAAACCAGGGCCGGCCGGCCGCCGAGCGTCCAAAAAAGCCAGCGAACGCGGCAAAAAAGAACAAGCGCGCAAAACGGCGCGCCCGCTCAAAGACCCGCGTCCCGCCGCCGCCCGCGCCGCCCGCAGCGCCCACAAAACAGCGCCCCCCGCACGCCGCGGACAAGCCCGCGAAAGATAACCCCCGTCGCTGAGCGCTGAATCGCATGCGATGGGCCTGCGATGGCTGCACTCTTTCTGCTTTTCTGCTCGCCTCGCGGGAGGAAGCGAGTACAGCAATCGGCATGGAGAACGAGAGAATTTTTGCTCAGCTGACGGCTGCCGGGGTGGTGGCGGTCTTGGTACTTGATCGGGAGGAGGATGGTCCTCCGGTGGCGGAGGCATTGTTGGCTGGCGGGGTCACGGCCATGGAACTGACGTTGCGCACGCCGGCGGCCTTGGGGGCCTTGCGGGCTATCCGGCGCCAAGTGCCGGAGATGCTGGCTGGGATTGGCACGGTCATCAATACGACGCAGGTGGCGGCGGTGGTGGAAGCGGGCGGTGCTTTCGGTGTTTCGCCTGGGGTCAATTCGCGCGTCATCGAGGCGGCGCTCTCGGCGCGTCTGCCCTTCGCTCCCGGAATTTGCACTCCGTCGGACATCGAGCATGCGCTCGAATACGATCTCCGTTTGCTCAAGTTTTTCCCTGCGGAGGCGTGTGGTGGGCTCAAGTATTTGCACAACATTGCGGCTCCGTACGCTCATCTTGGGCTGCGATATATTCCGCTGGGAGGCGTGGGTCTGGGGAACATGGGCAGCTATTTGGCGGACGCTCATGTGGCGGCCATCGGCGGCTCTTGGTTGGCGGCCCGCGAGACCATTCGCGACCGCCGCTGGTCGGTCATCACCGAGGCGGCTCGCGCGGCCATTGCCCAGCGCGATTTTATCCGCAATGCTCAGGCCGATTCTTCGTTGTAAAATCATGCCAATCATCACCTCCCGTACCCGCACGCGCACCATGGGCTTGGAGACTTTTTCGCTGCTCACTGGCATCGTCAAATCCCAAGGGTATGATCTCTCTGATTTGAGCCTCACCCCACAACCGTAAGCCTCTTCCACGCTTTTTCTTTTCCACTTTTTTTCATGCGCCTCAATCCTATTCGCGGTCTGGTTCCAGCCGCCCCTTTTGTTCAAGAAGTCGCCGCCGTTCCGTATGACGTCGTCGACCGCTCCGAAGCCGCCGCCCTCGCTGCCGGTAAGCCGCACAGTCTGCTCCATGTCGATCGCGCGGAAATCGATCTCCCGGCTGATGTCGATCCCTATGATGACGCCGTGTATGCTCGGGCCCGCGAGAATTTTGTGCGTCTACAATCGGAGGGAGTGCTAGTCCGGGAGCCTGAGCCTGCGGTGTATTTTTACCGTCAGACTATGGGCGGTCATTCCCAGACCGGTCTGGTCGGTGGGTGCCATATCGAAGACTATGAACGCGATGTCATCAAGAAGCATGAAAAGACGCGCAAGGTAAAGGAGGATGACCGCACCCGCTTGGTGGACACGCTGTCAGCTCACACGGGGCCGGTCTTTCTGACCTACCGCGACGTGGCGGCCGTGGATGCGATAGAACGCGAAGTGACGTCGTCGCAAGCGCCGATGTGCGACTTCGTGGCGGACGATGGCATCGGCCATACAGTGTGGCGGGTGACCGGGGAACGGGCCACTGCGTTGGCCTCGCTTTTTGCCCATCACGTGCCGACCTCGTACGTCGCTGATGGCCACCACCGCAGCGCCAGCGCCGCCCGCGTCGGCGGTGAACGCCGCGCCAGTAACCCAGCTCATACGGGCGAAGAGGAATACAATTGGTTCCTCGGCGTCCTCTTTCCCGCTACCCAGCTGAAAATCCTGCCGTATAACCGTGCCGTCGCCGACCTCAACGGACATACCCACGCCTCGCTGCTCGCTGCTATCACCGCCGCCGGCTTTCAGGTCGCCCCCACCGACCTGAAAGAACCCACCTCCCCCCAATGCGTCCACCTCTACCTCGGCGCCGGTCAATGGTACGCCCTCCACTGGCCCTCCCAACCCGATGCCAGCCCCGTCGATAGTCTCGACGTCAGCGTGCTGCAGTCACGTTTGCTCGATCCGCTCCTCGACATCCAAGACCCGCGGACCAGCGAACGCATCGATTTCATCGGCGGCATCCGCGGCCCGGCTGCCCTTGAACGGGCCGTCGATAGCGGTCAGGCCGCTTGCGCATTTTCCATGTACCCGACCACCGTGGATCAACTCATGGCCATCTCCGACGCCGGAGAAATCATGCCGCCTAAAAGCACGTGGTTCGAGCCAAAATTGCGCAGCGGTTTGGTCATCCAGACGTTCTGATTCCTTTGCCCCTCTGATTCCGAGCGGGTTTGGACTGTCGCTTGGCGGCGGTCTGGCAGGCGGATCGTGTGGCGAATAATTAAGACTTCCGTAATACCAATTGACGATTATAAATTTAAAAACGAACGTGGATGACAGATAATTTTTTTAAAATGTCTCAGCATCCATTTTTCCACCGCCTGGCGTGGCCCGTGGCTACAGGGATTTTCCTTTTGGGTTTATCTTCTTGTGGTGACACGCAGAAGGAGGCGCGTTCCGAGCTAACGGCCAAGTCCTTCACGTTCACGGTGGACGAATATATTCGGGCGGCGCGCGAGGGAAATGTGGCGGCGCTTCGTTATTTTTTAGAAGCGGGTATGGCGGTGGATGTGACGGATGCGGAAGGAGCGACGGCTTTGTTTCGCGCGGCGGAGAACGGGCGATCGGAGGCGGTGGCTTTTTTGGCTGGCCATGGAGCGGACACCTCTGTGACCGGCACGCGTTTTGACACGCCTTTGATCGCGGCGGCTCGCAGCGGTAGCTTGGAGTCGGTCCAAGCCTTGCTGGCCGCTAAGGCCGATCCGACAGTGCGCACGAATAAAAATTGGACCGCTTTGACGGCCGCCGCTTACCGCGGCCAAGTCGATCTGGTCCGGCTGCTGGCCCCGCTCGGAAGTGAGTCGCTCGATGAGGCTCTGCAGATCGCCTCCTTGCAAGGCAAGCCGGAGGTGGTCGATACCTTGCTGGCCAGTGGCGCGGATGTTTTTTCGCGCAGCAAAGAAAACAAAACACCGCTCATGTACGCGGCCGCTCATGGCCACCGTGATGTCGTCCGGCTTCTCCTGCTCAACGGATCGAACCCGTTGCTGCTCGACAATGAAAAACAAACAGCGGCGGATCTCGCCCTGGCGGCTGCTCATCCCGAAGTCGTAGCGCTGCTGAACGACCCAAAAATGATCGCCGTTCAAGATAAATCGGGGGAGCCGTCGGCCGACAGAGACGCCGTTGAGGGCGCACCGATTGACGGTGCACCGACTGAGGGAGCGCGGGTCTTGGGAGTGGCAGAGAATGCGGTCTCCAGCGTAGCGACTGGCGAAACCACCGGAGCTGGATCGACCACCGTCGCCGGTGCGGCGGGTGCCGCTGGTGTTACGGCTGGTGTCGACCAGCCGGTTGTTGGTGCGGATGCTTTAGAAGTGGATGTTTCTGTTCCGGCGGTTCCTCCCTTTGCGAGCGAATACGAGTCGGATGAATCCACAGGGCTGGCCACGGCGGCCGGGTCTCCCGGGTCCACGGTCGCTGGCCCTGCCGCTGCGGTCAGCCTGGTCCCGGCCCGCCGCGGTCGCGTGACTTCCGCCCCGTCAGCGGCCCCGTCAGCGGCCCCGGCTTCCGTTTCGGTGGAGGCGCCGGTCGTGGCAGATGCGGCCGAGGGGCCTGCGCATCCCCGGCTGCAGGGAGCTCGGCTGGCTGGCATGGCGGATGGCTCAACTGCCACGCTGAAAAAATCCATGCGTGTGCGTCATTTCAGCGAAGGCCAGTTGCCGATCGTCCTCGAAGAAGTGCCGGAGGTGGGGGATTCCGCCCGCATCCGGGTCCTCGGTCGCGGCGGAAACGCTCCGGAAATCGTGCCCGCGGGCGGCGCCATCGGTGACACCGGATTGGAACTCGTCGGCGTGGAACGCAAATTCATGGACAGCAAAATGGGCAATGGCGCGCAGCTGGACGTCTCTCAAGCCGTGGTCCGTGACCGCGTTACCGGTCAGCGTCACATCGTCCGCAAAAATCAAGCCGCTCACTCCACGCCGGCTACCGCCCTCATCAGCGCCGGATCCGACAACGAGGTTTATGAAGTGCAGGAGGGAGATGAATTCACTGCCGGCGATGAAGCCGCCGCACGCTACAAAGTCCTCGATGTTCGCCCCACTCAGGTCGTCATCGAAAACCTCGACACTCGGGAAACAGCCACCCTGGCGCGCAGCTACGCTCAGTAACACCGCTGGAGCACCCGCGGTCATTTGGCCGACGTGCGGATGCGGAGAAGCGGTTTCGGATCCGTGGCTTGGAGGATGTGGCCTTGGGGCCAAGTGTGGAAACCGGGGCCAGCGTACCCGGCTACAGCGGCGGCTTGGCCGCCTGCGGGGTTGTTTCGTATTCGGATCTTTTGTAGCCGTGGGTCGCTGACCCCGGTCGCGGCGCCGAACGTTTCTCCGAACGATTTTTAGCTGAGGCCTGAGGAGCCGGAGGCTTGGGGTGAGCTGGGAGCCGGTTGGCTTCCAGCAGGGAGGAGGTGATCCGTGCTGGGGCGGCGGATTAGCGGCGGCGGCGCAGCGCGGCACCGCCGAGAGCGGCGAGGCTAAGCATGAGGCCGGTCGGTTCCGGGACTGGGGCGCCGGGGAGGCCGAGGGCGCCGACCTCGCCGGCGCTGAGGGCGCCGCTCCAGAGGGCGACAGTGCTGATGTTCAGAGGGTTATTTTCACTGTCCTCGTCTCCGAAGAGCAGGAAAGTGGAACCGAGTGAGAAACGGCTGTCGACGGTGCTTGGCGAGTGATCGACGAGCAGGGAGCCATTGAGATAGGCTTTGACGGCGGTGCCGAGCTCAAACGTGAGCACGAGGCGGCTCCATTGAGTGTCATTGACGGCGCTGGAATAAGTCAGGGCGGACACGCCCATGGAGCCACCGGGATTGATGAAATAATCGCCGTCATTATTATTGGCGGGTGCGGTTTGGAACAAGGTGCGCCATGTGCCGCGGCTGGCGACTGGTGACACCATGTCAATGAGTAGCGAGTATTGATTGGTAAAAGTCCCGCCACCATTACCGCCGATGATGTTGGAAGCGACGAGGTTGTTCGCGGGGCCGACGACGGTGGTGATGACCCCGGACTGGGCGAGAGCGGCGTCATCGGCGAGTGACACGCTGTGGCTGGGGGCGGTGCCGGCGATAACGAGGTCGGGGCCGGTGGTGGCCTGACCGAGGTTGGCAGGATTGTTGAATTCCCACAATCCGGCGAGTGAAGCGGCTTGGGATGGGAGGCTAACGGCGATGGTGCTGAGCAGTGCGATGAGCGTATGTTTCATGGTATGTGGTTGGCGGAAGATGATTTATGGGGCTAGCCTGAAAAATGCGGAGGTGGCGGCATTCCACGATTCGCTGTAGGAGGAGGTGCCCAGAGTGCCTGGCACGTCCTGCCACGAGCCGGGTTGGAGCCGGGGCGAGCGCTGGAGTTTCCGGCCGGCGGCGGCTTCCCAATCCAAGCGCACCGCATCGCCTTGTTGGCTGATTTTCAGCATCGGCTGGGGTGATGAACCGGTGAAAATGCCGGCGGCTTGCACGCCGCCCAATGATTCGACCTCGATGGGTGAGAGCGTGGCATCGACGAAGGCGATAGCGGCTACCAGAACCTCGGACATTTCTCCGTCTTCATCACTGAAGAGGCGGATGTGGGGCCCAGGCCCGGATCCGGGCTGTAGCGAGTGACGGCCATCGAGCAGACTGGCGCCGGTGCGGCGGCGTGCGAGTACGCCATCGACATACATATTGACTTCACCCGCACCGAGGCTGGCGGCGAAAACAACACGATGCCATTGGCCAGTTTGGATCACTCCTGATGGAGAATACCCGAGCGCGCCAATGCCGATGGCACCGCTTGGATTTGTGAAAAAATCACCATCGGTCGTATTGGAAGGACCGGTGTTAAAATACGAAAGCCATCCGACTTGGCTTGGCATAAAGATATCGAAGACGAATGAATAATTATTGATGAACTGGCCGCCGCCATTGGCGGGCTGCCCGTTCCATGTGAGGGCGAGGCCGTCGCTGGCGCTCGTCAATGCTGGCATTTGCAAAAAGCCGGCTGGCTGGCCGTCTGGGTGGGGGACGGCGATGTCGTCGGTGGTTGCGAACGAAATGAGACTTTCCGTTTCCGAGCCGGCGAACGTGAGTTGAGCTGTGCCGCGCGTTGATTCCAGAGTGCCATTCAGATTGAATTCGTGGATGGTGCCACCGGCTTGAGCTGCGGCGGTGGTGAAGCGCCAGAGTGGGCCGGTGACGAGGCCCGTGGGTGTGACTTCGTCGACTTTCCAATAATAAGTCGATCCTGATTGCAGCGGGCCGGTGGCGTGCAGATCACTGGCTTGCTCGATAACGAATGGCGGTGGGTTGGCGGTGCCAAAGTAGATTCGGTGTTTGGTGGCTCCGCGGCCGGTTACCCAGCGCAAGATGGTGGACGTTCCGGCTACCGCGTCGCGGTCGGCAGGCAGTGGGCCGCTCGCCGCGTCCAGCTGCGGCGGCTGCAGCACCGCCATCGTTTGCGGGAAGTCGGTTTCGATGAAGTCGACGCCGGCGGCGGCCGCCGTGCGTATGGCATCGGGATCAAGGAGCGTGAAAACTTCGGTGATAAATCCTTCGCGTTTGGCTGCCGCGCAGAAATCTGGGTCCGGCGCATTCGTGCCCCATGAAAACCCGTAGACGCCGATGGCGCGCAGGGTGGACCAGTAGTTTGGATTGGTCGCCCAGTCGTCATCCGGTCCGCCCCAGAGGATTTTGGCTCCTGGCACGGCGGCCCGAATTTCGGCGGCATACTCGGCGTTTCCTGGGGCCCAAAACCACAAGTCTGAGACGGGAAACTGGCTGGCGGCAATGGCCTCGGCAAAGGCCGGCGCCTGACCGGGCGTCTTGATATCGAGATAAACAATGCCCCGGCCTTTGGCGGTGGTCAGGGCCTCGGCCAGAGTGGGCACTCTGGTCCCGGCGAAGGAGGGATCGAACCACGACCCGGCATCGAGCAACTTCAGTTCGGCCAGCGTTGTATCCGCCAGGGCGCCGGTCCCGTTAGTGGTGCGCTCCAGCGAATCGTCGTGAAACAAGACGCAAACCCCGTCGGCCGTCAGGCGGGTGTCGATTTCTACCCCGGCGGCCCCGCTGTCGAAAGCGCGGGTGATGCCTGGCAGAGTGTTATCAGGAGTGCCGCTAAAATAGCCGCCGCGATGGCCGATGGCTCCGACCCGGCGGGCCATGAGCGGTGCGGCGGGCGGCGCGGGCGGGCCGGCGGTGATGGCTCCTGCGGCGTGGGCGCCTCCCAAGGCGGTGATGTCATCGAACGACATCGCGCGGTCGATAAAATAGAAACTGCTTAAAAAACCGGGTGCTGTTTCTCCATTATCGTCGGTCAGGATCAAGGCGGCCGGACCGGTTCCCCAGCGCGAACCCAGCCCGGAGCCGGTGGTGCCGATGGCTCCAACGAACTGGCCGTCAATAAATCGCTGAGCCTGTCCTTCGCCAGCAGCCGCGCGCACGACGATGGCCACCCGGTGCCACCGATCCGGGGTCAGGCGGCCGCGGTAATTTCCGCTGATGCCGATGGGACCACCGGGGGAGTTTTGCGCGAAAAATTCGCCGTCATTGCTGTTGCTGACGTCAGTCTGCCAGAATGCCCGCCACCGGTTTTCGCTGGCGGAAGGAAAGAGGACGTCGAAGATGAGGGTGTAATTGGAGGTCAGATTTTCGTCAGCCAGAGGACCGTTGGCTTCGGCTGCAGGCTCGAAAAGATACCCTTGGTCTTGGGCGCAGGCGGGAAACCCCATGACCCGCGCTTCGCCGCCCGGTAAAGGAGGTAATCCGAGGGACGCGGCAGTGCCGAAGACAGTGGCCGTTTCACCCCATCCGCTGCCGGAAGGATCAAAAAAGCTCAGGCGCCCGGGGCCTCCGGCGGCCGTGAATGGGTCCGCGGTCTGGTCAAACGTAAACAAAGTCCCCTCCGCATGAGCCGCTGGCATGAAAGACACAGCAAGCACAGTGCCGAGGCTGAGGGCTCGGAGAAGACGATACATCTCTCTCGTTATCAATCCACTTGCCCCCTGCCAAGCAACGAATCAGACACATCATGAATCGTTGCGCTCCCGCCAGATGCAGCACATAGGCATCGCCCCAGTCGAAACGACGACTCTCCGGGGCCGGAAATCGAGGCGGGCTGGATGCTCGCTCTCGATGGATGTCTCACGATGTCAGTCTGCAGTTGGCGTTCACGAGTGAACGCCCGAATTTCCCCAAGTGATCGCGGGGTCGTTTTTTTTACAGTGTCCAGTCGCCGCGGTAGTGGAGCGACTTGAGCAACTTTTCAGCTTCATCATCGCCGATGACTTTCTCGGCTTTTGGATCCCACTTAATGGGGCGGCGCAGTTTGTCTGAGATGTAAGCGAGGTGGCCGGGGGTGGCGGACCGGTGGCCGGTCTCGGCTGGGCAGATGCATTCGGTGCCTGTCAGGATGCCTTCGACCCAGTTGCGGTGATGACCGCCTTTGACTTTGTAGGCTTTTTTGGGGCCGCGGTCGAATGATTCGCGGGTCCATTCGGCATTAGAGGCTTCGATGCGGCCGCGGTCGGCGTAGACCCAGCCGTTTTCGCCAATCCACTGGGTGCCCATCCGGTGGTTGCCACTGCCCATTTTCAGGCCGTTGGACATGGTCACGGTATATCCTGGTTCGTAGGTGGAAACCACCTCGTAATCGACTGGATTGTCATACATGCCCTTGGTCGGGTAGCGGAAGTTTTTAGCTTCGACGCTGATCGGGCCGCTTTTGTCCATTTCCAGTCCCCAATGGGCGATGTCGTTGTGGTGACCGATCCAGTCCATCATCTGACCGCCGCCGTAATCGAGGCACCAGCGCCAGTCCCAATGGAGGCGTTTGGGGTTGAATGGCAGCATCCGGCTTGGGCCGCACCACATGTCATAGTCAAGGCCTTCGGGGATGGGTTCGGCCACTTTTCCCTCGATGTCAGTCTGGTTGCCTGTTGGCAGGCCCACTTTGACTTCCTTAACCTTGCCGATCAGTCCGTTGAGGACGATTTCCACGGCGATGCGGAAGACGGTTTCTGAGCGTTGTTGGGAGCCGACTTGAAAGATGACTTTTTGTTTAGCGGCTTCTTGGTAGACGGCTTGGCCTTCGGCGAAGAGGTGAGTGATGGGTTTTTCGCAATAGACGTGTTTGCCGGTGCGTAGGGCGCCGAGGGTGGCGAGGGCGTGCCAGTGGTCGGGTGTGCCCACGATCACGGCATCGATGTCCTTCCGCTCGGTGATTTTGCGAAAATCATTGACGGCGTCGACGCCTTTGAACGTGCCGGAGGCGGATTCTTTGGCGTAGCGTTCCTGAACCTGCGCCTGCGAGGCGTCGCGGCGGCCCTTGTCCGGATCACAGACAGCGACCGCCTGGATCTCTGCCGAGTTCATGATGGTGCTGAGGTCGCCGTTACCTTGGCCACCGCAGCCGATAAGGCCGACGGTGATGCGGTTGCTGGGCACCGGTTTGTCACCCTGCGCAAAAATAACGGACGAGGGAATGATCGTCGGCACCGCGAAGACGGTGGATGATTTAATGAATTGGCGTCTCTTCATGAAGCGTTTTTGCTCGAAATCCGATGGCTTGGCAATGGAAATAATATCACTTAGGGGAGGCGTCTAGGGTGTTAGGGCTTCATAGGCGGGTTACTGGTGACGAAACCAGCCGGTGATGCTCATGCGTGTTTTGGTGGCAGGCAGGACTTCGTGCCAGTGGTCTCCGGCCATGAAGCAGACGATGGTTCCCATGCGGGGTTCGATCAGGATGAAGGGGCCAGTTTTATCCCCTGGTGTTGTCCATAACTTTAGCTCGCCGCCGTCTCCGGGCTGCCAGTGAGGATTGAGGTAGAGGATGATCGTGACGACACGCTGGCTTGTCTCTGCGTGGCGGTCCAAATGTGGTTTGTAAAATGCGCCTTGCGGGTAGATGGCAAAGTGGCCTTCGAACTCGAACAATCCGAGAAAAAACCGTTGATTGAGAGCGAGTCGCAAGATTTCGAGTTTCGATAAATAAATGGCCTGTTCGGCTGATGCTTCGTCTGGTTCAAGCCAGAGGACGTGATCGCTGCGGATCTCTTGGCGCACTTGGCGGGTGGGGCCGCGGCCGATTGCTGCGGGTTTGAAGGCGCCGCGATCGCAGGCTTGCTGGCATTCTTGTTGGAGTCGCAAGGCGTCGGCGACGTCCATGCAATCTGGTATCGACGCCCATCCAAACTGGTCCATGGCATTGAGCATCGCAGTCACCGATGTACAAGCAGTGGGCGCTGCTGAATAGCGAGCGAAATTGCCTGTTTATTTTGGGCATTCGGGATGAGCTAGTGGTGACGATGAGCCTTGGGCTCCAGCCAGATAGGCGCGGCGTCGGGGTCGGTGGCAGGCGGAATCGTGCCGTTTTAAACGGGTGGGCGGTTCAGGTTTCGCCTTCGCTGCGGTGCTGGTAGTAGATTTGGTGGATTTTTTCCGGGCTCACGGCGCCGAACCGCCAAGCGGCGATGAGGGTGAGGTTGTGTAGTTTATTGCGCAGGCGGCCGCGCCGAAGGAAGCGGCGTGGGGAGGTGGGTAGCGGAGGGTCGAGCAGGCGGAATTCGTCGCGGGCCAGTTGCTGGCGCATTTGATCGGAGAAGGCCATGTCTTCCATGATCGGGAGTGGCGGGTAGCCGCCGAGGCGGGCCAGAGTATGGCGGCGGATGAAGGGTGATTGGTCGCCGTAGATGGTACCGAGTTCGGCCATCCACCAGCGGATGAGCGGGGTGGCCCAGGTGAGGTTCGGGTAGAGTGAGGCGACATCGCGATGAAAGGCGCCGGCGTGCAGAGTGGGGTTGGTGGCCAGCTCGTGGGTGATGGCGTGGAGGTGGGTGGCGGTCAGGGTGGTGTCGGCGTGGGTGAACACGATGACGTCGTTGGTGGCGGCGGCGGCACCGGCGGCGAGCTGGGCGCCGCGGCTGGGCTGCGGGCAGGCGAGGTGTCGGGCGGCGTGGCGGGCGGCGAGTTCAGCGACGCGGCCGCTTTCGGCCGGTGCGGGCGAGGCGTCGCAGATGATGATTTCGGAGGCCGGGGCCGTGGGGCAGCGCAGCCGAGTGAGGCAGCTGGCGAGGGCGTCGGAGTCATTCCAGACTGGGATGACCACGGACAGGGAAGGAGTCATGGCTGGGCCTTTACGGGAAGGGGGCAAACCCGTGGCGGAGGGGTGAGGCGGGCAGTGGGCGCAGACTTTTTATCTTTCCCGTGGGGCGCATGTCGGGACATCAGAGCCGACTTCGGGTGTTTAGATGCCTTTGCCCGTGGGCCCTCGTCGCACGAGGCGCAGGGAATCAAGGCGGACGACGGGATTGGACAAGGCTTCCTTGAGGGCGTCGTATTCCGACTGAAAGAGCTGGAGTTCAAAATCCGAGACGGGACCGCCGCGTTGTTGAAGCAGTTTGAGTCGTTCGAGTTCTGGGATGAGTTGGGTATCCAATTCGGAGAGCGCCTGGACCTTCATTTCCTCGGCGCGGGCGCGGGCGCGTTGGGTCAGGTCAGCGAGCATACGGGGGAGCAGGCTGCGCAGGGCGGCCTCGTTGGTGCGTATCCATTCGCGGCGTCCATTTCGGACGTTTTTGTTGATCAACTCCATTGGATATTCGGACGAGACGTCTTCCAATTTGTGATTGATGATCAGTCGCACCCCAGCCGGGCTGAAGAAGCGGGTGGGATACAATTTTTGCGGAGGATTGGTCAGCTCGACGCGAAAGAGGGTTTCCAGAAGGATGGTTTGGCTGCGGAGGTCCTCCCAGACGGCATAACAAGCATTGCCTTCGGTTTTTTGAATCAGGAGGTCGATGTGTTCCATAACCAGGGGACTGTCCCAGGTCAGGAACCACAAGTCATCGCGGGCGAGTGCTTTTTGCCGTTCGAAGGTGACTTGTTGGCCCTCGCCGACGATGGTGGGGAAGGCGTGAGTTTTGCGGTCTTTTTCGCGGGGGCGGATGTTATAGGTTCGTTCGCCGACATCTTCGGCATCAAAGCCGAAGTGGTCGAAGAGTCGAAGCATGAGAAAGTCCAGCGAGAGGTCGGAATCGAGTCGGCGCACGCTTTCCAGCAGGCGATGAGCGGGCAGGACGCGGTAACTGGCCAGATCAGTCAGGCGGTCTGGGGCGGTTTCGAGGATGGCTTTTTGTTCTTCGGCGTGGGTTTGGGCGGCGAGCAGCAGGGCGGGCATGGATTCGGTCCATGTTTCGGGCGGCTGGGCGGCTAGGGCTCGGAACTGCGGGCCAAAGGCGCGGCCGCAGGCGTGCGCGACGGGGAGCGGGCGCTCAAAGAGATGAAGCGCTTCATGAAACCACCGGTAGATGACGTCCGACGGGGAGTTTTCAAAATAGGGGATATGCACCCTGACTTTGGCCATGTGGCCGAATCGATCTAGACTGCCGATGCGTTTTTGGATGCGAACCGGGTCGGGGGGGAGATCGAACAGGACGAGGTGGTGGGCGAACGGGAGCGCGCGGGCTTCGGTCCCGGTTTCAGCGCAGACGAGCACATGAGCGGCGTGATCATCTTTTTCGGTGAACCGCTGGATGGATTGATCGCGGTCCGTCAGGGGCAGCCCCTGATGGTGGAGAGCGGCCTTGGAGCCCAGATGCTCGGCCACGGCCTCGGCGCGTGCGATGGTGGAGCAAATGAGCACGAGTTTGTCGCGTTCATTTTTTTCCAGATAATCGACCAACCAAGTCAGGCGCGGGTCGTCGCTGAGCACTGGGGCGGGTAGGGGGGCGGCGTGTTCGTCAAATTCTCCAGTGAGAGAGGCGAGCAGGGCGGGGGTGGCCTCGGCCGGTAGGGAGAGTTTGTGGGTGAGTACTTCTCGTTCTGGCAGGCCTTCGATGACGGCGCGGGTGTTACGCAGCAGGCGGCGCCCGGCTCCCAAACCTTCGAGCAGGCCAGCGAGGATGCGTTCGCGGCCGTCGCCTTGTTCGGCTGTAAAAATGGAAGGATCGACGGGGGAACCAGTGAGTGCTTCCAGAGCCAGACGTTCCTCCTCGGGCCATGGTTCTGCTGTGGGCCCCAACAATTTTTCGGCGAGGATGGCGCCTTGGGGTGGGACGGGGGTGGGGCATCCGGCGTGGTCCAGCCATGCGCGCAGCCGGTCGTGTGCTTCCACTTCGGTCTGTGGTGGCAGGTCGGTGAGCAGAATCACGCCGGGGGTCGCCCGGCAGAGAGGTTCAAGATGGGGCGATTCGGCGGCATCTGCGTCATCGACAATGAGAAGGTCCCAAGCCAGAGCGGCGGCGGCGGGCAGCGTTTCCGTCGAGCACAAGACCATTGGCTCGTCTGGGGTCAGCGGCGCGGCCGGTTCCTGATTTGGGCTTGGATCGAGGAGTCGGACGGTCAGATGGAACCGACGGGTCAGTTCATAATGCCAGCGGCTGAGCAATGAAGATGGCACCACGATCAGGGCGCGCTGGAGCCGTGCGGTGACCAGCAGCCGGTGCAGCACCAGACAGGTGATGATGGTTTTGCCGGTGCCGCTTTCGTCGGCCAGCACTAAACGGGGGATCCCCTTGCGGCGGATCTGAAGCGCGGCAAAAAGTTGGTGGGGGATCAACTCGATGCGCGGTCCAAGGAACCCGCGCTGATGGCCCCGCAGGGTTTCAAACCGGTGGTGAAGGCCTTTGGAGCGCAGATTGAACAGTCCTTTGTCGTCCAGCTGGGCGTTGAGTAATCGATCGTCTGGTCGGCTAAAGTTCAAGGAATCCGCGAGGGCGCTTTCGGGAATCGATTTTCCTCCGCCGTGATAGGTGAGCAGGCCTCCTGAGTCCACGACTTGTTCGACCATGATAGTCGAGCCATCATGTCCGCTAATCTCACTCCCTTGATTAAAGATCATCCGGGTGAGGGGAGCGCTGCCAGGGGCGTATTGCCGCGTCTCCCCGGTGGCTGGAAACAGCAACGTGGTGCGTCCTTTGGCGGACGATATGACCAATCCGAGGCCCAATTCGGGTTCATTATTACTCAACCACCGCTGTCCGGGAACAAAAGATTCTGCCGTCATTCGAGCTTGTGCTCATAGATTGGTTTGGCGCAAAAATCAAGAAGTCTGCACAAAATGACGGGTGATGACGCTTTTACAGGGGAATTAAGTCGATTTGGAAGGGCAAAACCGATTAATTTCTAGTAATTACGCGAATTTTGTTGAGAGTCTCTCGTTCCGCCGTGGCCCCGGTCTGGAGAATCCTCACAAATCGGGTTGCAACCCGACCCTCGTTCGGGTTAAAGCTCAATACACAACGTACGAATGCCTGTTCGAAAAGTTCAAAAAAATGGCCGGTTCAAGGTCGGACTCGTCCAGATGGCTTGTGGGCCGTCTGTGGCGAGAAACATCGCCGGAACGAAAAAGCTGATTGCTGAAGCGGCCCGAGGGGGTGCGCAGGTCATCTGCTTGCAGGAGATGTTTGCCACGCAGTATTTCTGTCAGGCTGAGAAACAGGAGTATTTCAAATTTGCGGAGACGATTCCGGGTCCGCAGACGGAGGAGATGCAGGCGGTGGCGAAGAAGTTGGGGGTTGTTTTGATTGTTCCGTTGTTTGAAAAGCGGGCGCCTGGATTGTATCATAATTCGGCGGTTGTTATTGATGCGGACGGCGCCATCCTGGGGACGTATCGGAAGATGCATATCCCTGATGATCCTCAGTTTTACGAAAAATTTTACTTTACCCCGGGTGATCTTGGATTCCGGGTTTGGGATACGGCCTTTGGGCGCATTGGGGTGCTTATTTGTTGGGATCAATGGTACCCGGAGGCCGCTCGTTTGACGGCTCTTCAGGGGGCGCAGGTGCTCTTTTACCCAACGGCGATTGGGTGGTTGCCACCAGAGAAAGCGGAGTTTGGTCCGAGGCAATACGCGAGCTGGGAAACGATCCAACGCGGACACGCCATTGCCAATGGGGTTTTTGTTGCGGCCGCCAATCGATGGGGCTTGGAACAACCCGAAGGTCCGCCCGGACTCGAATTCTGGGGCCAAAGTTTTGTCGCTGACCCTTCAGGACAGATCATCTCGCAAGCGTCTTCGGACCGCGACGAGGTGCTTATCGCCGAGATCGATCCAGCATTGATCGAAGCGCAGCGCCATGGCTGGCCGTTTCTTCGCGACCGCCGGATCGACGCCTATCAAGGGATTACGCAACGCTATCTCGATTAAGTCTCTACCGCGGGATTTCCCGTTTATCATGAAATCAAATAAAGCCCCGGCCGATCTGCCTCCAGTCAAGGCCAAACCCCAGCCCGACACTGCCACCACGGCAGATTCAGGAAAAGGGGCCTCCGCCCAGTCCGCGTCCGGAAAAAAAGCCGCATCCACTTCTACCAAAAAGGGAGCCAAAGAAGCCAATGCGGATTCTCCCTCCGCGCAGCCGACAGCTCCATCCGGGAAGTCGAAACCATCGTCGAAAACTGGCGGCTCAGTGCCACCAGAGAAAGCCGCGAAACCGGCGAAAGTAGCCAAATCGGCACAGCCCGCTGATGCGGCGAAAGCTCCCAAGGACGGGGTCACCGCGAAACCGGAGAAAGCTCCTGCGGTGAAACCGGAGAAATCGTCTGCGGCGGTCAAGTCTGCCAAGGGTGTGGAGTTGGCTGCCGTGGTGAAGCCGGTCAAGGCGGTGGTGGAGGAAGTGGAGCCGGTGGGGGGAGCGAAGCCAGCGAGTGCTAAGCCGGTGGCGGCCAAAGTGGCCAAGAAGGGAGCGTGGTTTGAGGTGTTGTCAAAGACGCCGAAGCAGTCACGTTTTCGGATGCCGGCGGAGTGGGAGACGCATTACGGGACGTTCTTGACGTGGCCGAACAAAAAAGGCATTAGTTTCCCGGGCAAGGGTGCGTATGAGGCGGTGTTGCCGGCTTTTGAGTCGATGTTGCACGCGTTGATTGCGTCTGAGCAGGTGTTCATCAATGTGGCGTGTGCGGAGGACAAGCAGGTGATCCGGGATTTGTTGACGATTGCCGAGCAAAGTCGCCTTCATTTTCTGGATACGCCGTCTATGGAGCCGTGGTGTCGTGATCATGGAGCCACTTTTTTGGTACGGGCTGAGGATCGCGCGGGGGGCTCGGTATTGTGGAAGTTTAATGCATGGGGGCAGAAGTATGACAAAGCCTCGGTGGATGCTGGTATTGGCCGTGCGATGGCGGAGTATTTGGGCGGCAAGATTTTCGAACCAGGCATGGTTTTGGAAGGGGGCGCTATTGAGGTGAATGGATCGGGCACGGTGTTGACGACGGAGTCATGTCTGCTGAACAAAAACCGCAATAAAGGCGTAAAAAAAGAGGATATGGAGCGATTGCTCAAGGACTTCCTTGGTGTGAGCAATGTATTGTGGCTGCCGGGCGGGCTTGAAGGTGACGATACAGATGGTCATATTGACACCATCACTCGGTTTGTGAATAAAAACACGGTGGTGACTTGTGTGGAGGAGAATCCCAAAGACAAGAACCACGCGGTGCTCAAGAAAAACCTCGAGTTACTCAAGGAGATGAAGATTGAGGACGGCACGGATCTGCAAGTGGTCAATCTGCCAATGCCTCAACCGATATTACGCAAGGGTCAAAGGCTGCCAGCGACTTACGCTAATTTCTACGTTGGAAATAAAGTAGTGTTGCTGCCGACTTATGATGATCCGGCCGACGAAAAAGCGCTGGAGATCATGGTTAAGTCATTTCCGACGCGTCGGATTTATCCGATTGATTGTCGCGAGTTGATTTGGGGGCTCGGCACGTTTCATTGTTTGACCCAGCAGATTCCATTAGCGGCCTTTCCCAAGGTAGTGGATTTGATTCGCAACCCACCTCCGGCTCCGCGTCCGGTTTATTAAGTGGCGCGGATGTCGCGCGGTGGATTTTGAGAGTGTTGGCGGAACTGTTGGGCCTGCGAGTCGGGTTTGGCGGTTCCTCATTGGCTTTGGTGAGCGGTGCTTATTGACAATCCGAGTTTTGGCGATCGTATAGGGGGGGGGTGGAGATGGGGGGAGGTTGTCGTGTGGAGCGTGTGGCCGTTATTCATTGCGCTTGGCAGACGGCTGATTGTGTCCAATTTTGTTGAATGCGTATTGTGCATTTTTTGCTGACTGCCTTGGTGGGGATGTCGGTGACGGCTTCGACGTCGTCATGGGCGGCTCCGAAGCCGGAGTTTACGATCAAGCAGGTCATGAAGGAGTCCATTAAAGGACATTCGGCCTTGGTGAAGAAGGCGTGTAAGGGGACGGCCACGCCGGAGGAGTTGGATCGCATGATCAGGTATTTCCGCGCCATGGCGCAATGTTCTCCGCCGCAAGGGGATATGGAGTCGTGGAAGGCCAAGTCCGGAGCCTTATTACAGGCGGCGCTGGCCGTGCAGAAATCGCCGCAGGATAAATCGGCCGCCCTCGCGCTGGAAAACGCGGTCGAATGTCGCCAGTGCCACAACCCGCACAAACCGTCTCAAAATTAGTAGATTGGCCGTCGGTGACCGTCGACCCACGTCAAACGAAAGCCTGGCCGGCCGAAAAATACAAGAAACCGCGAAGAAAATTCGGTCAATTAAACCAAAAACCGCGACCGCATCGCTTTCTGGAGCGTTCTCCGATGAACTGTGGCCTCGTTTGCAAGAGGCGCAGTTTGCGCTGATCATACCAACCCAACCTCTATCATTCTATGAAATCCAAACTCATCGCCCTCGTTGCGACACTTCTCGCCGCCGTTTCCGTCTATGCCGGTGATTTCCCTGATATCAGCGTGGCCGACCTCAAGAAAGCCATCAATGACAAAAAAGTGGTGATCATCGACGTCAATGGAAGTGATTCGTGGAAAGAAGGACACGTCCCGACAGCGATCGACTTCGAAGCCAAGAAGTCCGAACTCGCCAAGGCTCTGCCAGCTGATAAAAACGCCTTGGTTGTCGCCTATTGTGGCGGTCCATCCTGCGGCGCTTATGCCGCGGCCGCGAAGAAAGCGAAGGAGTTGGGCTACACCAACGTCAAACACCTCTCGGTTGGCATCTCCGGATGGAAAAAAGCCGGCGAGAAGACCGAAGCCGCCAAGTAATTGGGGCGCTTGATTGCCTCGCGGTTGCGCCATCACCGCCACCTTTGCTCCGGCTTAATGGCCGGAGCTTTGATCCAGACTTGCTCATATCTGGATTGTGGTCTATAATAACCGTGTATTCTGTAAATTAACCTAATTACCATGAAAAAATTCCTTACGACAAGTGTGTTGGCGCTCGTTTCTTCGACCTTGGTTTTCGCTAGCGAGGCCAAGCCGGTGAAGTACACGGCGACGATGACGGGCCTGGTGTGCAGCTCGTGCAAAAAGACGGTGCGTGAATCGTTCACCAAGATGGGAGCCAGCAAGATTGAGATCAAGGCGGGCGCCAAAGAGGGCGAACAGGTGGTGACCTTTGAGTCCAGCAACGCTAAATTGACCAAGGATGAGGCCATCAAGGCCTTGGGTGAGGCGGCTAATGAATTCAAAGTGGTCACTCTGGCGGCCAATTAATTCTGGATGCTCATGGCGGCACAGGCTGCTGAGGGCATGACATTCCGTCGACGTTCGTCCTGTGACGCGTCGACGGTTTTTTTTTGTGGGCTTGGGGAAGCAAGAATTCTTTCCATCGCCCTGATTTTTGGTTATTCTTCTTTTGTTCTCACTTCTATTTATCAACCATGAATACTCGACGTTTTTTTGTAGCGGCGGCTTTGGCTGCGGCTGTGACTCTTGGCTGGCCCGCGGCGGCGGCTGATTTCCCTAAAGGCAGTCCGAAATTTGCCAAGAGCCATCGGAGTGCGTTGGCCGAGGCTAAAAAGTCGGGCAAGCCGGTCGTGATGATTTTTTCAGCGGCTTGGTGTGGTCCGTGCCAACAGATGAAAAAATCGGTCTATCCGAGTGATGCCGTGAAGCCGCTGCATGACAAGTTTGTCTGGGCCTATTTGGATACCGACGACGAGGACAACGCGAAGATCGCTGCTGAATTTAAAGTTTCGGGCATCCCGCACATCGAGTTTCTCGATAAAGATGGGAAATCGATTGGCCAGCAAATCGGTGGTACCCAGCCCGAAGCCTTTGCCAAAACGCTCGAGGGCATTGCCAAAAAAGCCGGAGTACCCGCTGAGGAAACACCCAAGATTGGCTCCTAATTGAATTGATTCATTGATCGTTTCCCGCTTTTTTATGACACGTTCTCACTTCATGATTTTCGCTGCCGCTCTGCTGGGTTCGGCCTTGGTTCAGCCTTCCGTCCGGGCCGCTGAGGCGGGCCCGGCGTTACAGGCGATTCCGCTCAAGGACATCGATGGCCGGGAGACCAGCCTCAAGGCCTACGACGGCAAGGTTTTGTTGGTGGTGAACGTGGCCTCACGGTGCGGTTACACGCGCCAGTATGCGGGATTACAGTCGCTGCACACGACCTATGCGGCCAAAGGATTCAGTGTGTTGGGATTCCCCAGCAATGACTTTGGCGGGCAGGAGCCGGGTACCGAGGAGGAAATTAAGAGTTTCTGCTCGACCACCTACAACGTGACCTTTCCGCTTTTTCAGAAGGTCAAAGTCAAGGCGCCCGGTCAGCATCCATTGTATACGGCCTTGACGGGCAAGGAATCGGTCATGCCTGGGGACGTGAAGTGGAACTTTGGTAAGTTTCTGATTGGCAAGGACGGGACGCTTCTGAAGCGCTGGGATTCCGGCACGGCTCCGGATGACGCGGAGTTGGTGGCCGCCGTGGAAGCGGCGCTGGCTCAGGAAGCCAAGAAGTAGTCGCGATCGAGACGGCGGTGGCTCGACCAGCGCTGCCGGGAGCAGTCCCTCCCCTCTGGGAACGCTGAGCCCCAGCTCGGCGCCTGCATAAAATCCCTCCAAACCTCCCTCATTTCAAAACCAAAAAAAGCCTCCCGGCTGGCCAGCAGCGAGGGAAAAAACACTCGCCGAGCTGGGGCTCAGCGCTCCCGGGCATACCCCAGCTCGGCGCCTGCATAAAATCCCTCCAATCTCCCTCATTTCAAAACCAAACAAATCCTCCCGCATGGCCAGCAGCGAGGGAAAAAAACACTCGCCGAGCTGGGGCTCAGCGCTCCCGGGCATACCCCAGCTCGGCGCCTGCATAAAATCCCTTCCAACCTCCTTCATTTCAAAAACAAAAAAATCCTCACGGCTGCCACCATTCTGGGCGGTCGTCGCAGGTGGCGTGGATGATTTCGCGGAGGGCGCGGCGTTCGGTGGGGGCGAGGTGAGTGCCGTCGGCTGACGGGGTGTCTTGCAGGGCGTTGCTGAGGGCCCGCCAGACGCGGTCTTTGACGATAGCGGGTAAATTTTTCCACAGCGGGGTGTACAGCATGTAGCTGCCGCGGTGGGTGAAGAGGCGGGTGCGCAGGTCGAGGTCTTTCAGCGATCGTCCTTGGGCATCGGGGCGGCGGTTGGCGGTGAAATCGCGGGCATACGCGGGATCGCGCGGAATGCCGTCTGGGGGCAGGGTGGCTTCGTCGGCGAAGAGGAAATACCGGGCCAGATTGGTGGCGTGGGTGTTGAGTTCGGACTCCTCGGTGGCGGTTAGCGGGAGATTTCCGGGTTTTTGGAGTTCTCTGGCTCGATACAGGGCAGCGGTCATGAGGTTGACGGCGCCGAGCTGGTGTTCATGGATCAATTGTGGCAGCAGAGTGCTGGTGGGGCGGAGGTAGTTTTCGAGGCGAAAGCGATTTCCGGGAAGATTGACAATGGTGTTGGTCCGGCCCTCGGCGGACCGGCCGATGCGATTGGCCAGCGGGGCGGCGGCGGCTGGGGTGTCGCTGAGGTGCCAGCCTCCGAAGCGGCTGGCTAGCGGGACATGGTGTCCGGTTCCTGGCGGGCGGAATGTCTCTAGCGACCCGCCATCCTCGTCTGGGAGAACGGAAGTGGCCAGCAGGGCGGGCAGGTTGCCGGTGTCGGCATTGCCATGGCAATTCAGGCAGCGGGTTTGCCGGTCGGGCTCGCCGGGGCGGCCCGATTGAGTGAGCGAGAGAATGAAAAAGACTGGGCCAACTACGGGATCGTCGGCGGCAATTTCCAGACGGCCGCCTGGTACCCAGCCAAGATAGATTTCGTCATTAAAGTAGAGGGCGCGCGGACGGTGGGGGCCGATGGTCCGCTGCAGACTGGTGGCTGAAAACACCAGCATTTGCGAGCTTTCCGGTAGTTGCAGAGCCGCCAGTACGCGCCGCAACGCCTCCTGTTCCGAGGCGGCGGGCGGCCAGCTGTCGAGAGTGGAGGAATTTTCACGCCACCACCGGCTGAAGGCGTCTTGCAGCGGACTTTCCCAGTAGTGATGCGGCGCGGCTTCATAGCGCAGAGGAGGTGCGGCACTGGCCGCGGTCATGGCCGCTGCGAGCGGGCCGCAGAGCCAGAGCAACGGGCGAAGTGAAACATGAAACATGCCTGCACCATGGGATCGATTTCCTTTCTGACCAAACACCATTCATTTCGCACTTGGCGTACGGGTTTTCCCTGATAGGGAAGGAGGATAGATGTGGTATTCGCTTTTCAGTGAGAATAGGGACTGGCTGGTGGGGATGGGGGTGGTTTCGGTGGTCATGCTGGTGGGATCGCTGATTCTGCTACCGGTATTGGTGGTGCGTATGCGCGCTGACTATTTGATCAGTGGTGGCCGGGCGGCGGATTCGTTTGCCGGTCGACATCCTGTTCTGCGCTGGACGCTGCTCATTTTAAAAAACCTCTTGGGTTTGATCCTGTTGGTGTTGGGACTGGCCATGTTGTTGGGCCCAGGGCAGGGGGTATTAACGGTGTTGTTGTCGTTATCCCTGCTGAATTTCCCCGGAAAACGTCGTTTGGAAATCCGATTGCTGCGTCTGCCCGGGGTCTTGTCCACTATCAACCGGCTGCGGCACCGCGCCGGCCACGACCCGGTCCTGCTCCCGGATGACTAGCGTAATCGCGTCGATTCCCGTTTTCCCAATTTTCCCTCTCATGCGCCGCCTTACCACTGCCCACACCGGGCTGCAGAAAATTGAAATCTGGATTGCCGGCGCGGAGAGTGATCCGCAGGAGGTTGAGTTTCGGGTAGCGGGCGCGACCCATGCGTGGTGGCACCGCGACATGTTTCTGACGGGGCTGGCCTGGGATAATTTGTGTGCGGCCTGTCTGTTGCGTCCGGCTGGGCCGCCGCGATCGGTGCTGATGCTCGGGTTGGCTGGGGGCACCAGCCTGCGAGCATTGCAGCATCTGGTGCCTGGGGTGCAGTGCACGGCGGTTGATAATGATGCGGGCATCGTCGCTTTAGCGCGCCAGCACATGAGGCTCGATGATCTTCAGCTTACGATTCACCAGGGTGATGCCTATGATTTTGTGCGTCAGTATCGGGGCCCGGCATTCGATGTCGTGGTTGACGATGTGTATCAGGCCTTGGACTTGGATGTGGCGCGGCCGGGAGTCTGGTCCCAGAGCACGCTGGAGGCGCTGTGCGGGCTGCTGGAACCGCAAGGGTTGCTTGTGATGAACTTGGTGACGGGGGCCGGGCATCGTGGGATGCAGAGTGAATTTCGACGTCTTTTTCGGGAGGTTTTTCCGGTGGTGCGCAGTGTGACTACGCCCGCTGGCTTAAACGAGGCGTTGGTGGGTGGAGCGGCGGTGCTTGCGCCCGGGGTTTTGCGTGGTTGGCGCGGGTCGTTCTCGGTGGCTGAGGATCGTGATTTTTGGGATCGTTTGCGGGTGCGCCGACTGTGATTAGTTGTGGCGAACCGGAGTGCACGCTATTATTGCCCACAAGTATGTCAGATCAGTCACACAAATCGTACGCCGATGCGATGAATGAATGGGCCTCCCGCGAGGGCAGGGCCTCATTCACGGAGCGATCGCGCGTCTCCATGTGGATGCCGGACCCGTTCAGCCACCCGCTCGTCAAGCTGATCGGGTATTTCTGGCGGCTGTCGTTGATCGCGTTGCTCGGCGCCGGCGTCTATTGGTTCATGCTCCGCTCCCACCTCGGCAGCAAAGAATTCACCGCCCACCTCTCCACTGTCGTCAAAGACTGGATCGGAGCCGATAAAGTCGTTATCTCCCAGATCGCGTGGACCGGAGACCTCGCCTTGACCCAAAAGTTGTCACTCGATGGAGGGGCGGGGAGTTTTTTCCGCTCTTTCGAGGCCGAAGACGTGAGTTTCCGCGTGCCCATGGCCATGCTGCTGGAAAAAAAATGGGACTTGCGGCGCATCGACGCCAGCATGGTCAAGCTGGAACTGCGCTCGGGCGGGCTGGGCGCGACCGCCAGCGTTCCGTCCACCCCGGATGACGTCGATGATGCCATGGCCTCGTTCGATCCCCCAGTGATCAGCGCCCCCGCCCCCAAGGCCACCCTCAACGCCGCCGCTCCAGACCCGGACATCAAAACCGAGACCGGTTCCGTCGATTCGCGCGTCCTCGATCTCGACCTCAAGAAAGACGGATTCAACATTGCTCCGAAATTTAAAGAGCTCGGAGTGCGCGGACTGGATGCCACCCGTTTCTCTGCGCAGTGGGGCAGCACCAGCCTGACTCGCGGGGAATTGACGGGCGCCGCATTGTCAGTTACTCGGACCGACGACGGCGCCTGGGTCATTGAGTCTCCGTCCAGCCAGTTCAGCCAAAACTGGCTGCGCGGCTTGCAGGTCAGCAACCTGCAAGCCCGGATAGCGGATAATGTTTTAACTCTCAATGATTCGCCTGTGCAGATGGGCGAATTTAATGGCACGCTGGGAGGTCGAGTCCGCTTGGGAGATGTGCCGATGTTTGAGCTCACATTGAAAGGGGACAAGCTGCCATTGGCCTCGTTTGCTCATCGGGCGCTGGATCAGATTTTCGGGATGCAGGCGAGCGGGGAATTGCGGATTGGCGGGTCGACGAATCTGGCCACCGGCATCACGATTGATGGTACGGTCACGGTGGACAATGGATTTGTCCGCGGGCTGCCGGTGCAGCAGGCACTGGCCGACGTGTCGCGTCGCATTCGTTTTCGCGGGTTTGATGTGACCGGCGGCACGGTGGAATTTTCTGCCAGCGGTGGGCAGGTCGACGTCAAATCCTTCGAGTTGGCGTCCCGCTCGGACATCAGTTTGCGCGGGAGTTTTAAGTATGTGAATGAGGAGTTTGCGGGCGAAATGCAGATTGGCGTGGATCCAGCCCTGTTGGAAAAGCTGGCTCCGTCCTTGGTGGCCGAGTTTTTCCCCAAGGAGGAGGCGGGCAAACTCTGGATGACCACCAAACTCGAAGGGCCGCTCGATCGCTTGACGGCGGTTACCGCCCGCAGTTTGACCGACGCTCACGCCGAAATAACACCCGAATAAGGGGAGCACCCTGATCCAGAAGGACGCTTCTTTGGCGCCACCGCTCAAGGTGTTAGCAAGTTGCGAGACACCCACTTTTATCGCCGACTTGTCCGAAAGGAATTTGCTTTCGAGACCCAACGCTGACATGCCGGGGTTGCTTGGTTGGTTCGAGGGCCCTCGTAACTATCGCGCCGGGATGGTCACGACGGGGGCCGGCTGCGTGGTTGAGGCCTCGGTCAGCGAGAACGTCAGCATCAGGAACGTCAGCATGGTCTTGGTTTGCCGGTCGCGGTCGTCGATCCAGAACCATCGGTCGCGGTAGCGGACCGAGACGTAGGCATCGGCAGGGGCCGACAGGCCGTGGTGAACCGTCAGCAGCGGCGGGAAGAGGCGGTCCTGCTCGGCCGTGCGCTCGGTGCGAAAGACGCGGCCTTCGGCGACGTCGGAGTCTGGCACATCGACGAACGAGCTGAAGTCGACCATGATTTGCAGGATTGAGCGGGTGAGGATCGCCACTTCGCTGGTGTTCTCGGCGAGGGCGGCGGGCACCACGGTGAACTCGTTTCTGGAGAGGTCCACGCCGAGGAGTTCACGCACCTTCCGCCCAGCACTCTCGGCGTGCTCCGACGACGGATGGATGAACATCACGACGACCTGGCCGTCATTGCCTGCTTTCATGCGGAAGCCGGAGTCGCCGGAGCGCTGCGACTCTCGCATGGCCATCATGAGGTCGTGGAACTTGGTGTTGCCTTCGCGCGGGTTGCCGGGGCCGCCGTAGGAGTTATCGAGGCCGTTGATCCGGTTGACGCACACGCGCATAACCATATCGGCGGAATAGCCGCTCTGGATGAGCGAGAGAATTCCTGCGACGGGGATCGGCGTCATGAGGCTCTTAGCGAACTTGTCGCCAGAGAGGGGCTGATAGCTGATGGTCGGCTTATCGGCATAGCTCCCGCCGATGCCGATGGCACCGAAGGTGTCGCCGCGGTCGACCGGAGCGGTCTGCCCGCCGAGTGAGGTTTCGCCCTGAAGGGAATAGGAACTGATGACGGAGGTGACATCCATGAACACGGGCGCCTCGGCATAGCGGACCTTGAGAAGGTTGAGCAGCATCTGCTGCTTGCTCGAGTCGGAGATGGTCGAGACGTAATCAAAGCGATCGCGGGTGATGGTTGCGGGGCCCATGCTGGCGCAGCTGTTTAGGAGCGCGGCGGTTGTGCAGTACGCGCCGACGGCGATCGGGCTGAGGGCTTTGGTGATGTTCATGGGTCGGACGTTGCTTTGGAGAGTCTGTCTGAAAGAAATTTGCTTTCGGGACTAGACGCTGAAGAAGGGGGCGTGGGTCATGGGGAGGAGATTTTTGGCTTTTTCGGGTGGGTGGAGAGGAGAAAGGCAAGCCAGCCGATCGTGTTTTCTGAGGTAGGAACATTAGGGAATGGTTCCGCGGTGCCAAGAGTTTTCTGGCAGCGGTCGTTTGTCCGGTGGGCCGGGAGTGGGGATTAGTACGGGTCGAGCACTAGGGTGCGTTTCTCGTCACTGGAAACAAAATCATCCCAGCCACGGTGGACAATTTGCCAAAGGGGCGACGCCCGAGGGCGCCGCGGATGGTCAATGGCGGCAGAGGTGGCCACGCCTTAAGAGGTTTAAAAATACGTATTCTCTCCTGAGATGCGGGGGTTCCTCAAGGAGGCTTGAGAAGCGGAAGACTGAAGGGTGATTTTGTTAAGATTTGTACACTGACCCCATTTTCCTCGGGCTGGATGAAAATCAAATCCGGAGAACGCAGGATCCCGCCTCACGGATTCGCCTTGGCCATCACTGCGAGCAAGAATCGCAGTGCCGCCACTTCTCCGTCCATCATCACGCTGTCCGCGTATTGACCCTGTACTTCGAGCGGTGCATTCTGAAGGAATTCCTGGGCTGGGGTTATCTCCTTCACGAGCTTGGAAAGGCTCTCCTTTTCGGCGGTGGCCAACACGCGCTCCTCCGCAACACTCCGGCCGGAATTGGCGATTTCGGTTTCCGGATCCAACTCTTTCAGGAATCTCATCCGTTGTCCGTGCGCCATCAATTCCGTAAACAGGGAGGGGGATTCCGTG
>CAJBME010000169.1 GCA_903954065.1 uncultured bacterium
GAATCCGGTATCTTTTCACCGACCGGGCGGCTCCGGGTTCAGCGACCCCAGCTACAGCAGATCCGGATACGAAACAACGATACAGGCGGCCCAGCCGCCACTGTAGCTGGGGTCGCTGGCCCCGGCTTGCACAATTGGCCTTCGGGCCACATCCCTCAAGACACGGATACGAACGCACTGATTCGCAGGCGGCCCCTGCTAAAAAACGTTCGGAGAGACGTTCGGCGCCGCGACCGGGGTCAGCAACCCACGGCTACAGAAGAACCGGATACGACAGCACTACAGCGCGGCCGCGAATTCTTCGATGCTGGCGCAGGTGAACGAGACGCGCTGGAGAGATTCGAGGTGCGTCGGGTCGGTAACTTGGCGCATGGCTTCAACGAGGCCATGAGGTACTGGACCGAAACGAATCTGCAGGTTGGAGAGAACGGCCTCTTGGCGGCCTTCACGACGACCCTCTTGACGGCCTGCTAGATGACCTTCTTGGCGGCCTTCTTGACGGAGTTGTTCGGCGAGTGACATGGCAGTAGTTCGGGTTTCTGCTTTTTGGAACAGCTTAATCTTATTATCGAAGTCATCTTTGTCAATGTCAGCGCGGAGGATGTAGCTGAGGAGCATTTCGAAAATCAGGCGCGGCAAGCGATCGAGCAAAGATTCATCCCACACCGGATCAGCCAACAAATCGCCACTGCGTTCGGCCTTGAGGGTGCGTAAAATCATGATGCCAGCCGGATTTTTTCTCACGCGGAGGCGCGGAGAGCGCGGAGGGAGGAAGATTGGATTCTCTCCGCGTGCTCCGCGGCTCCGCGTGAACCGCTGTATTCCCCTTCTTCATAATGGGGAAAGCAGAAAGATGAAAGATGAAAACTGGCGACGGTGGCCCTGGGAACGCTGACGTCATCGTCGGCCGATGCGAACGCATCGATTCGAAGCCGGTTACCCGCACAAAAAATCGTCCCGAGAAACGTGCGGCGCCGCGCGCGCCGCCCCCGGGAACGCCGACGTCTCGTCGGCCGGTCTTGAACCCCACCTCACCGCCAATCGTGAAAACTAGGCGTCGACCAACCCGGAGCTCTACCCTCGGACTGTCCCAACGGGGCAACGCGTACCATCCGTGGGCGGGAACCGTTACCAAACTCTCAAGTCTATTTCCGCAGGGCCTTTAAAAATTCCGTCGGTTTGCACGTGGCGAACTCCTCATAAAAAATACCCACATCCCAAAGGTGACGATCATAGGTGACGAGGTGGGTGGCCGCCCCATTCATGGCGCAGAGCAGGAAGGCGGTGTCGTCGGAATCCACAGGATAATGCCGGAAGTGAAAGAAGCGGATTTCAATGCATTCCGCCAACAGAAACAACCCTGCAATGAAGGCTTCAACGACTTGGGGTGCATGACCTTTGTCGAGCAGTTTTTCGGCATATTCAGCTGCTATATCTGCCGTGAACAGCCAAATGAATTCACCCACCGACCATCGTTGAATGATTTCCCCGTTTGGACTGAGGGGATGAGACGCACCATGGGCGGCGAGGACCACGTTGCTATCCAGAACAGCCCGCAACATCGTCAGGGGGCGTCAGGACGGGTCATTTGATCCAATTGATGCAGAAATGCCGCCTTTTCGACATCCAAGTCGAACCCTTTGGCACGCTTCTCCTTAGATGACCTTTCGGCTCTGGCGACCAAGGCGAGGGTTTCGGGACGGAATCGTTTCAACCGCATTTCATGCTGGGCGACCTCAACCCTGATGAAGCGTGCGACCCTCTCCCGCAGACCCGGCACCTGACCCGCTTCCTCAAGCAGTTGAACTGGAATTTTCAATGCGGACATGGATCATATTTTACTCGATCAAGGGGATGTGAAGCAAGGGGAAAAGCGGACTGAAGAAAAGTTGAAAGCGGAAAGCGGAAATCAGTTAACCACAGAGATCACATGGATCACAGATGAGAAATTTGATAAATGCATTTCTGAATTACGCATTTTTTTGTGCTCTTTGTGTCCTTTGTGGTTTATGGCAAGCGCTTTGGGGGAATCGTTCTGAAAAAGTGTGTTCAAAAAATACACTCGCCTCCGGTCGTCGACCAAAAAAAAGCGCGCGTTCTTTGGGAACGCACGCTTCTTCTGCCACTTGGATCTCATCACTTTTTCCTCTTCTCCCACAGCGCCTGCAGCGCCGCCCTTTCCTCCTCCGACTCCGCAATGGCTAACAAGCTGGGCATTTCGACCTCCATCACAGCCACTGGCACCCGCTGACACCAAGCCAGGGTGAGGGCGTGATCGGTGCTGGCCAGATCCAAGGCTCGACGCATCAGCGGCTCGGTGCGTGCTTGGTCGAGGATCCAGCCGTAGACGGCGGTGACGGTCATAGCAGCTGGGGGCAGGACAGGGGTCGCGCGGACGGCGGCGGTGGCCCGCGCCATGGCGTCGACCCATAACTGCACCGTTCGTTCCTCATCGATCGTCCCCCACGCGAGCGCTTGGCTGAGGGGGACGACGGGGATCAGTGGGTCGAGCAGTCGTTGGGAGGCAAACGCTTGGTCGGTGACCGCCTCCCATTCCTCAAAGTGGAGGGCCACCACTCCGCGTTGGTACTGCAACCCCGCGTGCATAGGCATGATGCGCAGGGCTTCTTCATTCAGCTGGAATGCTTTTAACAATAAATCTTGTTCGACGGGAGCCGCGGCCGACCCGGCCGCACCCGCCGCCACGGCCGCTTTTCCTTCTACCGCACCCGCGGCACCCCCGTGTTTCTCAGCAGCAGCCGCCTTGGCGGCAGCCGCCGCAGCCTCCGCCGCCGCCTTTTTCGCGGCCTGCTGACGCGTTTCGTCCTCGAGGTACAACGACCAGGCCACTTTTTTCGCCTCGATGGCGGCGACCATCGGGAGCGGCGGACGGCCGCC
>CAJBME010000170.1 GCA_903954065.1 uncultured bacterium
ACCGTTGCGCCCATACGAGTTACCACCATTCGACCGTCCCACCAGGTCAAACCCCATTTCGGAAAGGAAGGTGGCATCACTGAATTCCAAGGATGATGCTGCCGGGCCAGGGGTTGAACTGCCTCCGCCCCAAACTCGTGAGTTGCCCACGGCTCCTGCTCCATGTTCATGTGTGCGGCTGTTATCAGGCGTGACCCTAGTCTGGTTCCTACCGGTGCTTTTGGCCCTGGTGGTGGCGTCGCCTGTGCGGCCCCCTGCAGGTGCTAGCGCAGCGAATGGGTTACTCGTGGCCACGGGTCCACGTGCATGTGGAGAGGCGTCGCTGTTGCCCACGCCGATGGCCCTGTTGGGACCAAAAGGGGTGGTGTTAGACGCTTGACGGAAAGCCTGCGTGAACCCATTAGTAGATAGCCCCGTGTCAGCTGCGTTAGTCTTAGGTACCGTTTCTGGTGAGGGGGTGTCGACCGACTCTAGGTTTGACGTACCTCCGCCACCCTCGTCGTCGGCGTCGACGGGGTCGTCGTCGTAGTCCGCGTGGTGGCTGCCGTGGTCGCTGCTGCCCTGGTTGCCTGCTTGATTTCCACTTATTATGGGTGGAAGGCGTCGTTCCGCATCCAACAGCGCATCCAAGGTGTCATCCCGCATGACTATCTCTGGTGCCTGGCTAGCCGTCGTGCTTGGCTCGGTAGCGTTTGCATTAACGGCCGAAGGGTCGGTGTCCGTGGCGCGGTCGGGTTGGAACAGTGCTCGAGGGGCCATCGATAACCGACCTGGGCTTGCTAAAGGAGAAGGTTGGGCCGGGTGCCTTTCGGTGGTATTGCTCTGTCCGTTTCCTCCCATGGCGCGGTCTGTGTCTTCCCGTACATCCCGTACATTGCGGCGTGGACCGGAGCGATTTTGGGAAGGGGAGTCCGTGATGTTAGCTTGATCTGCGGCACGTTTAACTACCTCCTTTACCACCCCATCGGCCCTGAGCCCCTCGAGCACCTGCGCCACCGACGAGGGGCCGGAGAGGGTCGCGGTGTTCACGCGGCCGAGGGCGTCAGTTTCCCATAGCGTCGCTCTGGTCGGGTGTACATCATGCATAGGCCCCATAAGTCGAGACGCTACCCAACCCGATGCCGCGTCTGCAACAGCTGATGATGTTGTAGGGGAGAGTGGTTGGTACATAGGTGCAGTAAGTGATGGCCGTTGTGACATACTATCAGTATACAAAAGGCCGTGCAGCAACTGGCGGACCGCATCCATTGTCATCTGCGGGGGAGGCAAGATGATGAGGAACCCGCTTTGATCTGGCATAGGTCCGCTGTCCCTAAGAACAACCTGTCCTGCTCCCCAAGCCGCCACAGAGCGTGTTGCTACCATCGGGCGCCATTGTGCTACAAAGTTCTGGGCGCGTAGGTCTGCCAGAATGCCTGCTAAGGATGGGTGAGAATAGTCAAGTGGTATCCAGAAGTGCCCGCCGGTCGTGATTGGTGATAAGGTGCTTGCCGTCGAATTCGCCTCGCCTGTCTGCTGGGTGGCAGGGAGTGTTCGAGCAGCGTGCGGGTATACTGCCATATGCATAAGTGATGAGGGGTGTTCCAGACCAAGGTGGCTCTGTGGTTCCGGGAACGGGTCGACCGGGAGATCCTGGACTGTGTTGTTGCCCGGTGGCGTGCACGTAGACCATGCCGGCGCCGCGGCGCCGCGGACTCTTCCCTGGAGTAGTTCGTGAACTGCCTGTGTGTGTATTACTATGAGCAAACTGTGCGACGTTGCGTGTGCCTGACCTTCCGCTATGTAGTTACCGTGCAGCATAATGGCGCCGACGAGGTGCTGGCGCCAGACCGATTCTTGGAGGTATCCGGTAGCCTCTCGTAGCGTGGCAAGTGCGTTGTACTCAATTTCGACACACGTGTAGGGGGCTGTGTGTGAGGGGATAAGCCCGGCGTGTGCGACGTGAGTGAACATAGCTAGCATGGCCCACATGAACAAAGGTGTCGTGCGCATGTGTGGTCGGCAGACTTGCAACAGTGTCAGGAGTAATACCGTCGCGAGTGCATTGGTAAACAGGTGTGCGACAGAGAAACATTGCCAGGGCGAAAGTGGCGTTGGTGCTGTGGCCTGCTTACCCACCGTGTTCGTCTGCAGCTTGTGTCCAGCATAGGTCA
>CAJBME010000171.1 GCA_903954065.1 uncultured bacterium
GCCACATCCCTCAAAACACGGATCCGAAACCACTTCTCCGCATCCGGTCCCCTGCTAAAAAAACGTTCGGCGCCGCCACCGGGGTCAGCGACCCACGGCTACAGAAGAAAAAGCCACCCAAAGCGCGCGCGCTACATCCCTTCTTCACCCCTCATCCCGCGGCCGCTCGCCGCTTGCACCCAGCCCGACTTCGCGGCACGATGGTCCATGTTCGAACAATTGAGCGACCGTCTTGAGGGCGCGATCAAAAAGCTACGGGGCTTGGGGAAAATCACTGAAAGCAACGTGGTTGAGGCGGTGCGTGACGTGCGCATGGCCTTGCTGGAAGCCGACGTGGAACTGAGTGTGACCAAGGCGTTTGTCGAGGCCGTGAAAATCCGCGCCCTCGGCGATGAGGTCCTCAAGTCCGTCTCCCCCGGCCAACAGATCATCAAGATTTTTCACGATGAATTGTGCACCCTGCTCGGCGGGGACGCCGCCCCACTCAACCTTACGCCCCCCGGATACATCCTCGTCTGCGGCCTGAATGGAGCGGGCAAAACCACCACCTGCGCCAAACTCGCTCGGCGACTGAAAAAAGAAGGCCAACGGCCAGCGCTCGTGGCCCTCGACCTCTATCGCCCCGCCGCCATTCAGCAATTAAAAGTGCTGGCCGACGAGATCGAGGTCCCCATCTTCATCCCGGAACCAGGGGAAAAAGACGTCCTCAAAACCGCCAAACGCGCCGTCGAATGGCTCAAATCACAGAATACCACGACCGTCATTTTCGACACGGCCGGTCGTCAGGAAATCGATCAGGACCTCGTCGAAGAACTCAAACGTGTCGCTGTCTACCTCCAACCCGGTGAAACCCTCCTCGTCGCTGACGCGGCCACCGGTCAACAGTCGGTCAGCGTCGCCACCCACTTCCACGAAGCGGTCGGGATCACCGGCTTGATTCTGACTAAACTCGACGGCGATGCCCGCGGCGGGGCCGCCCTCTCGATGCGGGCGGTCACTAATCAGCCGATCAAATACATCGGCGTCGGCGAAAAACTGGATCAACTCGACGTCTTCGTCCCGCAACGGCTGGCCGACCGCATCCTCGGCATGGGCGACGTGGTCGGCCTCGTCGAGAAAGCCGCCGAAGCCATCGACGAAAAGGACGCCATGAAAATGATGGAGCGCATGGGCTCCGGATCATTCGATTTCAACGACTTCCTCGCCCAGATGAAGTTCATGCGCAAACTCGGCCCCCTGGAGGGACTGCTCGGCATGATGCCCGGCATGAAGGCGATGAAGGACCTCAAGGTGGATGACAAAAAAATGAAACAAACCGAGGCCATCGTCTTCTCCATGACCCCGGAAGAACGGAAAAAACCCGATCTCATCAATTCCAAACGCCGCCAGCGGATCGCCAAAGGATCCGGCACTCAAGTCAGCGATGTTAATCAACTCCTCGAAGGCGTGCAAACCATGCGCAAAATGTTCAAAGGCAGCGGAGGCATGGCCGGCATGATGAAGGCGATGATGAAAGGCGGCGGCGGCGGCCTGCCCGGCGGCATGGGCGGGGGCGGCAAAATGCCCAAATTTCCCGGCCTCGGCGGGCTCGGTGGACTCGGCGGCCTGGGGGGCGCCGGCGGTGGATCAATGCCGGACATGAGCCAGCTGGAAAAAATGTTTGGCGGTCAGGGCGGCGGCGGGGGCGAAGGCAACCTTCCCCGCCTGCCCGGCGCCAAAAAGCCGAAGAAATTTCGAAGGTTCTAATCGCCTCTCCTCCCACCCTTCCTCATCGCCGCCAGCCTCGCGGAACGCGAAGGTCAGGCGACTGACTTCGATATGATGCCCCTGCTTCAGCCGGTGATCAATTCCGGCATCGGCAACCAGCCATCGACAAGATAGTGTGGACGGCCGGTCAGGTCCGGCAGGGTGACGCGGCTGGCATCAATTCCGAGCTGGTGATAGAGCGTGGCGAAGACTTCGCCAAAATGGACGCCGCGATCGGCGATCTCCCCGCCGAGCCGGTCGGTCGCGCCGATGACTTGGCCGGTTTTCATGCCCCCACCCGCCAGCAAGGCACACCCAAGCTGCGGCCAGTGATCGCGGCCCCCATCCTTGTTGATCTGCGGTGTGCGGCCAAACTCACCCCAGGCCACCACCGCCACATCCTGATCCATCCCCCGCTCGTGCAAATCCTCAACAAGGGCGCTGAACGCCTGATCAAAAAGCGGCAGATGCGTCAGCAACTCACTGTGGTTGTCACTGTGGAAATCCCACCGGCCAAAATTCAACGTCACACAGCGGGCTCCGGCCTCCACCAGCCGCCGCGCCATTAAAAACTGCTGACAGTTGCGAGGCGCCCCATCGCCGTAATTTTTTGGATCCCCTTGGCCATATCGTTCGCGCACCCGCGCGGGTTCTTTGCTGATGTCGAGCGCCTCCATCAGTTTGCTCGACGTGAGGATATTGAATGCCGCCTGCTGAAAGGAATCGGCCGCAGCCACTTCCGCGCTGGCATCAACCTGACGCCGAAACCCGTCGAAGGCTGTCAACAACGCCTTGCGATCCGCCAGTCGCTCAAGGCTGATCGAGTTCAAGGTCAGATCTTCCATGCCCGGACCGTTCGGCCGGAACGCAGAATGCGTGGTACCAAGGAAACCAGGGTGCCCCGGCGATCCATACGGAGGGTGGCCCGCCTTGGGCGCCAGCCCGACAAAGGCCGGAATGCCCGGCGCCGCACCGCCTTCCAGCCGCGAAAGTACAGCCCCCATCGATGGCCATCCCCCAGGCGGCTGATTCGCCACCGACCGACCCGTGTAACAAATGAAAGAATCATGATCCCCGCTTGGCGATCCATACATAGAACGGATCGGCACCAGCTTGTCCATAATCTTCGCACAATGCGGCATATGCTCGGAAATCTGAATACCAGGCACCTTGGTCCTGATGGGACGATGCGGACCCCGAATCTCCATCGGCGCCTCCATCTTGAGATCAAACATGTCCTGATGCGGCGGCGCCCCCACCAAATAAATCATGATCACCGCCTTATGCGACCGACGAATGCCCGCCAGGTCCTCAGCCTGCAGTAGCTGTGGCAATGACAACCCACCCAAGGACAATCCGCCAATCCGCAGGAAATCGCGCCGCGACACGCCATCACACAGCCGTCCACCCGGTTGACCGAAAATGTTGAGCATAAAAAAAAGTCTGATGAATGAATCCGCCCACCGTCCGCGGCACGCAAAATTATAGGCCAATAAGGAACAACAAAAATCGCCGTCCAGACAAGCAGGAAATGAACATTTGGCCTAACGTGAGCAAAATCAGAACACCAGCAAGCCACGGAACCACGAAATCTCCTCGTCCCGCCATCCGCCAACCACCGCCCCCACCACTACGAATCTCCCCTACCCGACCGCGATCCAAATACGCCGAATACGCCCGACCGCGCGCCTCCGCAACACCCCGTCCACCCTCAACGGGAAAGTGGCACCACCGGCTGGGTCAGATACGCCAGCAGGTCCAGCAGCTCGGATTCAGTGAGGGTATCGACCAATCCCGGCGGCATGAGTGACACGGGGGAGGCTGCGATATGGGTGACATCATCGGGTCTCAGGCGCACCTCGGATCCGCCGGGGTCCATGGGATTGGTCGCAAGAATCAATTCATTAGCGGACATATTGACGAGACGCCCGACGATTTCACTGCCGTCCTTTTGGGTAAACACTTTCAGCGAATACTGTTCATTAATCACCTTGCTAGGTTCGAGGATGTTTTCGAGCAGGTCGCGCGCCGAGTAGCGACCGCCGGCGCTGGACAAGTCTGGACCGGCCAGTCCGCCCTCACCGCGAAAGTTATGGCAGGCCAGACATCCAGTGGCCGCGTACAAGCGACGCCCGTTAGCCAAGTCACGATCGCCCTTGAGCGCGGCCTCCATGGCGGGCGTGAGGTCGCCGGTTTTCCATGCTTTGACAAAACTCCGCGCCACCACCGGCCCGGCACTGGTCGGCTCTCCGGCCGCTGCTATCAAATCAGCATGCTGCCGACGCTCGTCGTCAGTCAGCATCTCCGTGAGCGAACGCAGGACCGACTGCCGGAGCGGCTTGACCGAAGACCCACCGATCCAGCGCGGCACCTGCTGCACCGCCACTTTAAAAAATCGATTTCGCAGCTCGGGTGTGAGGGCGGCCAGCGCCGGCGGGCTCAACAAC
The DNA here is from genome assembly GCA_903954065.1 of uncultured bacterium. Taxonomy (GTDB): domain Bacteria; phylum Verrucomicrobiota; class Verrucomicrobiia; order Verrucomicrobiales; family V1-33; genus CAJBME01. The sequence goes on from CAJBME010000171.1 coordinate 4,194, forward strand.
GCTCGCGTATAGTGCACCTGCTCTTCCTGCGTCAGACTGGCTTCCAGCAGCCCAATCGCCACTGCCGAAAAACTCGTGCTGCCCAAGGCTGCACTCATCGCCACAATCTCTTCATTGACGCGCCGATCGCGAGTCGGCCAGTGAGCCTCATAGCCCGCCACCAGCCGCGCCGCCACCTCCGGCGCATACAGGCCGTGCCGGATCGCCGACACCGTAACGATGCGCAGATGCCAAGCTTGTTCATCCGCTCCCAGCGCCCCAAAATCAATTTTCGCCAAGGCCTCGAGCAGCTCAGCCTGCACCCCAACCTGCCCATCCGTGGAACGCGCCAACGCCAGCATCGCCGGCAAGGCGATCCGCGGGCGAGTTTCCTGCAAAGCTCGCGACTTCCACTCGCCCACCGGCTGCCACTCCAGTGCCACCCGGGCCGCTCCGCGAACGGCCCGATCATCATGCCCCAGATGTGGCCACAAGAAATCCAACGCCTCTGGAGCCGCCACGCCATGAAATGATTCCAGTTTCTGGCGCAATGAGACCACCTCCGAAACCGGCCCAGCTGGCGGTGCTACCGCCGCCGTCGCTTCGCGACCCGTATAAACAATCCGGTACAGCCCCCCTTGGGTTTGACGCCCGCCAGTGACAAAATACAACGCCCCATCCGCCGGCGACACCGCAAGGTCAGCAATCGGCAACCCAGAAGCACTCAAAAACGTCTCAACTTCCCCCGTGTAACTTGCCCCGTCCGCACTCAAATGCGCCGCCAATAACCGCCCGTAACTCCAGTCACACATAAAAAATGCCTGCTGATACGCCGCTGGAAATTTCGCCCCATACCCAAAACACACACCCGTCGGCGAGCCCGGCCCCACATTCTTCACCGGTGGCTGGATATCCTCCCACTTGGGCGTCCAGTTCCACTGCATGTCCCCAGCTCGCCCCGCCCACCCACTGTCCGTCCCACTCAGTATCTGCCGCACCGCCGTCGGACGATAGTCCGGCAACCCAATCGTGAACTCAAGATCGCTGTCATACGTAAAAAGATCGCCCCGCGCATTGAAGGCAATATCATAACTGTTGCGCAACCCCATACACAACACTTCCGCATTCCGGCCGTCCAAATCAGCCCGCATCACCCACCCGCCAGCATACGGCTCGCGCTGAAACGTCTCCCCCCAACGGTCGCGATTCCAATGCGGCGGCGTACGGCATTTCACCGCCGGCAGCCGAATCGTCTCCCCAGCCACGACATAAATCGACCGCCCGTCCGGCCCCGGTACAATCCCATGCACCCCATGGTCGCTCTCCCACCCGACGTTTTCACCAGGTACCGCCGGAAATTCGAAAATCTTCTCGGGCTCGCCAAAACCCCCGTCCCCCTCCAACCGCTTTAGCCTCACGATCGTGTCCGGTCGAAAACCGTCCTTCGCATGGTTGCCATGCCGGACTAAATACAAATACCCGTTAATAAAGGCCATACCCTGCGTCTGCCCGTCCCCCCACACCTCGGAAATCACTTCCACTGCGACTTCCCCGTCGAAAGCCACACCCGGCACCGGCGGGCTCACGCGATAGATTTTAGGCCCCTGCTCCGCCGCATAAAGGTGGCCCCGGTCGTCAAAACACATCGCCACCCATGAATGCTGCGTGCACAGTCGCTCCACACTAAACCCGTCGCGCACCTGCATAGCCGATGCCGCTACCGCTTCACCCGCCGCCCGATGCCACGGCCACACCAGCGCCGCCACCGCCATCATCGCCATCATCGCCACCGGCCGCCCCCCCAGCACCCACACCAAGTCGCACCCCGCCGCCCCGCGAGAAGCCCCCCGCCAACTGCAGAACTGTTGTCTCATCGCGTTAAGCATAATTCTTAAATGGTTTCAGGCCGACCCGGATACCCCTAAAGCTTTCAAGCCATTCCCCGGCCGCACAA
>CAJBME010000172.1 GCA_903954065.1 uncultured bacterium
AAAAAGACGTTTCGAGGCCCCGCCCCACCGATAGCACCTCTTCCAAGTTTCACCCGCAAGACAATGACCTAAGCCCCAAAGGGGCGCCATGCGAAAGCCCAGGGCATCGCCCCATAAGCACTAACTTGTTTACTTGACGTTTGGGGCATTTTTGCTCTATTTCAGTTAAGTATGAGCAATAGCCTGCATGGGATCGACGAAGATTGGGCCGTACTGAGGTCATTTTTTCCCGACAACTGGGAAGTTCTGGCCCAGACGACTGATGCGCTCAAGGGATTGCGAAAAGACAAGAGCGCGGAATCTCTCATGCGAACCTTGCTGATTCACGTTGGCTGCGGCTACTCGCTGCGGGAGACCGTGGTGCGGGCGAGGCGGGCCAACCTCGCGCAACTTTCCGATGTGGCCTTGCTGAAGCGTTTGCGTAAGTGCGCGCCTTGGCTTCATCAGATGTGTTGTAGCCTGTTTGAGGAGAGGTTGGAGGGTATCCCTTCTGGAGTATCACCCGCCATGCACATACTTGATGCAAGCATCATCTCCGAGCCCGGAAAGACCGGCAGTCAATGGCGGTTACACTATTGTCTGAGTTGGCCTTCATTGACCTGCGACTTCTTCAAGCTTACCCCGGTTGAAGGCAAAGGTAACTGGGAGAGTTTTTGCCAGTTCCCGGTGATTGCTGGCGGTTACTATTTGGCGGACCGCGGTTATTCGGCCCCATCGGGAATCCGCCATGTCACGGAGAATGGGGCTCATCTCGCAGTCCGTCTCAATCCCGATGCAGTCCGTCTGTTATCGGCCGACGGGCAACTTTTCCCGCTGATCGAGAAGCTCCAGACGGTGTCAAAGCCCGGGCTCATCGCAGAGTGGGACATTACCGTCGCCGACTCTGCCGACCGGTTGGCGGCAATCGGGCGGTTATGTGTGATTCGCAAAACCGAGGAGGCTTTTCAACTGGCTAAGGCGAAGCTCGAACGCAAGGCGCAGAAGAACAACACGACCCTGCGCCCAGAGACCTTGGAATATGCGAAATTCGTCATGGTTTTCACGACCTTCCCGCGGGAATCCTTCCCTGCGGCGGCGGTCTTGGATTGGTATCGGTTGCGCTGGCAAATCGAACTGGTTTTCAAGCGCTTCAAGCAAATTGCCCAATTGGGACACCTTCCAAAATACGACCCCGAAAGCTCAAAGGCTTGGCTTTACGGAAAGCTTGTGGTGGCTCTTTTGACGGAAAAAATCATGGCTCACGCCGAAAGATTTTCCCCCTGGGGATACGACATGCTACGGGTCTCGCACCCGCAGCACTTGGCGTGAATTCACGTTTGCCTTCCATCAGGTCATTCGCGCGGTCGAGCCCGCCCTGCCTTTAAGCCAAGTCATTGATGGCTGGAAAGCCATCACCACTGAGTTGTCAGAATCACCCAGACGCCGCAGGACCCAGTCTCACCGATTTCAAACAAGTTAGCGCTTATGGGGCATCGCTCTGGGAATGTTTCGCAAAAAAAGGACCAAGCCCTGTAGGGGCGAAATCCACGCCGTGAAATTCTAGGCCCAAGTCCTCGGCCAGAAAGCCACCCTTTTATTCCGCCCCTACAGGGCTTGCCATTGTTTTACGGCCCAAATCTAGGGCGATGCCCTAGGCTTTCACATGTCGCCCCGTTGGGGCTGGGAAGGCGTGGTTCCTCGCGCGGCATCTCCCCGTTGGGGCCGGGAAGGCGTCGTTCGTCTCACGGCCTCTCCCCGTTGGACTCGAGGTCAGCCACACCGATACCGCCATATCGCAACGAACCGCCACGGAGTGCGCGCCCCCCGCCCGACGGCTCAGCAGAGGCCCGCCTCCACGCATCTTCTGCTTGCCGTCCCGAAACCACCCTCCTACAAGGAAGCTCGCCAACAGGTAATCCCCAGCCATTCCGAGCGGCCCCACGCCTGCGCGGTCGACATCACACTCCATTTCCATGAACTACCCAGCCAACGTCGTCACCATCCATCCGTATTTCAAAGTCCACACCGGACACATGGACTCGGCCCGGTCCCTGCTCACCGAATTCGTCACCGCCACTCAACCCGAACCAGCCTGCCTCTTTTACGAATTCACCATCAATGGCGATGAGGTCTTCTGCCGCGAAGGCTACCTCGGCGCCGAAGGCGTGCAGGCCCATCTAGCCAACGTCGGTCCCATCCTCGACGCCATGCTCAAAATCTCAGACCTCACCCGCCTCGAATTCCACGGCCCAGCCGAGGAAATCGATAAACTCCGCGAACCACTGGCCGCCCTCAACCCAGCCTGGTTCGTCAAACACAACGGCATCACCCGATAGAGCTACCCACGCGCCCGATTTCATGGGGTGGCGAGGCGGCCCGGTATACCTCCCTGCTTGGCGCGATCACGCGCGCACGGCCCAGCGCAAGCGGGCACTGGAGGCGCGCGGATTGGCGCGACGTTCCTCGGCGGATGGGCGCAGCAATTCTTCGGTGACGGCGGCATAGATACCGTCGCGCTGGCCGGCGGCAAAAGCATGTTTCACCCGCCGATCTTCGCCGGAATGAAAACTCAGCATGGCAATGCGGCCGCCGGATTTCACGCAGGCGGGCAGTACGCGCAGCAGGTTGTCGAGCGCGCTGAATTCATCGTTGACGGCAATGCGCACTGCTTGAAACACGCGGCGGGTACAGGCCTCGGCTTCCTCGGGATCAGTGAGACGCCGGCGAATGGCGTTCACCAGAGCGGTAGTCGTGGGGAAATCACGCCCGGCCAGCACCGCCGCCAAGGCACCGGCCTCCGGTTCATCCGCATTTTCTTCCAAAACGCGGGCCAGCGCCTCCGGCGACACGGAAGCGAGCCACGCTCGCGCCGGCTGGCCGCGCTGCGGGTTCATGCGCATATCCAGAGGACCGTCATGTTTAAAGGAAAACCCCCGCGTCGGATTGTCGAATTGCATCGATGAGCACCCGAGGTCGGCCAGCAATCCGTCGACACCGTCATAGTGGCCGGCGGCAGCCAGTATCTTGGGCAGGCCGGCGAAATTAGATCGATGAATCGCGAGGCTGTCGTCCGGCCAGCCGCGTTCAGCCACGAGGTCGCGCAGGCGGGCCTCGGTGCGGGGCAGTTCGACCGGGTCCTGATCAGTGGCGATCAGCCGTCCGCCCGGCTGCACGGCGGCCAGTAGCTCCCGGGTATGACCGCCATGCCCAAGGGTGGCATCGACCACGATATCACCGGGCTGCAGTCGCAGGATGCCCACGATCTCGCTCACCATGATCGGGATATGACTGCCCGCCGGCGTTTTACCTGACGCGACGACTTTGGCAAACGTCGCGGGATCGCGGGTCGGATCCAGCTCCTTGTATTTCTGGTCGAACCGCCGCGGGTTTTTTCCAGAATAGCGCACCCGGCGCCGATGAGGCACTCCGTCGGGCCCCAGAGGGACGGATGATTCAGAGTTCATATGACTGCATCAATTCTCCCGCTTCCGCCGTCAGCGCCACGGCCATTTCTTTTGGATTATGAAATTGCTTCCAGTCGCGCGCCTCGACAAAGGCGCGGATCCGGGCGGTCAGATCGGCAATAGTCAGCAGCTCAGACATCCCTTCACCCATACCTGACTGTGACGGGATGTCGAGCAGAGGCCGAAAACCCTCTGGTTTTTGCCGCTCCAAGCCGCTCAACGTCGACCGCAGAGTGAAACTCCCCATGCCGGCGGTCCAGTTCGCCTGTCCGCCGACCGGCCAGCCACGGCCATTACAGCTTCTTCAGCATGATGTCTTTGAATTGAACCGTCATGGGGTCGCCGGAGCGCAGTTGCAAGCCGAGCGCCCCTTTGAGGTCAAAGTGACCGGCCTCTTCGTCGGTCAATTCTGAACAAACTACTCCATTGATGCTCAAAGTAATATGCTGTCCGCGAGCCGTGATGTGATACTCGTTCCATTCCCCGGCCGGTTTCAAAGCGGCCGTCGCTCCGAGGTCAGTGGCCGTGCGGCGCCCGGCCGCATCGATGACAGTTTTTTTGCCATTGGCGGTCAGAAGTTCCCCGCCGGTGCGAGTGTGGAGTTCGTCACAAACGCCGCCCAGATAAGATCCGTCTTGGTAAATATCCGCCTGATAGCCGACCGCCAAACCGTCCGGTTTGAAAACACTGCGAAATTGTACCCCCGAATTGCATCCATTGCCTACCACGCGGAAATGGAGCTTGAGCTCGAAATCAGTCACCTCCCCACCCTGCCACACCATGAATTGATTCGAGCGGCAAGGGTGCTCAGCCGTCGATTGCCCGGTAATTGCGCCATCGCGGACCGACCAATAAGTCATGTCGAGCGCGTTCCAGCCGGACAACGACTGGCCGTCAAAAATCCGCTCAAACCCCTCCTCCGCCCGGGGCGCGCCCGCGGTCTTTGGCGAGGCCGCCGACACCGGATCCCCAGTTGATTTCGATGGTATTGACTCCGGAGCGGACATGGCCACCGGACCAGCGCAGCAGCACAGCAGCAGGCAGATCGGAAAAAATCGTGATATCATCATATGAGGGCGAGCAAGTTGTGGAGTTGGGCCAGAAACCATCGAGCGCCCTGCGTCCGTTTTTTCACTGCGGAAAAGGCACCCTGGCAATTTTACAGGACCCAAGAGACATCAGCAGAAGGCGCTCTGAAGGTCAAGCTATCAGTGGCAGCCGTCCTGCATTCCATACGCCTGATTCTTGACCGCGAGAAAGCTGGCCCGCCGGTCGGCAGCTCTTTTCCCGCGGTCGACGGCGAAAACATTTCTGTGGCTGACGCCCGCAGCCGAGCTTGAGCCCGAACCCCGAAATCAGATGACCCGCCATCACAAAGGAAATAAACCCCGTGCCACTTCGTATGATCCGCACGGTGTCGGTATGAATTTTCTTTCACCGCTGGCAGTGTCGCCGTTAGGATGACTTCATGATGCCATCTCGTCTTCATTCGGTCTTCTGCGTTGTGATGGGATTACTCGTTGGCGCAGGCTCACTGCCGGGACAATCGCTCGATCAAACCACCGCTCTCCCCCCGGGAGATGACTGGTCGTTACGCATGCAAGACGGGGCTCACCGCTTCATTGAACGCATGATCGCCCAAGCTCCGGGCCGCCGCGCCGAACGCTGGCGTCTCGACACCACCTCAGCTCAGGCCTTGGTCGCCTCTGCCGCCGAGCCGCGCCGGCGGCTGGGTACGATGCTCGGATTGATGGACGAGCGGGTCCGTCCCGTGATCATGGAACGTTTTGGCGACGACGATAATCCGGCGCTGGCCGGAAATTTTACTGGTGGATCGATCTGGCAAGTGCGTTGGACGGTGCTGCCTGGATTTCACGCCGAGGGCCTCCTGATGGAGCCGATTGGTCCTCCGAAGGGGCATCTTATCCTGCTCCCTGATGCCTCGGAGTCGCCGGAATTCTACGCCGGACTGGGCAGCGATTCTCCCCGTGCGCAAGCGGTGCGACGCTGGGTCTCCAGCGGTCTACAAGTTCTCATTCCCACGTTGCTCGACCGCGACCGCCGCTGGTCGGGCCGTCCCCAACTGGCCGCCCGTCATCCAGCCGTACCAGCCACCGTGGATCAATCTCATCGCGAATGGATCTGGAGGCAAGCATTCCACATGGGCCGTCATCCGGCCGGCTTCGAGGTGCAGGAAGTCATGGCCGGCATCGACTGGATTAACCAGCGCTTCGGGGCTGACGCCCCGGTAGCGGTCGCAGGATATGGCGAAGGCGGAGCCATGGCCCTTTATGCGACCGCTTTCGATCCGCGGATTTCAGCCTCCCTGATCAGCGGTTACTTCAACGATCGTCAAGCGCTGTGGAGCGAACCGATCGACCGCAATGTCTGGGGCCTGCTGCGCGACTTCGGCGATGCCGAACTCGTCTCCCTAGCGGCTCCCCGCCCGGTGGTCATTGAACACAGTGCGTTTCCCGAAGTAAGCGGCGAAAAAGGTTCGATTTCCACTCCACCCGCCGCCGACGTTCGCGCTGAATTCGATCGCGTCCGCGCCTTGCTTCCGGTGGGATTACAAACGCGTACACTCCTGACCGGACCGGCGGGCGGACCGGTGACCGAGCCGCTGAGCCACTCGCTCGACACGTTGATGGCACACCTCGGCCTGAACCTGAGCGTTCCCGAAGCAGACATCCCACCGCCCGTTCATTATCGCACATCATTCGATGCCAGTGCCCGCATGGGCCGCCTCGTGCGTGCGCTCGAAACGATCATCCAGCAACGCGTCCGGGAATCCGACCTCGATCGCGACCACCACTTTCTCGGTGCTTTGATCCCGGAACGGCTGCACAGCTCCCGGGCCGGCGGACTCTCGCGCACCCACCGGGTCGACCCCCTGCCGGTCGCTCCATTCATCGAGGGCAGTCGGAAATTCCGGCAACAATTCCGCCAGGATATTGTCGGCGAATTCGATGAACCTCGACAGCCACTCCGACCGCGTTCGAGAGTGGCGTATGATCAGTCGCCTCGGTGGGTCGGACACGAAGTCGTCATCGACGTTTTTCCGGAGTGTTCTGCTTGGGGGTTTTTGCTGGTACCTCGGGATCTGCAGCCAGGCGAGCGTCGACCGGTCGTTGTCTGCCAGCACGGGCTCGAGAACGTCCCGGCGGAAACCATTGAGCCTGGAAAGTGGGTCGGAGCCAGCGACTTCGCAGCCCGACTTGCCGACCGCGGATTCATCACCTTTGCGCCGCACAATCTCTACCGCCATGGCGAAAGGTTCCGTCAGCTCCACCGCAAAGCCAACACCATCGGCGCTTCCCTTTACTCACTGATCACAGCCCAGCACGAACAATGGCTCACGTGGTTGTCGTCCCGACCGGAGGTGGATGCTAGCCGCATCGGCTTCTACGGAATCAGCTACGGCGGGACGACCGCCATGTTCGTCCCCCCAGCCGTCGAAGGATACGCCTTGTCCATCTGCTGCGCCAATTTCAATCAATGGACCCGGATGGTCGCCGGCACCGAAGCCATGGGCTACATGTTCACCGGTCAGTGGGAATTCCCTCATTTCAATATGGGCGGGACTTTCAGCCATGCCGAGCTGGCGTCTCTGATGGTACCCCGCCCGTTCATGGTCGAACGGGGGCAGCACGACTCGGTGGCCCTCAGTTCCGAAGTCGCCAGTGAGTTCGCCAAAGTGCAATGGCTCTACGACCAATTTGGCCTCGGCGATCGAACGACGCTCGAAGTTTTTTCTGGGGGGCATTGCATCAATGGCGAAGCCACCTTCGACTTCCTCCACCGCCATCTCAATTGGCCCGCTCCACCGCAACAATAATCCTGTAAGCAGGGATGACGAATTAAAAATACTTCAAGTTATCCACTATCAATGTATTAAGCGAATTTGATGAATGATTCATCACTCACCCCGCGGGTGAACTTTGAAAAGGCACCAGCGGTGTGGCGGGGCCTCGAGTCCAAAGAGGAGTGGCCGTGAGACGAACCGAGCCTTCCCAGCCCCAACAGGGCGCCATGTGAAAAGCCAAGGCATCGCCCTACGTTTGGGCCGTAAAACAATGGCAAGCCCTGCAGGGGTGTAATGAAAGACTGGCTTGCTGGCGATCCGTGTTTTTGGAAGAAATACCAGTCCTACCGCCGCACAAGCGGCGCTTCCCGCCCCCCGGAGAACACAAGGTCAAATTGGCAGGACCGCCCCTGCGTGAAGCGAACGCAGAGCGACTAGCCGAGTAATTCGCTCACGAGGCGGGCCGACTGGCCGTCGGTTAGGCTGGCGGCCAGTCCGTTGCGTTTGTAGGTGAGGGATTCGTGTTCGATGCCAAACTGATGAAGCAAAGTGGCGTGGTAGTCGCTGTGGCTGACGCGGTCGATGACGGCGTGGTGCCCCCATTCGTCGGTGGCACCATGGACGTGGCCGCCGCGAAACCCACCGCCGGCCATCCACATGGAGAAGCCGTGCGTGTTATGATCGCGCCCCCATTTTTCCGGCCCACCATCGTTTTGCAGCACAGGCAAACGCCCCATTTCCCCGCCCCAGTGAACCACCGTCGAATCAAGCAGGCCGCGCTGCTTCAAATCCTTGACGAGAGCGGCGGTAGGTTGATCGGTAGCCGCGCATAAGGCAGGCAGGGCGGAAACCATGGCGCCATGCTGATCCCACGACTGGCCGACATTAAAGACTTGGACAAAGCGCACCCCCCTCTCGACGAGCCGCCGGGCGATCAGGCAGCGCGTGCCGTAATCGCGAGTCACTTCTTTATCAATGCCGTAGAGAGATTTGATGTAATCCGGCTCATTACTGATGTCGAGAGCCTCCCGGGCGGCCGTCTGCATGTGAGCGGCGCGCTCGTAGCTGGCGAGCCGGGCATTCAGGTCATGATTTCCGGGGTGGTCATCGGCGTGCTCCTGATTCAGTTTCCGCAGCAACTGGAGCTGGCTGGCCTGATGGGCTCCGGCCAAGTGTTCCGGCGGATCGAGATTTAAGATTCTGGGTTCGGTAGGGCGGATGTGCGTCCCTTGGAACACGCTCGGAAGCCAGCCACTGGTCCAATTTTCTCCGTGCATCAGAGGCATACCGGATGGGTGGGTCAGCGCGACGTAGGCCGGCAGTTCCTGCGTTTCGGCGCCGAGGCCGTAGGTCAGCCATGACCCGAGGGTCGGCCGCCCCGGCGTGGCCCGACCCGTCTGCAGCGCGTACATCGACTGACCGTGATTATTCACGTCCGTGTGCATCGACCGGATCAAACAAACATCATCAGCAATGCTTCCGAGGTGCGGCAGCAACTCGCTGAGTTCCATCCCACACTGCCCCTGCGGAGAGAATTTCCACGGACTGCCAAATACTTTGTTAGAAGCCTCGGCCGCATTGTCGTATTTCACCTCGCCGGGGAATTTCTGGAGATGGTACCGAGTGAGTTCGGGTTTGGGATCGAAAAGGTCCATGTGGCTAGGACCACCGATCATGAAGAGAGAAATCATGGCCCGGGCGCGGGCCGACTGCTTAGGCTGTCGTGGGTTCAGATCAAAGCTGGTCGGCTGCAATTCCGGGCGCACGGGAGCGGCCAGCAGTCCGTCCTGGTTAAGGAGCCACGGCAATGCCACAGCGCGCCCAAGATTGAAGGCGCTGGCTCGCATGAAATGGCGGCGGGAACAAAACGTGGCACTCATTCGATATAAAGGAATCCGTTGGTATTTAAGAGGACCTGACTCAATGCGGCCAGCGCCGGCAACTCGCCCAGGGCGGCATTCTCGCGCAGAAAAACCAAGGCCCGCGCTGATTCCGGCGCATCCGGAAGGCGGCCGTACACGAGCTGCCACAGCCGCTCAATGCGGCGAACCGAGCCGACCGGCACGTCGCGCCCGACCCGGGCCGCGACCGCCGCCGATTGGTCCAGCACGAAGGTGTCATTCATCAACATGAGCGACTGCAATGTCACTGTCGTCACCGGTCGTTTTTCGCACTGGGGCGCCATCACCGGGAAGTCGAACGTCTCGAGCACGGTCAACGGGCGGCTGCGTCGCTGCATGACATAAAGGCTGCGTCGAAATTCCGCGGGGCCGGAAGAATTGACTCCGACCGGCTCGCCATTCGGATTGAGCATTTCTTCACCGGTGACGATGCGTCCGGAAGCGTGGCGTGCGACTGGCACCGGTGGCCCGCCGGCAGAGGTCTCCAGTGACCCGCTCACGCTGAGCAGAGAATCCCGCAATGTTTCTGCATCCATGCGCGGCAGTCCCCAGCGGGCCAGCCATTGGTTCTCGGGATCGATTTCTGCCGAAGCCGGATGGCGGCCTGACTGCTGCCAAGTCCGGGACGTGAGGATCAGTTTGTGCAGGCGTTTGAGCTTCCAGCCGTGGTCCATGAAATCGCGGGCCAGCCAGTCGAGTAATTCTGGATGCGTCGGGCGCGCCCCCAGCAGGCCAAAATCCCCCAAAGAAGTGACGAGGCCTTTTCCGAAATGATGGGACCAAAAACGATTGACGAGAACCCGCGCGACCAAGGGATGACGCCCGCTGGTGAGCCAGCGGGCATAGGCGAGGCGGCGGCCGCTGCTCTGGATACCGGACGGACGCGACTCCACATCGACCTGACCCTCAGCGCTGAGGACCGTCACCTCGCCCGGAGCGACCGGCTGCCGGGGCTGATCGTGATCACCGCGATGAAATAACACCGTGACCGGCACCTGCCCGGCCACCTCCGTGGCCGCCATCACAAACCCTTCAGGGGGTTTGGTGGCGCGCAGCGCTTTCACTTCATCGCGCTTTTTGAACAGCTGCTGCTCCGCAGGCGGGTCAAATACATTCAACAATCCTTCGTGGATCCCAACATTGAGATCCGGATGGTCCTTGAGAAACTGCCGCTGTTCGTCAGTGCGTTCATTTTCCGAGGTGCCCCGGATGACTCGGGCCGTCTCCTGCAACTCCACAGGCGCGGCCATCACCCGTTTTTCAAAAATCCCATCCAGCACCGTCCGAGCCCACGCGGAATTCTCGCCTTCCTTGACCACGGCCTGCGCCTCGATTTCCGCAGCGCGAGCGCGATCCGCCTCCGTATACAAAGAATAAAGCCGCTCCTGAGGGGATCGCCATGCCTTCCAGTCAAAAACCGGCTCAAAAACGGCGCGCAGGCGAAAATAATCCTCCTGGGCCACCGGATCATACCGATGATCATGGCATTGAGCACAGTGGACGGTCAATCCCAGCAGCGAGGTGCCAACAATCTGCAGCGTGTCCGCCATGACCTGATTGCGGGCCAGATTCGCATCCGGCGGACCGTCCGCCGTACCATCAGGCGCCATGCGCAGAAAACCCGTCGCCACTAACCTCTCCCGCGCAGCCGCATCCTCCACAATCGCCGACGCCCCGCCATGCACCACCCCCGCTAACTCGTCGCCCGCCAACTGCTCCTGAATAAATTGATCCCATGGCTTGTCAGCATTGTGCGACGCCACCACATAATCCCGATACCGCCACGCATGCGGCCGCACCGAATCAGCCTCCACCGCCCCATTGCTGTCCGCATACCCAGCCACATCAAGCCAGTGACGACCCCATCGCTCGCCATAATGCGGCGAGGAAAGCAACCGATCAATCGCACGCTCCCACGCCTGCGGTGAGGAATCGCCAGCCAAAGCCGCCACATCGTCGCCCGTCGGAGGCAATCCCAAAAGATCAAAAGAAGCACGCCGCAACAACGTCGTCCGATCAGCAGGCGCCGCAAAATCAAGCCCCTGCTTCTTCATGGCCACCGCTGTAAATTGATCGATCGGGTGAACCGGCGCCGCGGCCGCGGCAACAGAGACCGCGGGAGTCGCGGGAGTCGCGGGAGCGGCGAGAGCATCGGGAGCTGCAGAAACCGCAGGCGATTCCGAAGCTGCAGAAGCCACGGGCGCCGCAGCTGGTAGCGGCACCGTGGCTGGGATGGGTTGAAACGACCAGAACGATTGTTCGGCGGCGGTGATATAAAAATCGGGTACTGATTCCGGTTCGGGCTGGAGGGTTTGGGCGCCTTGGCTGATCCACGTTTCCAGCAATTCGATTTCACGAACCGAGAGTTTTTGTTCTGCTTCGGGCATTTCGCCTGAGCGGACGAGGTGGATGATGGCGCTGGCTTCGGGCTGGCCTGGGGTGACGACGGGATGGCCGTCATCGGCGCGATGATTCATGAAGCGGACCAGCCGCAAGTCGAGGCCGCCTTTTTTCACACCGCGTTCACCGTGGCAGTGAAAGCAATGTTTTTTGAGCACGGGTCTGACATCGTGTTCGTAGGTGACGGGTTCCGGACTCCGGGCGTACAGAGCCGCGGCCGGAATGAGAGTCATGATCGTAGCCACCCAGCGCATGTCATCATCCTGTGAATGAGGCTGGCTGTTGTCAACCGGCGCGGCATCAAGGAGATGCCTACTTACGCAGCCGGCTTAGGCTGAGCGAGAGGTCGGGAACATGGATGAGCTGGCGAGCCGGCATATCGGGCAGGATGCGGCTGGGGGCCTGCGGCCCGTGCGTTTCCAGTTCCCGGACGGCGGCGGCTTTGAGTGCGGTCCATCGCGGCCAGGGATGGGGCGGGGCGTGCTGGATCTGGCGGAGCAGGCTCAACCATTCTGTAAAGGCCCGCTCGAGGTCACCATCGCCGATGAATTCATTCGTCCAGCGGCGGCGCGCGTCCTGCGGGCGGTGCAGCAGATCCGCGACGACCTCAGCGGCGCCCTGCCCGTAACCAGGAGGCAGGCCCAGTGACAGATAACCATCTACATCATGCACTCCGTAGGCATGCCGACAGGCGAGAGCGAGCGGGTCGGCCGCCCCGTCAGTGGCCTCCGCAAAGCGCGGGCCGGCGCGCAAATTGGCCAGCAACAGGACAAGTTCATCGATCGGCAAGGATTCCTGCTCCAGTCCGGCCGCGACGGCGAGTCCCTCGCCCTGATGAAAAAAGCTGGTGATGACACCGCGGCGAGTGGGCACGGCTTCCTGGGTGATCAGTCCCAGATTCAGCCACGTGGCAGCCAATCGCCCGGTCGCCGCCGCCGGCGTTTCCAGAGCGGACTTTCGTCCCGCGGCATCCGCATCATGGGCGGTTGATCCAGCCGCCTCCGGCTTGACCGCGACCGCAACCGGGCCGACTTGCGCCACGCCGCCAAGATCTCGCTCCTCCACTCCAGCGAGCAGAACCTCATGGCGGTCAAGATAAAGCGGGGCTTGTCGATGCGAGAAATCGAGCCGAAGCACGAGCAAATCGCCCTGCATGAATAATCCTACCGGCTCGCCTCCCTGCAGATGCGGACGCAGCCGCTCGAGCAAGTCTGAAGAAAACTGATCGTATCCGAACGTATCATGACGGCCGGCGTGCAACCAGCCGCGGACTTGTTTGGTGAGCGCGAACTGGCGGCGTCCCTCGGCGCGCGGACCCATGGCGATTTCCCGACCGTACCGCGGAGGATCGGGCGCGGCCGCGCTGGGAGCGGCGGGCGACGATGAATCCAACCGACAGAGACGCCCGACGGTGGCCACGGTGGCGACAAAGGCCGGGCAGGCGAGAGCAGGCCAGAGTTTTCCTTCGCGCCAGACACAGGAGGCCCCGAGCGGACCGGTAGCCACGCGGGCCAGATCCACCGGCTCCCATTCGCCTTGGGAATTCATGATTTCGCGATGACGCGGAGTCAGACCGAACCACGAGTGACCGGCCCCGGGGTCGTGCTGACCAGGGGCACCCAAACTCATCCCGGGTGCCGGAAACCCGAGTTCCAGCTGGTGGTCGGAGAACAACGATTGATTAAGATTTTCCGCCGCAACGCGGGGCGAGTCGCCGCGGGTGGCGGCCAGATGCATGACCCGCAAGAGCGGCGACCAGTCGAGATCGCGACCGCGCCGCAGCCGCATGGGCGCGGCATCAGCCAGTCGGGGACTCGTCCGGGTCGTAATCAGATGCCCGGTCGTATCAAGCCCGCGCCGACCAGCCCGGCCGAACATCTGCAGCAATTCATCGCGACGCAGCTGCCTTTCCTGTTGGCCATCGAAAAACTGGGTTTCGGCAACGATCACGCTGCGAACGGAGAAATTGATGCCGGCGGCCAACCCAGTGGTGGCCACGATGACACGCAGCTTCCCAGCTTTGGCCAGCGGCTCGACGACGCCGGCCCGGGCCAGATACCCGAGGCCGCTGTGATGCCACGCCACGCGTTTTTCCAGTACCGGAGCCAACTCGCGCCCGCAGACCTGACGCTGCCGCTCCGTCAGACCGACCGGGTCGTCCGAAGGCAAAACCGCCGCAATCTGACGGGCAATCTTTTCAGCCTGCGCGCGACGCGGTGCAAAAATGAGCAGCGGCCCGAGACCGGCAAGCAGCACCTCGACCGCGAGGCGCGGCCAAAACCCAGTGATGTGAGCCGGCGCGCGGGTCGGCAATCCTTCGACCGGCAATTCATCGAGCGGAACCGGCCGTACTTTGGTGGTGACCAGTTCGCATTCGCGCCCGAGGCGGCGCAGCCAGTCGCGCACCTCCGCAGCATTGGCCACACTGCCGCTGAGTAGTAACAGCTGAGTTGACCGCGGTGCCACCGCCAGCGCGAGTTCATAACTCAATCCCCGCACCGGATCGGCCAGCATTTGATATTCGTCCACCACCAGCAGCGACGGTCCCCGTCCGGCGAGGAGCGTATCCCGCTGCGTCTCCAACGTGGCCACCACGACGGGGGCATCGAGGTTTTCCGCCACCTCGCCGGTGGCAATGCCCACGCGCCATTTGCGGCGCTGCCACTCGCCACGCTTGTCATTGGCGAGGGCACGCGTCGGTACCGTGTACACCGCCTGCCCACGCAAGACCCGCGACTCGACCAGACTTTCGAAAATAAAGGTTTTACCCGCTCCGGTCGGGGCATCAACGATGACGTCGCGTCCGGCCCGCAAATGGCGCACGGCCTCTTGTTGCCAGAGGTCGGGGAGCTGCAGAGGGTTGAGACTGGAGAGATGCATGGAGGCGGGCAAACCAGAGTACGCTGAAAACTCCAGCCCGGGAGATGATTTATACTCCAGCTTGCCAAGGGCGCACGCTCTGGCGCCAGCAAACGACTGAAACCATGATTTTCAGTGGCGGTGGCGAAGGCGGTGGCGATGGCGGTGGCGCTGGCGCTGGCCGCGTAGGCCCCGGAGGTCACTTTCGACCCGACCCTGTGGTACTCTCCCTTCTCGACCCGCTGACGACCGCACCCCTCCCCGGCCGTTCCCATCCATCGAATACGGGTCATTCCGGTGATTGCGCGTGGATCAGGGCGAGCAATCGCCTTGAATGTCCATGGACACAATGGTGGCGCTCATGTGTGTGTTTCATGCGGGATATTTGTTCAAGATCCCATGGCTGGGACCGCGCATTGAGAATCTGGCCAAGGACGGGCATTTCATTTTAAAGAAAAACCCATGGATCAGGAGTGCCGCCTTTTTAGGACTGGTCTTATTCGTAGCGTTCCCATTGGCGGCGACAGGCAGTGTCGGCGGGGCGATTTTGTCACGCATTCTTGGCATGACGAGGATCCGCGCCTTTTTTGCCATATTTACCGGCAGTCTACTCGGCTGCGGCTTGATGTATTTCGGCTCACAATTAATCAACCGGTTCCTTCCGCGCGACAGCACCGCCGCTACCATCGGCGGCATTGCCGTAGTCGGGATCATCATCGTTTTGCTCAATGTTTGGTATCGCCGCCTAAAGAAACGCGAAGAAGCAGCAGATGAATCACCCTCCGGGCCCGCTCCAGCAATCGCCCCACGGGCGGAATGAACCTGTTCCTTCAGAACACACCTATTCTCTCGGTTGCGGTTCCCCTTGCGGCTAGGCCTGAAAAACTGCGCGTCTGGTCGTAGACGCATCATGCTGGGGTATAAGGAAATTCCACCATGATGAACGCTGAGGAGGCAGAGGAAAAAATCATGGGGTAGTGGCCGTTTCGATGACGAGCACCCAGTCTCCTTCGCCTCTTGGATGGAACTCGGTGCGCTGCTTTTCCGTGAACTCGCCTATCTTCGTGGATTCGCCGGTACGGGGGTTGAACCAAGACGCGACCAGCGGCTTACCGGTCATCTTGGCCAGATCAACGGTCAGCGTGCGAGGCCCGGGCAGATAGGCGAGTAGGCTGCGGCCATCGGCGGTGCGCGCGGCGGTGCGCGCGGCGGTGGCCAGGTTGTTGCTTTGCGATTCTCCGTGGCCGGTGACGACGAACTCGTTTTTCACATCAGGCACCAGCGTCCACCACTCGCGGGCCTCGAGCAAGGTGCGCAGGTGCTTGAGGCTGGCCGCGCCCGGCAGCTTGAGCACCTCGCGCCAATTCTCGGGAAAATTCCAATTCGGCGAGCCATACGCATGGCCACAGCCGCCACCCAGCACACACCAATACGCTTGCTTGCGTGCTTGCAGCGCGCTACCCCAGTCGCCGTGCTCGCCCTCGTAGGTAGACTCGCCAAGGAAAAACGGGCGCGTGGGCGATTTGGCGAATTCGGCGTGGCTGACCTCATAGACATCGGGCTGCTCGCGTTTCCAAGCTTTGTTAAAGCCGCGAAAATACGTGTAAACCATCGAGACCTCGAGCCACGACTCATCGGCGGGCCAAACGTCGGTGCTCGAATGCGTGGAGGCCGCGTGATAGGTCATGAGTTGCGCCGGGGCCGCCTCCTTGATTCCCAGCGCGAGCTGGCGGATCGGCTCTCGGGCGTTGTCCGGATCGTTGTCGCCACCCATTATCCACATCACATTGGAAAACTTCGCATAGCGCGTGCCGATCCATTTTCCCAGCGCTCGGGCCTTCTCCGGGCCGTTGGTGTTGAGCGGCGCGGGCTGCTTGTCCTTCGTCTGACCAGCCCAGCCCTCAGCGCAGCAACCGGACCACGCCGGGGTCATCGCCAAGACCAACCCCTGCCGCTCTGCTTCGGCGACCACCTTGTCCACATGGGCGAAGAACCCCTCGTTCGGCTCCGCGAAGTCATACATCGGCGGGGCAAACGGCAACTCGTCCGCGCGGGTGGTCGCGCCGAGGAAGCCGGTGAGCTGGACTTGAATCACACTAAAGCCCTGAGCCTTCCTCGCAGCGAGATACTCCGCCGCCTCCGATGCCGTAAGTTTCAAAAAAAGCATCCAGGCCGTGTCCGCGTGATAGAAAAAGGGGCGATCCTTTTGATCGACGAGGTGGCGATGGTTCGTACTGACTCTCAGCGGAAATGCAGGGGTCTCCGCCGCGATGGAAAACCCGGCCAGGAGAAAAGTGAGCAGGAAACAAAAGGCGCTGGGGCGGAATGATCTGAAAGGAATTTGCTTTCGAGGGGCGGCGCTGTTGAAGGGAGCGTGGGTCATGGTCGTCAGGGTGATGAGGGGCCTCAATGTATTTGGCACAAGACTTGAGAAATATCTAAATACCCCCCCTTAATCGGACAGCAGTGCCATGTCAGACTCTACCACGGTCTTACTTCCGCGCCGCAGGAACAGCCGCCCCGCCCACATGGCGGGCCCGAACCCATTCAGCAATGCGCAGAGCCATCTGGCCGACGAGTTTCTCTCCGTTCACGGGAGCGGTCGCTAAGCCGGCCATGATGACGGGAGCCATGAGAAATACCGGACCTCCTTGAGCGGTGTCATCAACCGCGGCGAGATCGAGGGCAAAATTCGAGATAATTCCGCATTTATGGTAATACCGGGCTTGGGGAAAAACGGTGGCGGCCGCCCCGGTCCAGCCGAAGGCGCCTGATTCTTCGTCACGAGTCTCTAGGCCGGTCAGTCCGTCACCGCCGTGGCGAAGGAATGCCAATTGCTCAGGATTGAGTTGATACCTGTCGGCTGGCGGCAGATGTTCATGATACAGAATGCGTCGCAAGCATTCGACCAGATCGCGCGGCGTCGTCACATTACCGGTCTTGGCGTCGATAATACTACACCCTCTCTCTTCCGCATAATACCGCCCACTCCAATGATGCTCGTGGGTCTCGGAGCGGAGGGAATCGCTGCTGCGCAGCCGAATACGCTGTGGCTCTGAGCGGTCGTACTGCCACGGCCGCCCAGCGGTATAACCGCGCATCAAGGCAGATCGCTCAAACCCCCGGGCCGGAATAAGAAAGCGGGTATTGAGTCGATCGATCCCCACCAGGCGCAGGAGCAACGTGTAATCTTCATTGGATGACCTCCGAAACGTCTCGCTGATCATCTCTCGGACGGTGCGGGCACAATCAAGCACCCAGCGCCCGTTGGATTCGCGATGCTCAAAACTGACAATGGCCTCGAGCGAAAACCCTCGTTCATTGAGAAATTCGAGAGCCGCCACGACCGCATACAATTTGATCGTACTGGCCGGCCAGAAGTCAGTGGCTGAGCCAGTATCACGCAGGTGCGCCCACTCAAAAACCGGGTGTCCAGCCGCATCCCGGGTCACCCTGCACACGCTAGCCCACTTTTTCAGCCCCGGCCCCACCGGGTCCAGCACCGCCTCCAACCCGTCTCCCTCCCCCTGCCCGGCCGGGACTAGCCCCGTCGAAACCACCATCCCTACACCGGCCATCGATGATTTTTTCAAGCATTCCCTCCGTCGCATGGCCCAACCCTACCCACCCGCCCCAGAACGGCAAGAGGCCGGAAAAAAGCCGGAGAAACGCCTCTCTATGGATTCCACGTTGCCAAACGGCCTGAATTTTCCTACTCTGCAGCCTTCACATTTTCCCGCCCTCCATATGCAGAAAAAAACGGCCCTCGGCCGAGGTCTTGGAGATCTCATTCACGCACCGGTCCGCCGCCAAGAGGCGGCCCCTGTCATTGCCGCCCCCGCTCCTGGCGAGGTGGTGCGCAGAGTCGCGCTCGACACGCTCCTCCCAAGTCCGCTGCAACCGCGCAAAAACGTGCGCGAAGAATCACTGGCCGAATTGGTCGAGTCCATCCGCGAGCACGGCATCATTCAGCCGTTGATCGTCCGCGAAGTAGACGGCCGCTTTGAATTGATTGCCGGCGAGCGCCGGTGGCGCGCCTGCATCCGCCTCGGGTTGGCGGAAATCCCCATCATCGTTCGCACCGCCAGTGACCGCGATGTGCTGGAAATGGCGCTCATCGAAAACCTCCAGCGCGAAGACCTCAATGCCATCGAGGAAGCCGAAGCCTACGCCCGGCTCGCTCGCGAATTTTTGCTGAAACAAGAAGAAATCGCCCAACGCGTCGGCAAAAACCGGGCCACCGTCGCCAATGCCATTCGCCTTCTCGACCTCGCCCCCGACGTCAAGGCCCTGCTTTCCGGCGGCCAGCTCTCGGTCGGCCATGCCAAAGTCCTGCTCAGCCTGAAAGATCCAGACCTGCAAAATGCCGCCGCAGAACAGATCATTCGCCGCGGATTGACCGTCCGGGCCACGGAACAACTCGTCACCGAAGCATCAAAAAACGGACAGCTTCCCGCCGACGCCACGTCGTCCGCTCCAAGCGTCCGTAAAGTGACCGTCAGCACCGCCAAAACCAGTCCCGAAGTCCGCGACCTCGAAGAAAAACTTCGCGAACGATTTGCCACCAAAGTATCGATCCACCATGCGGACAAAAAAGGGAAGGTCGAGATTGAGTATTATGGCAACACCGATCTTGACCGCATCTTGGCCTTAATGGGGCTCACTTCGCGTTATGACATGCTCTAGCTTCGCCTGGGCCGGTTCCGCCATGGTGATCGCCACTCTGATGGCCCTCACTTCATGCCAGAAATCCGCCTCCCCCGAACCAGCGGCCTCCGCGTCAGGGCCCGTGCCACCACCGCTGCCCGCCTACGCGGAAACCACAGCCCTCTACAAAAAGTTTGATGGCGCCAAAGCCTTAGAATGGGCCCGCCAAATCACCAACTACGGACCGCGCCCCGCCGGCTCCGAAAACCTCGAAAGAACCCGGCTCTTCCTCGAAACCGAATTGCGCACCCTCGGATGGGTCACCCAAAGACAGTCGTTCGAAGACACTACTCCGCGAGGACGCCTGACATTTGTCAATCTCAGAGCCCGGTTCAATGGCGGTGACTCAGATCCATGGCAGCGGCCCACTCCCCTGCTCATCGCCTCCCACTACGACACCAAATTTTACAAAGAATTCGTCTTTGTCGGAGCCAATGACGGAGCCAGTGGCAACGCCGCCCAACTCGAGCTAGCTCGTCTGCTCGCCACCGACCCCACCGTCGCACGCCGCATCGAACTCGTCTTCTTCGACGGCGAGGAAGCCACCGTCAATTATACGCCGCTGGACGGGTTGCATGGCAGCCGGTACTACGCCCGCGAATGGCGCCAATGGCCGCGCGACCGCCGACCTCAACGCGGCATCCTGCTCGACATGGTCGGCGAAAATGACCTGCGGATCGAAATCCCGGCCAATCAAAGCTCCTCCACCATGCGCCAACTCGCCCTGCGCGCCGCCACCGAGGCCGGCCACAGCGCCCACTTCGGCCTGTCCTCCCAAGAAATCCTTGATGACCACGTCCCGCTCGGCATGGCCGGTATCGAAATGGTCAATTTCATCGACCTCAATTACCCCGTCTGGCATACCGCCAAAGATACCGCCGACCAACTGAGCGCCGCAAGCCTGCAGATCGCCGGTCAAGTCACCGTCCTGCTAGCCGAAAAATACCTGCTGCGCTAACCCTCAAAGGAAAACCAAGCACCGAATCGTCGACACCTGGCTACGAGCCATCTCCCAATCACGTTCCCGATCCCATGCCAAAAAAGGCGTTCGGAGAGGCGTTCGGTGCCGCGACCGGGGTCAGCGACCCCAGCTACAGAAAATCCGGCTCCGAAACCGCTTCCTCGCATCCGGTCCCATGCTAAAAAGACGTTCGGTGAGGCGTTCGGCGCCGCGACCGGGGTCAGCGACCCCAGCTACAAAAGATCCGAAGACGAAACAACTACGCGGGTAAGTTAACTTCCCGACGAGTGCAATGGTGGCGGATCCGCGGTGCGCACGCGGGATCGAAACGCCATTGCACTATTTGCCCCAACGGGGCAATTGGCCAAACTCCTAAACCTTATTTAAGGCTGGGGACGGTAGGACGGGGCGGGGGCGGGGGCGGCTGGCGCTGGGTAGGAAGGGGCAGTGGCGGGGCGGGGCGCTGGGGCTGGAGCGGGGGCTGGAGCGGGGGCTGGCGTTTTGGCGGGAGTTTTGGAGGATTCCTGCATGGCGCCGCCGGCGCGGACGAGCCAGCCGCCGACGGTGGTGCTGGCTTTTCCGAGGCCGGATTTGACGACCTTAGTCCCTTGATTCAGGCTATTGCGAGTTTCTTCCCATGTTTGCTGGGCCGTGGGTTGGGGGGCGGCGGCTGGGGTGGTGATTCTGCGTGGCTGGCTAATGGCGCCGCGGCGTTTGGAAGTCGGGCGTGCGGCTTCCGACCAGGCGCGACGCAGGACTTGGCCAGATTCGGCGGAGACGGCGAGTTCACCGATTTTTCCACCGGCGCGGTCGTGTAATTTGACGACCCAGATGGGGGTGCTGGAGAATTCGGCGTTGCGGAGTTCGTAATCGACGGTGTCGAACCCGAGCAGGGCTTTTTCGGCTTCGGTGTGGGCGCGCCAGAAGACGACTGGCGAGTCGACTTTCAGTTTTGTACGGTCCAGCGGGGTGGAGGCGTAAGCGGCTGATTCGGAAGCGGGCAGCGCTACTTCGGCGGTGATGCGGCCACCGCTGACGGTGTAGGCGCGGAAGCGGCCGGGAAACGAAGTGTCTCGGGCGACCAGATTCCAGGCGGCAGGTTGTTCGGCGCCGCGCCGACCGGTCAAGCTGACGATCTGGCTGGCGGCGGCGGATCCTTTCACCCGTGCCACTTCGGCAAGGGCATCACGTCCTGTGAGTTGCGCGATGGCGGGGTGCGTGGCAGACGCGAGCGCAGCGAGACAGCAAGCGATAAAAGGGCGCAGGTTCATAGGTTAACACACAACGATTGTTAACTATCGAAAGATTCATCCGGTGTGCAAGCGTGATCGCATGGAGGAGGTGGAGGCTCACCGAGGGGCTTGTTTGAGGATGGGGGATTCCGTGAGCGGGGGGCGGCTTTTGAGGTGCCTTGATGGCTCTGGATTGTGATGGGAGGCGGACTGGGTTTGCGGAGGAAATTCAGGGCAGACTGGCCTTGAGACGGAGGAATCGTCCGGCGGCTTGACTGATGGGCACGGTGTCGCGCAGGGTGACGGTGGTGGTGCCGTCATTGTGGTCGGTGGTTTCGTGGAGGTGGCCGCCTGACTGCCAGTGGCCGGAGGCGAGGGAGGCGGTGGTTTCCAGCGTCAGCGTCAGGCCGGGTGTATTTTTCCACCGGCGGAAGCTCAGTGCGGGGTAGGTGAGTGCGCCGTCGGTGACGAGGGTGAATGCGGGGAGTCGGGTGGGGTCTGGGGTCTGGGGATTGGTGGTCAGGGCGAAGGCGAGCAGGTTGTTGATGGCGGCTCCGTTGAGGGTGACATCGGGGTTGCTGACGGCCGGGTTGGCGCGGTCGACCTCGCTGAAGACGTAGTTTTTCCAGCCGGTGTATTCGTATGAAAAGAAGGCATCGGTGGTGGCGGGTGTTCCGCCGGGGGTGCTGCTCAAGGCCCATTTTTCCGGACGTCCCCAGTCTGAGTGGCTGGTGTTGGCGTCATCGCGCACGACGAGGGCATATCCGCTGGTGAGACTGGCGGGAAACCACTCTGGTGAGAAACTGAAATCGAGGATTTCTTCACCGACGGCGTCGACTAGGCGGACGCGTTCCCCGGCGTTGTCGAGAGTGCCTGTGAACGGGCCGAGGCGGGGGAGGCCGGGGCCGTAGCGCAGGTCGAAGGCCGTCGGGTGGGCGGCGATGACGAGCCGCGCTCCGGCGGCGAGGGTGGTGTCGGGAGGAAAGGTGAAGTTGATGCCATCGGTGAACCGGCAGCCGGCGAGGGAGAGTGGGGTGGTGCCGATGTTGCGAAGCTCGATGTATTCGAAGTCTTGAGCGTTGAGGGTGGGGGAAGTGGCGTCTTCGGCGGCGGTGGGGGCGGTGGGGGCGTACATCAGCTTGGTGATGCGGAGCTGTTGCTGGGCGGCGGTGGGGGCGATGGGAAGAGAGAAGCGGGAGACGACGGTGCCGGTGGCGGTGCGGAGTTCGACGGTGCCGCCGCGGGCGCTGAGGGCGCCTTCGTAATCACCGAGCAGGTATTCAGCGGTGGCGGGTGCGCCGGGGCGTGAGCGGAAGGCGGCGCGATTGTTGCACACGGTGGCGCGGTTGAGAGTGTTGGTGATGGCGGTGCCGGCGAGCACGGTGCCTGCTTTAAAAGTGTGGTGCAGGCCACCGCCGACGAGCGACCATCCGCTCAGGTCCACGGCCTCGGGGTTGTTGTTATGGATCACGAGGTGTTCTAGATCTTGGGTGCCTGCGGTGGGGTTGGGGTCGGCGCTTTCGATGGCTACGTTGGTGGCGGCGGTCGGACTGGCGGCGGCCGGGATCATGCGGAAGTTACTGGACGGTCCGTAGGTGTTGTAGAGCGATTGGCGGTTTTGTCCGAGCCATGAGTTCCACGAGCTGATGTTGTTATATCCGGAAACATTGACCCCAAGCGGCAGCGGGGCCATGGAGTTGCGGACGATGGCCATGCGTTGTTCGAGGACGGACGTGCCGGCCGGGGTGCCGGGCGGCCCCATCAGGGTATCCATGAGAGTACGGATGCGTCGGCCGACCATGGCGCGGATTTCGGGTGACTGGTATCCTTGTTCCCAGAGCACATTCCATTGTTTGGTGGAGCTGGCTTCGGCCCGGTAGGTGAATGTCGCCTGCCAAGGATTGATGGTGCCGTTCATGGTGCCGTCCTTATCCCAGGGGAACAAGAACCATTCGCGCGAGCCGTCGGTGTCTCGGTAGAAGTAGAAGTTTTTGCGGTTGGTATCGCTATCGGAGAGGATGGGCCGCATGGCCATGAAGTTGATGAAATTGGGCAGGTTCAGACTGGTGAACAGGTGGGATTTCCGATCCTCGGCGGTGCCGGTATTCAGTCGGGTGATGAATTCCTCCAAGTCCCCCATGCCTTCTTGGGTACGGGTCTTTTTTTCGATGCCGTAGAGAGTATCGCCGAACGAGGGGGAGTTGGAGTAGTCGCCTCCGGGAAGGGGTGTTTCGCCGAGGCGCTGGACAAACTTGTACATGGCTCCGTCGGGGTCGAAGCCCCAGCGTTTGAGGTAATCTTCGTCCATTTGCTCGATGAGCACGGCCACGCGTTGAAACGAACCGTTGCGATACATGGCTACATTGAATGCCTCGCAGGCAGGATGGCCGCTGGTGCGCAGCATTTCGTAGCTGCCGGCCACGCGGTAATAATTGGGGTCGGCGCCGCTGCCGTTCATGTTGACTTCGCCGACGCGGCCGAGGGTTTCATTCACGAAGATGCCATCGCCGGCATTAAAATTGAATTTCTGTGATCCGGCGGACGTATACCCGCCGCGTTGGCGGACGTAGATATTGTCGTAGAACCGTCCGCCGTACCAGACACTGGCGCGGCTGCCGGTGCGAGTATCGCTGTTGGTAACGTCGTTGGTGAACCACTGCATGATGGGCAGGCGGGCCGTGAGGGCGGGGTCTTTGACGACTGTGCCGAAGTATTGAGGCGACTGCGAGACGCCGTTGGTATTGGTGAGGTCGACGAGGAGAGGCGCGCGCCATGTGCGGGCGGCGGTGTCGGTGGCGGTGACGAAGTACCGCAGCATGCGTTTGGCGGTGGCGCCGCCGCTATTGGGGATGGTGGCGGTGTAGAGGCGGCTGCCGTCGGTGGCCCCAGGAACTGGGCCGGCGTCGGTCATCGGAATGGCTGGCGCTTCGGGGGTGAACATGACCCGCGTGACCAACGAAACCGAGGCCACGGGAGCAAGGCGAGGTGTGACCTGCGCGGTCACGAGGATGGATTCTCCTGCTAATGGTTCGGCGGGCGAGTGAGAGACCTCGGCAATGGCCGGGCCTGGATCGACGAAAGCGTCGGCATTCGACCCACCGGGCGTGGCGGTGGCAAAAAAACCAGCGCCCGTGGCGGCCGGGGCCAGACCAGCCTCAAGTGTCGGGACGAGCAGAAAATCATCCTGGGTCTGGGAGCGGCGAAACCCGTGGACAGCGAGCACATTGACGCCTTTGACTAGCGCGGGCATGGCGGCGGCTGAAATGTCGGTCTCTTCAAAGACGACAGCTTGGGAGTCAGAACGATCGGTGTCGGCCACGGCATTAAACGCGCGGACGCCGGTGAAATTGCCGCGCGCGACTTCCACGCCGTTGAGGTAGGTGACGTGGGCATCGTCGTATTTGATGCGGAGCTGTAAGGAGGCGATGAGTGCCGGGTCGGTGAGCGTGAAGCGGTGGCGGGTGTAGAGGCCGGTGCTGACGGCGGCGGCTAGGCTTTGCACGTCATTCTGATAGTGAAAGGGATAGAGTGGAGTGGGAAAGCTGCCGGCTCCCTGATCGCGGTGTTGCTGCACCATGAGGACGGGCAGTTCAGTGGGGAAAAACGTGGCCTCATCGATCTGTCCTACGAAGCGGAATGCGCCTCCTGTGTCGTCGCCCGAGCCGAGGTGGAAGCCGTGAGCGGCGGTCAGATTCGGACTGTATCCGCCCGAGATCGAGGCGGCTTGAACGCCATTGAGGTACAGTCGTTTGGTGCCTGACGGGCCCCGGGTGATGGCGAGGTGGGTCCAGGCGTTGAGGGTGGCCGGCCCGCCGGCTGCCACATGCCAAGTGGTTCCGGTGCCGGTCCAAAATTCCCAGGTGTTTGAGGGGGTGAGGTAGAGGATGAACCCTCGCTGGGCGCCGGGGATTCCGGTGCGTGACGAGACCACGGCGCGGTATCCACTGCCGCCGGTGGGGCGGACCCAGGCGGCGAAGCTGAAAGTGGTGGGAGGATTGAGCTTGGCGGAAAACGGCACGGTCAAACCGCCGCGGCCGTCGAAATCTGCGGCGGTGCCGGTTGCCAGTGGGCTGGCGGCGCCGAAGACGGGACCGACACCGTTGGGGGTGGCGGTGTGTCCAGAGCCTGAGGCATCGGCGGCTTCGGTGGTGCCGGCGGGTTCGTTCAGCAACCAGACACCGATGGGCGAGCCTTGTTCAAAGCCGGTCCCGCTGCCGGTTCCGGTGCGCCAAGAAGCGTCATTAAAGGCGGGGGCGCGCCAGTTTGTGACGGCGGTATCGGGAGCGGCGGTGGTCGGGGCCAGAAACTTTACTGCCGTTGACGCGTTGACCAGCGACTCGGTGGCGGCCCGTGATCCATAACTGAGGTCCGTGACTTGCGGCGGGTAGGCGGGGGCGAATTCGCTCGCCTTGGTGGCCCCGTCGGGTTGGATCAGGGCGAGATACTCACCCGATTTGGCTAGAGAGAATGGGGCGTGCCAATACCCTTGAGGATCCCTATGTGGAGTGCCATCAGCGGAGCCGGTGCGGCCCGAACAAACGATCACGACACGTCCGCCAGCGGCGAGGATCCGCGGCGGAAAAACAAATTTTTGCCCATTGCTGGCTGAGTCGGTGAGGCGCCATCCCGACAGGTTGATGCTGGTGGCATCTGGATTCCAGATTTCCACCCAGTCTTCGTAATTCCCGTGTCCGTCTTTCCACGTGGTGGCATTTGACGCCATGAATTCCGAAATAACCGGGCCGGCAGCGGCGGCGGTGAGGCCGGACAAAAGCATCGAAGCGAGAACGGAAACGAAGCGCATAAAACGTGAGTGTACCTCCGTAGGTGCGCTTGTCCTGCCAAAGCTGCGGGGGTTCTCCGCGGGAGTAGGCCATTTGAGGCCATTTGAGGCCGTATGAATTTCCGCTGATTTCCGCTGATTTATGCTGGCGTTTTTCGGGGGCAGTTCGTAGAAATGACAACCGCCGGACGCGCACTCACGCGCCCAGCGGTGTCAACCTCAACACATCAGTGAACATGCCCGCCGCCGAGCGACCCCGAGGGGGGAAACCACGTGGTCTGACCCTGTAGCGGACACTTAACAAAGCGATATACCTTCCGCATTCTGTCTTTCTTTCACCTTCCGCGGATTTTTCCGTCGGGCGATGATTACGGATTTTTCTGGGCGGTGGTGAGTGGCGGGCGGATGGCGAGCCAGGACCAGCCGAGAATGAAAGCCAAGCCTCCGAGTGGGGTGACGGGGCCGAGAGCGGGGATGGAGGCGAGCGAGAGGCCGTAGAGGCTGCCGGAGAAAAAGGCGATGCCGACGAGGAGCGGCCAGGCGGCGGCTGACGGGTGCGGGTGGTTGAGGTTGGCGAGGCCCCAGAGGACGACGGCGTGGACGAGGTGGTAAAAGACGGCGGTTTCCCAGGTGCTGAGCGATTTCCGAGCGATCAATTGATCATGAACCGAGCCATGGGCGCCCATGGCACCGAGGATGACGGCCAGAGCGGCGAGGATGGCGGCGAGGCGGGACAGGGTGATAGAGGACATGCAGTGACCGTTTGCCACGGCCGCCGACCGCGCAATCTTTGCGTGGATGAAATTTCTCCTATCTCCAGTCATGACCACGGTTCCCAAGCGGCGGGCGACCGTGGTTCGAGGTGTATCGGCCGGGCTTGGCTTTGCGGCTGGGGTGGGGTCCGCGGTGCGGGTGATCGGCGGGCGCACTGGTTTTTGGGCGGCGCTCGTGGCGCTGGCTTGCGCGGCGTCGGCCGTGGGGCAGGCGGGGGGAGCGGGTGGGGTCAGGGAAGACTTTGAAAAGGCGGAGGTCGGTCCGCTGCCGGCATCGTTGATGATTATTGATGGCGGGTGGGTGGTAGCGGAGGCGGAAACTGGCGGCAAGGTGCTGGAGCTACAATCCGAGCCGGTGGTGGATGGGGTGGTTTTGGTGGGGCCGTCGATGAAGGAAGCGGCGGTGGTCAGTGCGAAGATTAAAGCGGGGAAGAGTCGGCGGGCGCATCCGCGGATGGGCGTTGGATTGTATGGCGTTTCCGGCGTGAAATGCCGACTGGTGCCGGCGCGGAAGACGTTAGAGTTGGTGAATGGAGAGGAGGAGGTGGTGGGCGAAGTGGCCTTTGCGGAATGGAAGGAGGATGTCTGGTGGCAGTTTGAGTTGAGAGTGAGTGCGGCGGGTGACGGGTGGGTGGCGGAAGCCCGCGTGTGGCCGGCGGGAGGTGACCGCCCGGCGGCTCCCCAGTTGAGTAAACCGCTGGCCGATGGTCCGGGCACGGGACGGGCTTCGGTGCTGGGCACACCTTTTGCCAACAAACCCGTGTATTTTGACGATGTGGTGGTGGGTACGACGATCGGGGCTCCCTGAGCGGCCGGTTGACTCCTGAGGTGTGCTCCGATGTCATATTTCGATCACAATGCGACGACTCCGCTCTGCGCGCCAGCGCGCGAGGCTTGGCTGCGGGTACAGCAAGAGCATTGGCATAATGCTTCCGGTTTGTATCGCGAAGCGGCAGCGGCTCGTCGTGAACTCGACCGGTGTCGCGAACGGCTTGCCGAGTTGTTAGGCGATTGTGATCCGGAGACGATCGTTTTCACCAGTGGAGCGACCGAGTCGTGCACGGCCTTTTTTCGGGCCTGCGCCCATGTTCAGAGCGGAACGAGCGGTGGGGCCGTCCGGACCGTGATTTCTCCTTATGAACATCCTGCCGTGCGGGAAGCGGCGGTGCAGCTGGCGGCGGCTGAGTTACTGCACCCCAGTCAGTTGGAGGAAACGTGGGCCGAGGTGATGAACGAGACCTCGACCACGATGATGGCGTGGATGGCGGCCAGCAATGAGACCGGTGAAATTTTCCCTTGGCCGCAGTGGCTGGCTCGGGGCGACGGGCACGGCGGCGGTGGCGGTGGTGGTGGCGGTGGCGGTGGCGGGTGGTCGAGGTTTTTCGGTGATGTTTCGCAGTGGCTGGGGAAGCTGCCGGCGTCGATTTTTACGATCGGCGATCAGGGTGGGCCGTGGCTCGCCGGGTGTGCGCATAAATTTGGCGGACCCAAAGGTGTTGGTTTTTTGCGGGTCGGTGGTGGCCATGGCCGTGAGGGCCTCGAGGGGTTGTGCGTGGAACCGACGACCTGGCAATTTGGTGGTCCGCAGGAGCGGCGATGGCGCGCGGGCACGGAGGATGTGGCTGGAGTGGCGGCGATGGTGGCGGCGTTGGAGTGGGCGGGCGACCAGATGCCTGGGGAGGCTGGGCTGAGAGATGAATTCGAGCAGGCGCTCGGCTGGCCGGTGGTGGGTGGCGGGCGGGCGCGGTTGTGGAATACGAGCATGGTGGTCGCACCGCGGCATGACAACAGGTTGTGGTTAGCCCGTTTGAGTCAGCGTGGATTCCAATGCAGCACGGGCAGTGCCTGCAGCAGCGGCGGAGACGGCGATTCGCGCGGGCTGGCGGCCACTGGGCTGGAGTGGGCTGAGATGAGGCGGGTGCTTCGATTTTCCTCCGGCTGGACGACGACGGCGGATGACTGGAGGAACTTGCGAGAGGCGCTGGTGGCGGTCGAGAAGGAGCTGGATGCGAGGTGAGGGTGGCCGTGGTGGCAGGTGATTGATGGCTTGATCTTCGGCCCAAGGAAATTGAAAGTAGAAAGATGACTCGCGACGAGGCTATCCAGCGCATCCAAACCACCTGCCAGACCATCTCCCTTGAGATGATGAAGATTCATCCAGCCACCCGCGCGCTGGGAGACGAGGCGGTGCAGGCCGTGATTCTCAAGGCGGCTCATCAGTTGACCGTGGAGCTAGAGATCATCAAGAAGCAGGTCATTCGGCTGCAGCATCGTGATGACAGTACCGAATTGTAAGCGGCCAGTCGGTGACAAAAGTGGGTGTCTCAGATGCACAATGGCCTTTCGGTATCTGAGCCGGCGAAATGGGAAATCGAAACCGTATGGTTGCGCGAAATAAGAAGAGAAAATAATCCACTCTGAACCCCGCACTCCCAATGAGGATGTTGTTTTTGATCCCTCTCATGCTTTTGATCACCCTCGTTGCGTTCGCTGCGTATGTGGCAGATCAAATGTTGGGAGTCGTTGCTTTCACCTACGGATACCTCGCGTTTTGCCTGCTCGGAGCGCTCGCATTTGGCGGTATTTGGCATGCCTGTTTCAGGAAGTCTGCCTTAGTGTTCGCTCTGGTCGTCTTCGGCCTTCTCGGAGCAAACTTTTTCTTGCCGCCTCCATCGGAACGCCTGTTGCGCTCCGCGATGTTGAAGGCGACTCCGGGCACAGATGCCTCAGCCATTGTTGACATCGTGAAGCAACAATACGAGAACAGCCCTTACGCTATGCCGTGGATCCATGAAGACCAAGCCGGGGGCTTTGATCGAGTTCACGTTTCGCTTTTGCCTCAGAAGGCGAGAAATTGCACATCCGTCATCTTCCTTATCGAGAACGGACGGGTGTCACGGAGCATTTTTTCGCCAGACTGATGAATCGGAAGGTGACGCTGGTTGCGGAGGATGGGCTGAGCCTGCCATTTGCGGCATTGATCATCCACACCGGAGACGGAGACCAGTATCAGCGGACGGACAACGCGGGGAACATTGTGATTCCTCGGTTCGGCACGAACGCTGTCACGGTAAAGGATCCTCGATATGTTGGGAAGACTTGGGCGAAGTCTGAGATTGGCAAAGAGCTTGTTGTCGGACGGACGGTTCTAGGTGCGGGCTTGGACTCCCTCGCCGATAAACTCCTCAAGCGCGCAAAAGAATGACGGAACAAGTCGCTCCATCCAACGGCGGGTAGAACCGTAAGATACCCACTTATTCGACTGCCAGTCGGTGACAAAAGTGGGTGTCTCAGATTCAGCTCATAGCGTGAACTTTAGATTCGCAAGGATGGCGCGTTCAGCAGCTTCCAACTTGGCGGACTCCGCAAATGGGCTTTCAAGTTCGGCGCCGACGTAGCGGTCGGGGGTGAGAGGACGTGGCCGTGCGCGGCGGTAGCGCGGTGGATTGGCAGGAGCCGGGCATGTTGGC
>CAJBME010000173.1 GCA_903954065.1 uncultured bacterium
CGACTGGTGACCTCTGGGGTGATTGAGTTGGCGGATGTGGTGGGGGGCGGGGCGGGTTCTCGTCCCGGGGTGGAGATGGGGGCGGGGCTTGATGCGGCGACCGGGCAGGTGACCACTGGACTGGGGGCTGGGGACCATGTGCCGGCTGCTCCGGGCGGGTATTATCCGGTGGCGCACGAGTGGATTGATGGCGTTTTTGTGCCGAACGGCACGTTGGTGGACGGGCAGCAGGTGACGAGCACCGGACTGAAGGCTGCGATCAAGTCGGGGGATGGGGATCCTAGTCCCGGATTTTGGACGAACGGGGGCGGTTTGTTGGGTGACCCCTCGAAGGTGAACGGCACGACGGCTTATTATTTACCGCGGTATTTGGACGAGCCCCACACCCATTCGGTGCTCAGTGTGATGACGCAGAAGGGGATAACTTTCGATCTCGAGGCGATGGCGGCGGCCCAAGGTGGGCGTCGGGCCGTGGCTTTCACGGCGGTGGCGGGGGATTCGCGGATGCAGACGGGAGGATCGGTTGCGGCCATTGTGTTGGTGGATGGAGTGGAGCGATTTCGCCAGGCGGGGATAGCCAACAACGAGCAGGTGATTGATCTGGCCTTGCCGGCTGATGCGAAGTTTTTGACATTGGTGATGACCAATTCGGACGGCACCAACGCCAATGACCATGGATTTTTCGCGGATCCTTTTGTGCATTTTCCGGCGGTTTCGGGGCCTACGGCGGGGCTGCGGGTAATGGGACCGTATGTCGGCGGGCTGGCTGGCGGGGGTGAGACGTTGGCGTTGCGCGATGCCACTGGGGTTTTGGTGGATGAAGTGAGTTATCGCACGGAATTCCCGTGGCCGGTGGCGGCGGGTGGAGAGGGCAGTTCGTTGGAGCTGCTGCATCCGGGATTAGACAATCAACTGGCGGGGAGTTGGAGGTCATCGGCTGGGGCGCCCACTCCGGGTTCGCGCAACAGTGTGTTTACGGAGAATGTGCCTCCGCAAATTCGTCAGGTTGATCACACGCCGAAGATGCCGGCGGCGGGCGAGCCGCTCACGGTGACGGCGCGGATCACGGACCCGCAGGGGGTGGCTTTGGTGCAGTTACATCACCAGCTGGTAGCCCCGGGTGCGTATATTCCAGCTTATCTGGCGCTGACCACGGCTCAGGTCACGGCTAATCCATCAATCCCGCGCACTCCGAATCCAGCCTTTGATGGACCGGGCAGCTGGGTCACGATTCCCATGGTCGACAACGGCACGGCCGGCGACGCGGTGGCGGGTGACGGCACGTATACGGTGGTCATTCCGGGGCAGGTTAACCGGACGCTGGTGCGCTATCGCATTACGGCGACCGATACGCCGGGAAATGCGGTGAGGGTGCCTTATGAGGACGATCCATCGCTTAATTTTGCGGCGTACGTGTACAATGGGGTGCCCGAATATGTGGCGGGCACGCGATCGGTGACCGGTAAGGTGCCGTATGTGCATGCCCGGGAAGTGATGAATTCGCTGCCAGTATACGCCTTGCTGACTCAGGCCGCGGATTTGACCAAGTGCATCGCCTACAATGGGGTGGATCAACTGCCGGCGAATAACTTTGAATCGCGAGAAGCCTTCAACTGGAATGGCACGTTTGTGTATAAGGGAGAAGTGTATGATCATATCCGCTATCGGTTGCGGCAGCGGAATGACCGGTACGGCGGGGCGGGTAAGCGCAGTTTCCGTTTCCGGTTCAATCGCGGGCGGTATGTGCAATTGGATGATTTTGAAGGAAATCCATATCCTGAGAAATGGCGCACGCTGAATTCGCACAAGATGTCGGCCCGCGGCGGCCCGAACATGGGGCTCCATGAAATGGCTAATTCTTATTTATGGAAAGTATTCGGTTGTCCCTCGCCTTCGACGCATTGGTTTCATTTTCGAATAGTGGACGGGGTGGACGAGGCGCCAGCGGGGGCCAATGGGCAGCATTTGGGTGATTTTTTCGGTTTGATGCTGGCCTTGGAGGATTACGACTCGCGGTTTCTGAGTAGCCGCGGATTGCCGGACGGGAATATATACAAATTGAACAGTTATATTCTGAACGGCAAAGAAGTGCAGCGGTCGCAGGCGACCGACAGTGTGACGGACGGATCGGACTTTTATAACATTTTGAACAACCTGCGGGCGGCGCGCAATCCGGACTGGTTGAATACCTATGTCGATTATCCGGCATGGTATCGATATCATGCCGTAGTGGACGCGGTGCGGCACTATGATGTGCAGCCGAATACGGCCGAGCATCTTAAGAATCGGGCGTGGTATTTCCGTCCGGATGCGGCCACTCCGATGGGGAAACTTGTCACGTTGCCGTGGGATTCCGACACGAGTTGGGGACCGAACTGGAATGGAGGCGAAGACTTTTCTTATGCGGCGGCGATTACCTCGAACAAGCCGGATTTTGTCCGCGACTATCGGAATACGGTGCGGGAGTTTCGTGATCTGGTGTGGCAGCGAGATCAAATTGAGCCGCTGCTTGATTACTTCCAATCGAAGGTGGCCCCATTTCAGTTGGCGGACCGCGACCGGTGGACGGGGGCCCCGGCGGCGGCGGGTAGCCAGACGGATGGTCCATTTGCAGCCAAGATTGCGGACATGAAGAAGTATGCGTTTGTGGGCGGAACATGGGACGGCGGCAGTGACGACCCGCAGGCGGCGCAATCGAAGGACAGCGGGCTCTCTGGCTTGCAAGGAAGGGATGCGTTTTTGGATTTCCTGCAGAATGATCCGGCGATTCCGGTGACCCCGGCGGTGGTTTATTCCGGGCTTCCAGGGTATCCGGCCAACGGGTTGAGTTTTACGAGTTCAGATTTCAGTGATCCACAGGGGGCGGCGACCTTTGGGGCGATGGAGTGGCGGATTGCTGAGTACCTACCTGATGCGATTCAGCCGGACGATACGCCATTGATTCCGGCGAAGTCGGTGTGGAAATACGATGATGCGGGGATTGACCGTGGGGTTGAGTGGCGGGCGGCGGGGTATGATGATGCGGCGTGGGCATCGGGGCCCGGGGAGCTGGGGTATGGTGAGGCGGGATTGGGCAGTGTTTTGAGTTGGGGGCCGAACGCGAGCAGTCGGCATCTGACCACTTATTTCCGCAAAAAAGTGAACATTTCCGAGTTGGAGCGTTTTACAGGCGTCCGGCTGGGGGTGCGTCGTGATGACGGGGCGGTGGTCTATGTGAACGGGGTGGAAGTTTTTCGCACGGGATTGCCGGCTGCGCCGGCAGTGGTCTCGTACGGAACGAGGGCGAGTGGCGACGTGAATGGCGCGAATGAAACGACGTATTTTTCCGTGGTCTTGCCGACCAGTGTGCTGGTGGATGGTGAGAATACGATTGCGGTCGAGGTGCACCAGTTTTCTCCGACTAGTACCGACCTGCGGTTTGATCTCACGCTCGGTGGCATCCACCCGGTGCCGCCGATTCCCACGTCGGTGGTGTGGGAATACGATGACCGTTGGAAGTCGCCGCTGCTGACATCCTTTGTTCCGAGCATTAACATTCCGCCGTCGGCCGTGCGGGAAAACCGGACGTATCGGGTGCGGGTGCGCCATCAGGATATGACCGGGCGGTGGAGTCATTGGTCCGCGCCAGCGGAATTCGCAACGACGCCGCCGGGAATCCAGCCATTGATCGATCATTTGGCGATTTCGGAAATTATGTTCGACCCGGCTCCGGTGACGCCGGAGGAGGCGTTGGCCGGGTGGACCTCGGCTGATTTCGAATATGTGGAACTCGAGAACCGCAGCAGTGCGCGCGGGCTTACTCTGGATTTGACGGATGTAGGATTTACCAAGGGAGTTGATGTGACGGTGGCGCCCGGCACGACACTGGCTCCGGGGGGGCGGTGCTTGGTCGTCCGCAGTCGAGCGGCCATGGCCTTACGTTATGGGGCGGGTCTGCCGGTGGTGGGTGAGTTCTCGAATTCGCGGCTCGACAACAAAGGCGAAGCTCTCAAGCTTTCTTATGGTGGTGGGGTGCCGGTACGGGAGTTTAGTTACGGGGATGAAGCCCCTTGGCCCGCGGGCGCGGCTGGCACGGGTCGGTCCATTTCGTTTCTTCCGACGGCGGCGATGGCTAGCCAGGGAGATGGATTGCAGTGGAGAGCCGGTGTGGGCACGCCAGGAGCGGCGGCGAACTGGCCGATCGGCTGGTCGGCATGGGCTGAAAGTTATTTTGATCCGACCCGCCCTGACTTTGCCGCGCTGAGTGCGCCGGACGCTGACGCGGACGGCGACGGTCAGGCCAATATGGTTGAATATGTGCTGGGCTCGTCACCGGCATTTTATGCGTCGATGGGCGCCCTCGAAACCGGCCTGATAACCGAGGGAGGACAGACGTACTTGACGATTTCTTACCTGCTGCGGCCGGACGTGCGGACCCAGCCGGAAGTATCGACCGGACTGGCCGGCTGGGCGGCGACGACGCTGGTCGAGGTGTCGAAGGTCCTACAGCCTGATGGCATTGAGCGGATAACGTATCGCGATAGTCTGCCGGTCGGGCGGGAGGTCGGCCGGTTTCTTCGATTGCGGGTGACTCGGCCGTAGGGTCGGGTTAATTGTGTCCCGGATTTCGGGGTGGTGTGAATTTCCCACCCGCGGGATGCCGCGGGCTGGGGATTTCCTGACGGTGGTTTCGGTGAGTGGGTGGGTGGTTCTTAGTGGCAAGTGGCGGGGGGCGGGGTAGGCATGGTGATGGGATTGATTTATGATTGGGCGAACCGTTGGGTCTGGATGGCGATCATCGGGGCGGCTGGCGCTGGTGTGTTGCGGGCGGGGCCTGACTTTTTTTTTGAGGGGCATGAATCGGAGGCGGCGCGACTGACTGAATTATTGGCGTTGCATGCGCCGCAGGCCCGCACGGAATGCACGTTGTGGGATCCATGGCTGCCCATGGCCACGGTATGGGCGGCGACGGGGGCGGAGCCGTCGGCACGGGAGGCGCGGGAGTTTTACCGTCGCGCCTTATTGCGAAAGAGGATGGATGACGATGGGTATGTGGCGATGCAGCAGCACCGGGGGATGGCCCACAGTGATGGTTGGCCCTTTCCGGCATGGCAGCAAAGCACCGGAAAAGGGTGGCATTTTTCCTTGGTGGGCGAGGAATGGGCGGTGCAGAATTTCCGTCAGCCAGCAGTGACCTCACTGGAAGGGTGGGAGATTTCTGGGGCGGAAGTCGTGGAGATTGATCCTGCGGTGGGGCTGAAAGTGCGGGCCACGGAGGGCACGGTGACCTTGACGACACCGGCATTTTCCTGTGGGACCGTGGTGGCGCCGTTTATTCGGGTTGAGTGGGGGGTGGATCGTCCGGGGGCGGGGCCTGGGGTGCTGGGGTGGATGCTGGACGGTCAGACCGGTTGGAGGGGGGCGGAGTTTCCACTTCCGTCGGCGGGCGGGAATCTAACGTATGCCAATGTGCCGGTTCACCGGCAGGCTGGATACGATGGATTGCTGACCCGGCTGCGGGTCGTGGTGCCGGTCGAGGTCGGGTCCTTGGTCACATTAAAGTCGTTGATCACGGCGATTGACACGCGGCATCCGGTGACGAACAGCGCGTTTTTGCAGGCGGCCAGTGATTATTTCAACTGGACGACGGATGTGGAATTTTTGCGGGCGGCCTTGCCGCGGATGCGACGGGCCTTGGCGTATCTTTTGGAGGAGTTTGAGGTGCGATCGGGGAACCATGTCCGTGTGTCGTGGGTCGGGCATGACGGGCGGACGGGGTTGGCGCGTGATGCGGCGGGCGCGCGCGTCCTCCGTCCCGGGCTCGGCGTGGGAAACAACTACTGGGATTTACTCCCGTTTGGCGGGCATGATGCGATGGCGACGATGCAGGCGTATGTGGCGTTGCGGCGGATGGCGGCTTTGGAGCGGGTGGCGGCGGCGCATCCGGAGTGGCAGATGGGGGCGGCTCCGGCGACGATGGAAGCGGAGGCCTTGGAAACATTGGCCCGTGCGGTGAGGATCGATTTTCAAACCCGTTTCTGGGATGCCGAGGCGGGTCGTTTTATTGGCTGGATCGCGCTCGACGGCAGCCGTCATGATTTTGGTTTTACATTTCTCAACACGGAAGCGATTCATCATGGCCTTGCGACTTCGTTGCAGGAGAAGACGGTTTTCGAGTGGTTGGATGGATCTCGGGTGGTGAACGGTGATACCTCGCAGCGGGAGGACATTTACCGTTGGCGTTTTGGGCCTCGTTCGACGACCCGCCGCAACACGGAAAATTATGTATGGGCGTGGTCTGCTCCTGAGAGTATTGGCTGGGGGGACCAAGTGCAGGATGGCGGGGCGGTACTGGGATTTACGTATTTCGAGTTGATGGCGCGGTTGCGGGCGCTGGGTCCGGATGATGCGTGGCGTCGACTGCGCGACGTTCTGGGGTGGTTTGGGGAAGTGCAGGCGGCGGGAGGATACCGGTCGTATTATGCGGAGCCGGGGCGGGGCACCCTGCAGGGGGGCGGGCCTCCGGGCGGGCTAGGGTTTGACCATGAATTCATGGAGAGTGTGATGGTGCCTTCGGTGGTCATTCATGGATTTCTCGGGGTGGTGCCGGAGGTGGGCGGATTTGCGTTGCGTCCGCGACTGCCTTCTGGGGTGCCGCGGCTCGGGGTCAGCGGGTTGCATGTGCAAGACTGTGTTTTTGATGTGATGGCTTCACATGCGGAAATCGAGCTGGTTTGTCGTTTGGCGAGCGAGGGAGAGCTGATTTTGGATCTCCCGGCGGGGCCATGGGACGTGGTGGCGGCGGATGGAGCGGTCGAGGCCGTGACGGCGCTGGATGGAGCGGATGGAGCGGTGCGATGGCGGCTGCGGTGGCTGGCTGGGCAGAAGCGGATTTTCCGTCGCCGTTGAAGAATAGTTGCGGCTTCATCGTCCAGTCTGCCTATGAGTTATGGCAGGGAATTATGGCGCGATTATTATCAGCATTATCCGGAGGAGTGGATTCGAGCGTGGCGACGGCGCTTCTGCTGGAGCAGGGGCATGAAGTCGTGGCGGCGTACATGCGCAACTGGATCAACGAGGAGAATATTGCCGGCGACTGCCCATGGCAGCAGGACATTGAAGATGCGCAGGCGGTGGCGGAGGCGTTGGGGATCGAATTTCGGGTGCTCAATTTGATGGACGACTACCGGGATCGAGTGGTGGCATATTTATTGAGCGGCTATCGTGGTGGGGTCACACCCAATCCGGATGTGATGTGCAACCGCGAGATGAAATTTGGGGTGTTTCTGGAATACGCACTCAGTCAGGGGTTTGATGGTATGGCGACGGGACATTATGCGCGAGTTCGGCGCAACGATGACGGGACGACAGATTTGTTGCGCGGAGTGGATCCGGGGAAGGATCAGAGTTATTTTTTGGCGTTGTTGAATCAGGCGCAGATTGTGCCGGCGCATTTTCCGATTGGCCATTTGCTTAAGTCTGACGTGCGGGCGGAGGCGGCGCGGCTGGGGCTGCCGAACGCGCAGAAAAAAGACAGCCAGGGAATTTGTTTTATTGGGGACGTGAAGATGTCGGACTTTCTCCGCGCTTTTATTGCGGACGAACCGGGCGACATTGTTGACGGGGCTGGACGGGTTTTAGGTCGGCACCATGGGTTGCATTTGTACACCTTTGGGCAGCGCAAAGGCTTGGGGGTGGCCTCTCCGATTTACAAAGAGGCGTATGTGGTGGTGGCGAAGAGGCCGGAGTTAAACCAGCTGGTGGTGGCCTTGGAAAGGGGAGACACACCGCTGTTGCATGCGCGGCGGGCGGTGGTCGGCAGCCTGCATTGCGCCAATCATTGTTTTTTCCAAGAACCGCGTCGGCTGCAGGCGCAGCCGCGATACCGGCATGCGGGGGCTCCGGCGATGATTGAGCCGTGGAGTCGTGGGCCGGCGGAGACGGGCGGGCCGGCGGTGGTGGTGACTTGGGATGAACCGCAGCGCGCCCTGACGCCGGGGCAAGTGTGTGGATTTTACGATGGCGATGTTTTGCTGGGAGGAGGTTTTTTCGAAGAAATTCTGTATGATACAACAACATTCTAATGGTGGCGGCGCTGGTGTCGCGGGGCCTTGGCTGGTGCGCATTCCCGAAGTTTTCGCCACGGTCGGGCCGGAGATCGTGCGTCGGCTATCGCCGACAGGGGCCACCCTGTTGGGCACGGAGTTTTATCTGTTAAAATCGTCGACGGCGGAGGCGGTGACTGGGCCGGACACGGTGTTGCATGTGTCATGGCGGTTGCCGGTGGCGCACAGTTGGCCTTGTCGGCCGCGGACCATGGAGGGGTTTGTGGAGAAGGCGGCGCAGACACTGTTGCGGAAATTCTCCGGACAGCCGATACAGGCGATTTTGGTGGGGCTGCTGCATGGCGGAACGCCTAATTCGTACTACAAAAAACTCGCCTCGAACCTGCGGGGGCGTGTGCTCCAGCTTTTTCCGCCGCTGCCGGTGGCGGAAGCGGAGTCTCAGCATGCCGGGCGCCCGACCCTGTATTGCTTGTTGGGACCGGAGGGGCTGTATGCGGGAGTGGCATCGCCCGTGGCCACAAACGGATTCTACCCGGGAGGAACAAAACACCTTCCGCATGAAGCGGTTGACGCGATCAGTCGGGCTGGGGCCAAGGTGGCGGAAGCCCTGCATTACCTGCGCCTGCATCGGGCGGCTTTGCCGAAGGGGGCGCATTGGCTGGAACTGGGGGCCAGTCCAGGTGGGATGACGGCGGAGTTATTGTCGAAGCAATTTCGGGTCACGGCGGTCGACCGAGCGGCGTTGGATAGTCGTTTGGACGGCATGAAAGGGCTCACTTTTGTCCGTGGGGATGCGCTCGCTTTTCGGGCGCCTGCGGGTGTGGTCTATGATGGATTGTTATGTGACTTAAACGGGGGGGCTCGTGAGTCCATGATGGCGGTGTTGTCGCACCGTGGTGCGCTGAAGTCTGGGGCCGTGGTGATTTTCACGCTCAAGCTTCCTGGCACTGAATCTGTGGCGGCCGCGTTGGCCTTGCGGGACGAGATTGTGGCAATGGCGGGGATGGGCGGGCTGAATTTGATCGCGCAAACGCATCTGCGGGCCAATCGACGTGAATTCACGTTGTTTTTTGCAGACGCGGGAGGATCCAGGCCGCGGGCCGGGACGGGGGCGGATGCCGAACGTGGGGCTTCCTTGCGGCCGCGTAGCGGAAGGGCGTATTAACGAGGGGGGGCGCTTCAGGCGGGCGGGCGGCCCGGAGGGAGAGGGAGAAGGGGAGTTGGCTCGATTTCGTCCTCGTCCTCGTCGGCGTCGGTCACGGGAGTGGCGGGCAGGCGGCTGATACTTACCTCGGGGCGGTAGCAGATCTTGATGAGAAGGTCGCCGCGCCCGCCGCGGGGGCGGGGCAATCCATGGCCGGTCAGGCGGATGATTTCGTCGCGGGCCACGCGGGCTGGAACGATCACTTTGAGCTGACTGCCATCCGGGCCGGTGACCATTTCCTGACCGCCGCTGGCGGCGCGGCGGGAAGTAATGCGCAGGTCGCATCGCAAGTCGGACCCTCGGGCTTTAAATCGTGGGTGTGGGCGCAGCGTGAGTTTGACCACGATCAGTCCGCCGTTGCCTCCGTCGCGGGCCACCTTGATCTGGGATTTGGGGGCGGTGTGGGGCGGGACGATCACGGGATATGATTCGGGCCCCTCGGGACAGGCTGGGTCATTGACGCGAATTTCCAAGCGGGTACCGCGGAGGAATTCCTCCAGTTTGAGCGGGACCTGTTGGGCGATGTTGGCGGACCGGCGGGCGGAGGGGCGGCGGGCGGAGGGGCGGGGGGCGGCGGCTGTGGCGGCCCGGGCGGTGTCTTCGGCAATCAGCAAGTCTTCGTCGTAGGCCCGGCGGCGGGCGGCATCGCGAAGCACCTCGTGAGCGGCATTGAGGGCTTGGGTGCGGGTGACGGATTCGGGACTGCCACCATTGGTGTCGGGATGATGGCGGCGGGAGAGTTTACGATACGCTTGCCGGATGTCGGCCTCGGAGCACCCGCGATCGAGGCCGAGGGTTTCGTAATGATCGGGCAGGTCGTGACCGACGGGCATAGTGTTAACGTGGGAGCAGGGAGATTTTGATACGGCCGGCGGTGGTGGGGGCGGCGACGAGTGATTCGGCCAAATTGCCTGACGGCTGGTTGGGCGTCGGGGGCGTGGCGGGGGCGGGGTCTTGCGAGCTGGCGTTCAGGGCGGCGCGCAGGGCGCCTTCGACCATCTGACCGCAATGAATTTTCATCGGTGGCAACGGTCCCAGTGGGGCTCCGAGTTCGGCGGCGGAGAGGTTTTGGGCTTGCTCGATGGTTTTTCCTTTGAGGAGTTCGGTGGCCATGCTGGCGACGGCCAGGGCGGTTTGGCAGCCGAACGACTGGAAGCTGGCGCGATCGATGATTTTTTTGCCATCGACTTCGGAAAATTTGAGCCACAGGCGCAGCATATCGCCGCAATCGGGGGAGCCGACGGTGCCGACGGCATCGGCGTCGGCCATTTCACCGATGTTTTGGGGGTTGGCGATGGCCTCTTGGAGGGCAGCTTCGTTCATGAATTGAAGATGCCTGATTCCGAGCGGCGGCCAACCCGTATTTCCATCGTTTCGTACGCTGGTGGGGAAGTGAGGGGGGGCGGCGGCTTTCCTTGCACTACGGGGGCGTCGCGCCATGTTGTCGCACCTGCGGCAATGATGTTGTGCCGGTCATTGATCTTCGAAATTCCATGCCATGCCTGCGACCATTCTGATTGTTGACGATGAAAAGCACACGCGTGACGGCTTGCGGCTTTCGCTGGAGGATGAATTTGATGTGTATGTGGCGGCGGACAAGGCCGAGGCATTGGAGGTTTTAAGAAACGATCATATTGATGTGATGGTGACTGACTTGCGGCTGGGTGCGGACGATGGAATGGAAGTGATTGATGCGGCCTTGCAGATGCCTCGTCCGCCGGTGTGTTTGATGATGACGGCGTATGGATCGGTGGACAACGCGGTGGAGGCGATGAAGCGTGGGGCGTATCATTTTGTCACCAAGCCGTTGAATATTGACGAGCTGGAGATCTTGATTAAGCGGGCGGTACGGACGCGCGGGCTGGAGCAGGAGAATGCTTCGCTCAAGAAGCAGGTGGCGCAGCGATTTTCGTTGGATCGATTGATTGGTCAATCGGAGCAGATGAAGCAGGTTTTCGAGACGATTGAGCAGGTGGCTCCGAGTCGGGCGACGGTCTTGATTCAGGGCGAGAGTGGCACGGGCAAGGAGTTAGTGGCGCATGCGATTCACAATTTGAGTGGTCGGCCGAAGGAGAAGTTGGTGATTGTTCATTGTGCGGCGTTGAGCGCGCAATTATTGGAGAGCGAGCTTTTTGGGCATGAGAAGGGGGCTTTTACGGGGGCGTTTGAGCGACGCATTGGGCGATTTGAGCAGGCGAATGGAGGCACGTTGGTGCTTGATGAGATGGGGGAGATCGATGCCACCTTGCAGGTCAAGTTATTGCGTGTTTTGGGCGAGAGGACGCTGGAGCGCGTCGGTGGAAATACGACGATCAAGGTCGATGTGCGCGTCATTGCAGCGACCAATAAGAATTTGGCGCAGATGGTGGCCGAGGGGAAGTTCAGAGAGGATTTGTATTTCAGGCTCAACGTCGTGCAGATCACGCTTCCTCCGTTGCGCGAGCGACGGGACGACTTAATCCCGCTGGTGCAGCATTTTTTAAAGGAGCTGGCCCGGGAGAACGGTAAGCCGGTCAAGGAGCTATCAACGGAGGCGATGCAGGCGGTGTTGGAGTATGGATGGCCCGGGAACGTGCGAGAACTGCGTTCCGCGCTGGAGCGCGGGGTGGTCATGTGCAACGGGGCCAAGATCATGTCTCGGCATTTACCGGACACCTTGCGTGACGGCGGGGTGGTGCTGGCGGCGGGAGCGGCGGCGCTGGCGGGAGTTCAGGACGCGGCGGGTGTGCTGGCGGGCGGAGGCAAGGGAAGCGTGCGCCCGGTGGGACCGAACGGGGTCGAGGACCTTAATCTGGCGCATATGGAGCTGGATTTTATTCGCCGCGCGTTGAGGCGGACGCGGGGCAACCGGACAGAAGCCTCGCGGTTGCTGGGATTAAGCCGTCGCACGCTGCAACGCAAACTCCACGAGTTGGGTGAAGGCGGCGAGGACGAAGGTGATCTGGCCAGAGGAGAGCTGTAGACCCCGGGATTTTTTTATGGACCCAGAAGATGCTCTGCGAAAGATCGAACCCATGGCTGCCGGATCGAATGCATTGGGATTGGGCGCTCGATTCCTGAAAAACTGGCGGCGATCGGCGGCGGTGTTGGGGGTGGTGGCCGTTTTATTGACGGTTGCTCTTTGGCTGGATGTGGATCAGGCGTGGCGGTGGGTCGACCAGCTTGGTCCGTGGGGGCCGGCGGCCTTTTGTGGGCTTTATGCGGTGGCGACGGTGGGCATGGTGCCGGGCAGTTTATTGACTTTGGCGGCTGGGGCCAAATGGGGGCCGGTTGAAGGATTGGTTTGGGTGGTGGCCGGCTCCAATCTTGGGGCGAATCTGGCTTTCTTGACTGGGCGGTGGGTGGCGCGCGCGTGGGTCATGAAGCTGGTTCGTCACCGGCCGTCGATGGCGGCGATTGACGAGGCCGTCGGCGCGGGTGGCTGGAAGATGGTCATGTTGTTAAGAA
The DNA here is from genome assembly GCA_903954065.1 of uncultured bacterium. Classification (GTDB taxonomy): domain Bacteria; phylum Verrucomicrobiota; class Verrucomicrobiia; order Verrucomicrobiales; family V1-33; genus CAJBME01. The sequence continues at coordinate 12,697 of CAJBME010000173.1, forward strand.
TTTCGCCGGTTTTTCCTTTCAATGTTTTGAATTATGCACTCAGTCTGACTCGGATCCGTTGGCGCGAGTACGCGGTGGCGACATTTGTCGGCATGTTGCCGGGCACGGCGTTGTTTGTTTATCTTGGTTCGGTGGTGCAGCTGGCCACGCGGCCGACTGGGAGGTCACCGCTGGAGTGGGCGGTCTTTGCGGGCGGGCTGGCGGCGACGGTGGCGGTCTCGGTAATGGTGACGCGTTTGGCTCGAGGGGCGTTGCGAAAGCGTCTGCCTGATCGTGACGTGTCCGGTCCGGGGTGAGC
>CAJBME010000174.1 GCA_903954065.1 uncultured bacterium
ACTCGAGCTGCCGGCGGTTACAGCCGACCAGACTGGATTTTATTCCTTAATGGCCCTCAATGCGGCCGGCCAGACTCGCAGCGCCGCTCGTTTTCTCAATGTGCGCTCTTAGCCTCCTAGCGAGCATGAGTGCGAAATACTGGCCCTCCTAGGGTAGGCACGCGAACGAGCAATCGAGAGTCGCGGGAGTGTCCCAAAGGCCGAGGTCATGGGGAGGGCTGTGCGTGGTATCAGGGAGGAAGAAGACATGAAAGACCAAGGTTCAAACCTATCTAAAGCCTCGACTGGCTGCAAAAGGGCGGCGGTCTCACCGTGTAGTCGGCTGAGGCTTTCCGCGAAGAGGTGCAGGCTGAGCTCGAGGCTAAACCCTACTGGTAAGAATTATGATCCATTCTGTGATGGGATCGTCTTTGTTGTAGGGGCGCCTCTGAAAGTGCTGAATGTCGATGATCGTTGAGTGAAAAAGACGCCTTCGATGTCCGACTCAAAAATATTTTTAATTTGGCTTGCGTTATGAAAGCTATGGCATATAGGACCCATGCTTAGTGTAATAGTTCTTAAAAGTACTCATTAACCTTCCACTCTATGACAAAAAATTCACATTCACGACTCATTCAATTTTGTGTCGTTTCTGGTCTACTCGTATTGACACCTCTCTCGCACGCCTCCACAACTCTCCTGAGTACCAGTAAATACTTGGTAAATGAGGGAGTTGCATTCTCCATTGGCAACAGTGGGACGGCAGGGTTTCTTTTCAGCTGGACTGATTCCACTGGCGTCTTTTCAGGCGAGAGTGATCCCACACTTGTTCTGGAGATTGGGCAAACGTATACGTTTCAGCGAACTGCTACAGGACATCCGTTCGCCATCATGGATAACAGTGCTTCCACGTTTATTGCTGGATCGGATGGAGCTTACGCTCGGACATTTCCAGTAGGTACACTAGCGGCTGATATGACAACGGCCATTAATGCCGCCACGCTGGCTCCAATCGCGGATTTCACAGCTTCCCCAGCACCAACTCCGCCAGCACCAAACACCGACTTTATTACTTGGATTCCGAATCAAGTCGGCGATTACTGGTACACATGTACTGTAACGGGTCATGCGAACATGACCGGAAAAATTACTATTGTGCCGGAACCATCAGTGGTTGGCTTAATTGCAGGAGGCGTTGCCTTTGCTGCTTTTCGACGTCGCCGCAGTGGTGGTCGATCCACTGAATAGTGTTTATCCGGAAGAGAGTCAGGCATTTCCGCTTCACTCTATTCTGGTGTCTGACAGGCTGGACTGCGCCTCAGTCGCTTGCACATGCGGAGCGATTTGGAATTTTTTTGGTTTGTGGGTTCCGGCGGTTATGATTCGGTCGAATCGTTTCGATTGTTTTCATCGTTTCGCTAAGCGGGCTGTGTGAGCATTTGATGATGAGATCCTTGCGGGATATCAAAGTTTACGATTTGGACCTAGAATTCCACTTCGTTGGGCTCTGCCGCTTCAGCGCCGCTCACGGCCGGAGTCGGATCAGTGCTCGATAGAGAAGCTAATTAACCTCCCGACAAGGGTGGGGTCGAGGTTCGATTCCGCGGCTATGCGGCGTTCCTTCAGAACGCGGGTTTGTTTTTTCGGGTGGATTCCCAAGGTTTGCACCCTGGGCTGATATGCGATGCCCCTTCAGGGCATAGGATTTCGTAGGAGATGGTCGTCAGGACATGTGATTTCGAACGGGGTGGTCGATGGGCCCTAACGGAGCCACACCACCCAATGGTACGCGGTGCCCAGATTGGGGGCACGGACGAGGAACCCGAAACGCCCTCGTTCCATTTGCCCCGTTGAGGCATGGAATTGGTAACGTGGTGGTTCTGAGACTCGTGATGTGTGTGAGCCGTCTTGACAGGACCCATGCTTCAGGATCGCCCTTATGAGCAAAGTCCATTCAGGACGAGCGGTAAGGTTGCGCATGGGAAAAGCTGGGGTCACGATCTGACTTTGATGCGAAGAGTTGTCGAACCTGAAATCCTTGATCAGCTACCTCCGGGGCATCCGGACGTGGTGCGCGGTCGGATTGACCTGAGGGTGATCAATTTCCTGATGGGCAGCGAGCGGTGGATGGCGCGGCAGATCCGTGCATTTCCGGAGGCGCGGACGCGGGGCGTGTTGGAGATCGGCGCGGGGGAGGGGACGTTGTTAGAGCGGCTGGCGAAAAACTATCCGGGTATTCCCTTAATGGCCTGTGACCTTGCGCCGCGGCCGGGGTGGCTGTCGAAGGAAATCGGGTGGGACCAGCGGGATGTTTTTGAGTGTTTGGACCACTCGTCGGGCGGTATTCTGGCGGCAAATCTGTTTCTGCATCACTTTAAGGAGCAGGAATTGCGGCGCTTCGCGCCGCTGATGAGGAACTTCCAAGTACTCTGTTTTCATGAGCCATGGCGCACGGCGCAATCTCTCATGGACGCGCGTTTGATGCTGCCATTCGTGGGGCCAGCGACCAAGCACGACATGGTAGTGAGCATCCGCGCCGGCTTTTTACCGGGAGAGTTGCCGAATGTCCTGGGGCTCGACGCCGCGGACTGGCGGGTCCGGGAAGAAACCAACTGGCGTGGAGGTCTGCGGATGCTAGCTTACAGATTGTGATGGGCAGGGTGATCATTGCGGGTGGCGGGCTAGCGGGTCTCTCTCTCGCAATGGGCCTGCGTTTGCGTGGGGTGAGCGTGGAAGTGCATGAAGCGGGGACTTATCCGCGTCATCGTGTGTGCGGGGAATTCATCTCGGGTGTAGAGACATCGACGTTGGAGAGCCTGGGGATCGACGCGGACTTCGAGGATGCCGAGCGGCACAGTCGTGTCGTCTGGTTCCGGGAAGGACGGACGATCTTTGAGGGTAGCATGCCGTCGCCGGCGTTGGGGATCTCGAGGCATCGGCTGGATCTGCGGTTGCGGGACCGGGTGGTGGCCGCGGACGGCCACGTTTACGAGCGGTCGAGGCAGAGTCGGGAGCCTCGTGAAGGCCGGATCTGGGCGGCGGGGCGGGTGGCCCGGCGCGGTCCGTGGATCGGGCTGAAATGTCACTTTCGCACTCTGCCGATGTCGGCGGATCTGGAAATGCATCTCGGCACGAACGGCTATGCGGGGTTGGCGGGGATCGAGAATGGATTGGTTAATGTCTGTGGGTTGTTCAAGGTGGATCGATCGCGGCGGGCACCGGGAGTCGAGCTACTACTTGATTATCTGGCGGCTGGAGGGAACGAGATATTGGTCGAGCGACTACGGGCTGGGCGGGCCGACGAGGATTCGTTTTGCGCGGTGGCTGGATTTGAGTTGGGGAGGCAGGAGGTTCAGGACGAGCTGTGTGTGATTGGCGATGCCGAGAGCATGATCCCACCATTCACTGGCAACGGCATGAGTATGGCGTTTCAGTCGGCGGAAGTCGCGCTGGAGCCATTGTGGCGCTGGAGCCGTGGGGAGCTGTCATGGGAGGCCTGTGTCGCCGGGATTCACGGTGGGTTGCATCATCGCTTTCGTCGCCGGCTGTTGGCGGCATCGGCCCTGCATCCGATGTTATTGCACCGGGGCGGCCGGGTGGTCATCGAAGGACTGGCGCGTTCGGGGGCGCTGCCTTTTGGGTCTTTGCTCTCACTCGTCCGCTGAGCCCGTTATAAATCGCGCATTACATTGATAGTTAATAACTTGCGTTTTTCTTGCTCATTCTTCATCCCTGCTTTCAGGTTTAAGAAAAAGCAACGACTTCTGTGGGCGGTAAAGGCTCGGCGCGCAGGATGACGAGGGATCTGGGCTGGAGCGGAAACACGGACATGGGGTCGAAGCGGCGTGGCGCGGAGAGTGGGAGAGCGGTGTCGAGCTCGCAGATCCAGCGGAGGTGGTATTTCTGGGTACCGAGACGAAACGGCACGGTTTCGTGATGAGCGTTAAAGAGGACGGCGAACGACTCGTCGCGAATGCGGTCGCCTTGATCGTTTGTCTCGTCGATCTGGTTGCCGGGCAATACCATGCCGAGGCAGGCTACATGGCTTGCTTGCCAGTCGAGATCGGACATTTCTGTGCCGTCAGACTTGATCCAGTGGAGATCCTTGACCCCAGCGCCATAAATCGGACGGCCTTGGAAAAATCGACGTCGACGGAAGACAGGGTGGTTTTGGCGCAGCCGGGTCAAAGAGCACGTGAAATCCAGCAAGTCTTGTTGTTCGCGGGTTAAATCCCAGTGGAGCCAAGCCAGTGGGGAATCTTGGCAGTAGGCATTATTATTTCCTTGTTGGGTGCGGCCGAATTCATCGCCGGCTTGGAGCATGGGCACCCCTTGGGAGAGCAGCAGAGTGGCGAGAAAATTCCGTTGTTGGCGGGCGCGGAGAGCGTTGACTTCGAGATTGTTGGTGGGGCCTTCGATTCCGCAGTTCCAGCTTTCGTTGTCTTGGCTCCCATCGCGGTTCATTTCGCCATTGGCCTCATTATGTTTCTCGTTGTAGCTGACGAGGTCCCGCAGGGTGAATCCGTCATGGGCGGTGATGAAGTTTAAGCTGGCATTGGGCCGTCGGCCGTTGTGGGCATAGAGGTCGCTGCTGCCGGCCAGTCGCGATGCCAGCTCACCGACGGATCCACCGTGGCCTTTCCAAAACCGCCGCACACAGTCCCGGTATTTCCCGTTCCATTCGGTCCACAGCACTGGGAAATGGCCGACCTGATAGCCGTTAGGCCCGAGATCCCATGGCTCGGCAATCAGTTTGACCCGGGAAAGCACAGGATCCTGATGGATAATGTCGAAAAATGCCCCTAATCGGTCGACCTCGACCACGTCACGAGCGAGGGCGCTGGCCAGATCAAAACGAAAGCCATCGACATGCATTTCCAGCACCCAGTGGCGCAGTGAATCCATGATGAGCTGCAGGACACGGGGATGAGCGACGTTCAATGAATTGCCGCAGCCGGTGTAATCGACGTATCGCGACCGGTCGTCCGCCAGACGATAATAGGCGGCATTGTCAATCCCCCGGAATGAGAGCGTAGGCCCGAGGTGACCGCCTTCCGCCGTGTGATTGTAGACCACGTCGAGAATGACTTCGAGGCCGGCGGCATGCAGATCACGCACCATGGCTTGGAACTCGGATACGGCTCCCTCCGCTCCGCTCGCGGCATAACGAGGGTCCGGGGCAAAAAACCCCAGCGTATTATAACCCCAGTAATTCACGAGGCCACGCTCGAGCAAAAAGTGTTCATCTACATGATAATGAACGGGCATCAATTCAACCGCAGTCACACCTAGTAGGCGCAAATGAGCAATCGAAGCAGGTGACGCCAGCCCGGCATAAGTGCCCCGGATTTCTTCGGGCACGCCGGGATGTTGTTGGGTAAATCCTTTGACGTGTACTTCGTAGACGATCGTCTGGTGCCATGGGGTGCAGGGTGGGCGGTCGTCTTGCCAGTCGAAATCCATGCGGGTGACCCGCGCGAGAGCGGCGCAGGAGGCGGTGTCTGCGTCTCGGTCATTGACGGCGGCATGCCAGCGCAGCGGGCGGGCGATGACTTGGGCGTAGGGATCGAGAACCACCTTACGGGGATTAAAGCGATGTCCGGCGGCGGGGTCATACGGGCCGTGGACGCGGTATCCATAGACCTGTCCGAGCGGCAGGCCCGGTACGAAGCCGTGCCAGACTTGATCAGTCACTTCTGGGAGCGGTATCCGGCAGGTTTCTGTCAGCGCGTCGGGCGTATCGAAGAGGCAGAGGTCCACGCCGGTCGCATGCTCCGAAAAGAGCGCAAAATTGACTCCCTGCGTGGTCAGGGTGGCGCCCAGTGGAGTGGGTCGACCTGGCCAGATAGCAGGAGGAGGGTTCATGGGACCGGGGAAGCGGAATGGCGTCGAATTGGAAGGGGGGTGGCGGAGGGGCTCGCTCACTCAGCTTGAGGTCTGGGGAGTGCGTTTAATCTCAGTAAAACCGAGTCGGCTGCCGTGTTGATGACAGCACGGCCTGCCAGAGTTCTCCGGAAGTATCGAGGCGCCGTCCTCCCTGATCCATCAAATCGAGGGGAACATGAACGAATTCCCCATGGAGAAAGCTGATGACGAGGCCGGTTCGTCCGGACATGGCGGCATGGACCGCGTGGCGGCCCATGCGATCGCACAGGATGGCGTCCTCGGTATTAGCCGGACATCCTCGAATGAGATAACTGGGGTCGAAATACCGCATGATCATCTCTTGATTTCTAGATTTAAAATACGTGAGACAGGCATCGCGCAGGTATTGTCCGACATCGCGCAACTTCAAGTTGCCGGAGGCGTCGGTCTCGCCGCTGGCGCCGAGCAATTCTTGACCCGCTCCCTCGGCCACGACTACGACGGCATGTCGTTTTTTTTCCAAGCGTTTTTCGATAGCGGCGAGCAGGCCACCTGGCCCGGTGAGCGCGAATGGCACTTCTGGGACGAGGCAAAAATTGACATCCTGACTGGCCACGGTGGCCGTCGCGGCAATAAAGCCGGCATGCCTCCCCATGACTTTTACCACCGAGACGCCGTTGTCCACACTGCGGGCTTCGGTATGGGCGCTGGCAATGACCCGCACGGCCTCCTCGACCGCCGTGCCAAAGCCGAACGTGCGGGTCACAAAACTGACGTCATTATCAATGGTTTTTGGGATACCGACGACCGCGAGGGCATGTCCGCGTCGGCGGGCATGCTCGAACAAGGCATGGCCGCCACGCTGTGTGCCATCACCGCCCACCGTAAAGAGAATGTTGATCTCGCGGCGAATCAAGTCTTCCACCGCCACTTGCATGTCGACTGGACCACGAGAGGTGCCCAGCATCGTACCGCCTTCCTTGTGAATCCCGTCCACCGCCGCTTCGGTTAGCTCGCAAGGAGGGTGACCGTGAGCCGGATCTAGCCCGCGATACCCCCCGCGGATGCCCACCACCGACTCCACTCCGTATCCATAACGAAGCTCACGCGCCACCGAGCGGATCACGTTGTTCATGCCAGGACACAGGCCGCCACAAGTGACGATGGCCGCACGCGTCCGCTGCGGGTCGAAAAACAATTTTTTTCGAGGCCCAGCCTTTTCAAAGAGCATGAGCCCAGCGGGCACCTGCCCGCCGGGCCATTGCACTTCAGCCGGTGTGTGGGTATTCTCGTCAATGGAGAATGGAACCGGCGACGGATGTACCGCCTCCCCGAGGCGGGGAATCGTCATAATTTTCATTCGATATAGAAGACGCCCTGTTCCTGAGACATGACAGCAGTAATAAAATGCCTATTCCGGCAAAGTAGAAAAATGTGTGGGCCGACGGCCCCACGGCCCTCACCCGCGACAGGTGTGACCGTGATCGGAGGAGTAGGATTATCATGAACCGGTCATTTTGCCATGAGAATACCTTCGAGGCGATTGATGCGGGAGCGGATCGGCCTGGGCTCAAGCCATGAGTGGGGCGCAAGTGGCACACGAGTGGACTGCGAGCGAGCCGCGAGTGGGTGGCCCGTTGCTGGTTCTCTGGATCAGCCTGATTTTCATCGGTTGGCGCTATGCTGATTCCATGCTTAGCTTGACTTACATTGATTGGCGGCGGTCAGGGTGTCGTTCTCAGATCCAACGGGCACGGCATGACCCTCGCCGATGCAGCCTTTTTTCTTTCCCACGACGCCGACGCTGCCCTTTTTTTCCCATGACCCTGATCCTTCGTCATCACCGCGCCGCGCTGCTGTCGGCTCTCGTGTTGTCCGCGCTGCTGACTGGCTGTAGCTCTATGGACTCCCAGAACTACCGCCACGAACCGGAGGAATCAAAGGCGGATCGAAAAGCGCGGCGGGCCTCTCACGCGGAGTCGTTTCAGGAGCGCCGCCGGGCGCGCACGGAAGCAGAGGACCAGCGCTACGATGCTTGGTTCAACCGCGTCATGGGTCGACCAGGCTCCTCTTAGAAACCACGAATCCTCAAACGGCAGACACCCACTTTTTCTCGTGTTGTCGAGCCCCATGGTGCCGCGGATGCCTTTGGAGTGGGTGTTCGTGATGGCCGGTGCACAAAAAAACGGGCCGGAGCACATGTGCTCCGGCCCGCGGTCATCAAACAACAATTTTTAAATTAGAAGCGAACGATCACTCCGGCTTCCACATTGTGACCTTGAATGGAGTCGGCGTCTGTCTCGGTTTGGATGTAGCGGTAACCCAGCGAGAGTTCGGTGGTCTGATTCACGGAATAGTTCAGGCTGCTGAATCCTTGAAAGGAGAAGTCCCAGCCATCGACCGAAGCGTCAACATCAACGCCGCCGATTTGATCGAGAGCGAACTCGGACCAAGCCACCCCGGCCCCTGCGCCCAGCGAGAACGAGAGGGTATCTGACAGCTGGAAGCTGTAGGAAGTATTCAAGAGGATGGGCACGGCCGTTCCGTCGGCATCGAGGTTGAGCTCGCCGAGTTTGTCACCGCTCAGGCTGACGGAGACGGTATCGAGACCGGCCGTATAATAACCGACGCTGGCGCCGAGGCTGAAACCATTGTCGAAGCGATATCCGAACGGGATGGTGACGCCCCAGCCGACGTCAAAACTGGCGTCGATGCCGACCGTACCGAACGCCGTGCTGGTCGAATAGCCCATGTCTTCGAGCCAGAGCGCGCTGCCTTGGATGCCTGAGAACCAGCCGCTGGCCGCGACCAATGGGGCAGGGGAAACTAAAGGAGCCGGAGCGGGTAAGGAAACAGGCGATTCTCCCGCCACTGCTACTGTGAAGCTGACCGGGGCGAGTGCCGCGAGCGACAGGATAAGAGAACGGAATTTCATGGGATGATGGATAATGGATGTGTGTTGAACGGGAGGAAAGTGGCGATGGCTGGCCGCAGTGAGGGTCGACTGACGCCTCATTGGGCCGTGTGGAAAAATCGTTCTCACTCGACGCATCACCGTTCGCCCCCGCCGGCAGTGGAGTCAATGAGAACGTCACGTCCGTCCCATCGGGGAAGGCAGGCATTGATTTTCGTCAACCGCCGAGGCCTTGCCGGGTTTTTTCGCAGCGCCCCGGTGGATTTTATCGGGTTGGCGGCGGCAGGATTATTGGGTGGGCTGGACTTTTTCGATGACGAAAGAATCCACCACGGTGGCATTTTCGCGAAGGAAGCGGGCCTCGAGTCGAGGGCCATTCACATCCAGCACCATTGATCCCAAGTGATTGAGAGACACGCACATAGCTGGGTGGTTGAGCGGACCGCCGCTGATTTGGCCGGAACTTCCGGCAGTGATGTAGATCGCTCCCTTGAAGGGGGCATTGTCACCTGGCTTGCGGTAAGGTCCGTCACCCGTCGCGCTGCCGGTGCCTCCGTCGACTTTCATCTCCGGGGTCAAAGTGGTGGAGGCTCCATAATGGCCGTTGAGAAGATAGGATCTTTCGTAGCTGTGGCTGTGGCCGGTCATGACCAAGTCCACGCCTCCGGCCTCGAGCAAAGGCAGCAATTTTTCACGCATCTCGATGAGCTCCAATTCTTTGTCTGAATCATGCGATCCTTTGGTGTAAGGCGGGTGATGCCAGAAAGCGATGATCCATGGTTGATTGGTGCTAGCGAGGTCGTTCTGCAACCAAGTGGCCATGGCACCGTCGGCGGCCCGGCTCGATGTCATCGAATCAAGGCAGACGAAGTGGATATTCGCATAATCGAAGGAGTAATATTTCTCTGTTCCCGATGGCACGCCTCCCGCTTCGGCGCGGGTGGGTAGGGTGAACATCTCAAAATAGGGAAGGGTGGGGGACGGGTTGGTGCTTTGCGCCGTGTCATGGTTGCCAATAGTTGGCCAGAGGACCGACTGGCGAAGCATGGCTGGATACATGTCAAAAACCGCCGCTTGATACTCGGCATCCGTGCCAGTGTCGTACGCGTTGTCACCTAGCATCAGCCAAAGGTCGGTGCGAGCCCGGCCGTTGAATTTTTCATAGGCCGTGCTGACGGCGGCCGCATTGGCATTTTTGGTGCCGGAATCACCCAATACCCAAAGCCGAACCGGCTGCACTGTGCCAGCCGGAGGCGCGGTGAAAAAAGCAAAATCCTCACCCGAGGCTAAATTTCCGGAGGGCGTGCCCACGGCATAAAAATAGCGGGTATTCGGACGTAGTCCGGTCAGCGGCAGCTCGTGATCGGTCGTGGGTTCCTTCTCTTCGACGGCGCTGGCGAGTTGACCCGCAGTCGTGCCATAGGTGACGCGGCCGATAGTAGGTAAATCCGTCCGCCATCGGAGGACGACGCTCTCGGGGGTGCCTTGTTGGAGATAGGGACCACGGGTCACGGTGGCGGTTTCCAATCCGATGAGTTCGAGATCGAAGCTGAGGTCGCTGCTGTTCTCGCTGGCTTGATGGATTTCGACAGCGAGGGTATTGGTGCCGCGCACCAGACCGGTGGCGGTCATGGTGGTGGGTTGGAAATTTTTTTCGGCGGCCCCGCTGACGGCGGCGGTGGCTAGGGTGGTGGCGAGCGCTGGGCCGGCGGGCATATTGTCGCGGTGGATTTCCACGCCATTGAGGAAAACGACGGCGCCGTCGTCGCGCAGCAGCCGAAGCGTCAGCCCACGAATGATTGACGGATCATTCACGGTAAAAGATTTTCGGAAATAATTGGCAGATGAACTCAGCGGCTCCCCGCCGGCGGATGCAAGCACGGTCGCCTCGTCGCCATCGCCATATCCGAGCTCGGCCCGGCCCGTGGCCCATTCGGCATCATTCCATTCCGGGGCGGTCCACCCTGAAGGCAACTCGCTGGCGCGAAGCCAATATTTCCATTCCGCCCCGGCGGGAATCAAGGTTTGGCGCGCCGTCAGCGGTGAGGCCGACCCCAGCAACAACAAGCTGGCCAAGGCCGCAGAAAGAAATGGATTCATAAAGTTAAATATCAAGAGCCCCTCGACTCAGTGCTTCCGACGATTAAACCAACTCGACATCGTGTTTTTCGGACTTTTCGCTGACTCGTTCATCCTCAAGAGGGCGGAATCGCTCTGCATTGAAGGCGCGCTCTGGAAACGGTGGAGTGGCCGACCGAGGATTTAGCATCCCCACCAAAGTAATGGCCACTTCTCCCGGTTCACCCGCCCAGTTGACCCCCAAGGTCACATCGCGCACCACATACGTCACTCCAGCCTTGGGCAGGGCAACATAAAGCTTCTCAATCCCAAGTGGAAATTGATCGTTGATACACACTACTTTTTGTCCGGTCATCATAAGGAGTAAAGAATCAAGCGTTAGGATTGAAGGGAGCGCCAAATGGATTGGGCGGCACACCATTCGGGTCCGGCCGTGCTGGGGCCGGGGCCTCGGCGTTCGCCTGCCAAACATCCGGAAGGGGACTCGCCGGGGGCAAAATCGGTGCGGGCGCAGCGCTTGGCGCGGCGACGGGGGCTGGCGCGGCGATTGGCGGCGCGCTTGGTACTTGCGCCATCGGCGCCGGCGGTAATTCGCCTGTCGGCGGGGCCGGCGGCACGGGATCGCCGATGGCTTGCGGCTGGCGCCGGATGAATTCGGCCGCGGCCTCGCGATAGGCGCGGGCGCCGGGGCTATTGGGGGAATACTCCATGACCGTCAGCTCATGGCTGGGGGCCTCGCTGAGGGCGACGTTGCGAGGGATGAGTGTTTTGTAGACGAGGTCTTCAAACACGCGCCGGACCTCGTCGACCACGAGCCGAGAGAGGTTGGTGCGTCCGTCGTACATGGTCATGAGGATGCCTTCGATCGTGACGTGTGGATTGACTCCGGCGGCACAAATTCTTTCGTGGAGGTCGACGATTTTTGCCAATCCCTCGAGTCCATAATATTCGCATTGGATGGGGATGAGCAGGCCATCGGCGGAGGCGAGGGCGCTGGTCATGAGAATCCCGAGTGAGGGGGGGCAGTCGAGAAGGCAGACGTCCCATCGATTCAGGACCCGCAGGGGTTCCAGTACTTCGCTAAGGCGCACGAGGTGATTTTCGTTGCGGGCCAGAGAGACCTCGCTGCCGGCCAGTTCCATGTGACTGGGGATGCACCAGAGGCGGGGCAGTCGAGTTTCGCGCACTTTGGCGGCGGCAAAATCCGCTCCGACTAGGCACGAGTACAGGCTGCCTCCCTCCTCGGTGAGACAGCCGAGCGCGCTGGAGGCGTTTGCTTGCGGATCGAGATCCACCAGCAATGTACGCACTCCTTTTTCCGCGAGAGCGGCGGCGAGGTTGACGGCGGTAGTGGTCTTACCCACACCTCCTTTTTGGTTCGCAATAGCGATGATTTTCATGCCTGCAGGGGGAGACGATCTGAACGGTTCTTGCTTATTCACGCACGGGCGCTAGGGACGCCAGCAGTTTTTGGTAGTTCGACCTATGCTTCTCTTCAAATGAGTTTCGAAATCACGGAACGCTGGCTCATGGATGCCGGCGGATGGCAGGCTATGAAACCGGCCCGGGCCGCTTGGCAGGCAGGGGCGGTACTGGCTGTAGAATTCGATGGCGCCCGTCTGCGCGGTCAAGTCCGGAGCGCGGGTCGAACGCTGGCCGCCGGCTTGCTGATCAAGTCCCGGACCGATGTGACCAATTTGTGCTCGTGCCCGCAGGCCCGGCGCGATGGCGCCCTCTGTGAACACTCGCTAGCCCTCGGCCTCGCCTGGATCCACCGCGGCAAAACAACACCCGCCGCTTCTGCCCACACCGCCAGCGCTGCCTCCACCGCCGGCGCTCCCGCCGGCCCAAGGTCGTCCACCGCCGCCACCCCACCGAAAAAACCTGCCGTCCCTCGCACGTCCGGACCGCTCGCCGTCGCCCTGCCTGCGAATTTTTTCGAAGGTATGAAGCGCCAGCGGCTGGCGTTCTCCTTGAAATCGGACCGCGCGCGCCCTACCGAAACGGACGCGGATCGGGCCGTCCATGGGTGGCTAGCGGCCCAGTCGCTCGCCAGTGTGCCGCCGCAACTGGCCCTGGCGGACCGGGGTCAGATCGAGTCCCTCATGGTCGCTCTGGTTTCACATCCATCGGTGACCGTGGCCGGCAAACCGCTTGAAATCATAAGCCAAGGGGTGCGGCTACCGCTGCAAATTGCTTCCACCGCAAGCCCATCCGTAGCGCCGACACGCTCCCCAACCAGCGGCGCCTCCGCGTCAGCCGCCGCCAGCTCGACCCCGTCCGCTCCGGAAATCAGTCTGCAGATAGATCCCCAAACGCTGCGCGGAGCGGGATGGTGGTCGGGCGGTAGTCAAGGCGCTCTTTACTTTAAAGATATTGGTAAACTGTTTTTAATAAAGGAACTACCATTACTTAGTCCGTTTTTTACGGCATCAGGCGAGCCGCAGGCGGTCACCCTGGCTCTCAGTTGGCTGGCCCGTCATGGCTCCGAATTAGCCGAAATTTTTGACATTGATGAATCGATGCCGGCGTGGCCACGAGTCCGACTGGCGCGGGCCGTGCCTCGTTTTCGATTAGCGATTGATGGCACGTTACGCAGCCTGACGGCGCGGTTATTTTGTCGATATGAGGGGGTAACGGAGTTCACTTTGCCGTCTGGGGTGGTACAGCCTGATCCTTTTCCTGTGTTTGATCCGCGGGAACCTGGCGTCTTTCGCGAGCGGGATCGGGGGGCGGAAGTCTTGGCCGCGGCCGAGCTCGAACAGGCTGGATTTTCTTATGATCGAAGTGATAATCAATTTATCCTGAAGCCTGAATCTGCTGTTTTTCAGTTTTTTGCTGCGGCATTACCTTCTTTGGAAGAACGATGGGCCATTGAATATTCTTCGCGGGCTCGCGAGGCGTTTCGTGGGTTAGAGCGCATCACGCCGCGATTTAATGAAGTGGCTCAAGGCACCGATTGGCTGGCGTTTGATGTGGCGTTGGTGGGCAGTGGCGGCAGCACGATTACGCAGGCGGAAGCGCGCCGCTGGCTGCAAACCGGGCAGGGGACCAAACGCCTACCGAATGGCAAGCTGGCGGTGCTGGCGAGGGAGAATTTTGCGGATCTCGAAGAGGTTTTGCGCGATTTGAGTCCGGATCAGGAACACGGGCATTTTCGGGTGGATAAATCTCAGCTGGGCTACTTGGAAGCCAGTGTGGCCCGGTTCGGCCCAGCGCCACCCGAAACAAAACAAGTACTTGTTGATAAAAACTTACTTACCAACGAGTGGCAGAAAATATTACGTGATTACCAATCAACGGGAGCCCGCTGGATGTTGGCCCTCGCTGCCTCGCACTGGGGTGGCATTCTGGCCGACGAAATGGGATTGGGTAAAACCGTGCAAACGCTGGCGGTCATTGCCACTTTGCGCGCGCAGGCCCAGCAATCGTCTACGCCAGCCCAGCCGTGCTTGGTGGTCGCCCCGACATCGCTACTCGGCAACTGGCAGGAAGAAGCAGCCCGCTTTGCGCCGGACTTAAAGGTGCTGGTCGTGCGCAGCGGCGAGCGCGCTCAAGAACTCGCCGCTTTGGCCTCGGCTGACCTCGTCATCACCAGCTATCAGCTCCTCGTGCGCGATTTGCCCAGCCACGCCGCCGTTACGTATCACGCCGCCTTTCTCGATGAGGCCGGTTTCATCCGCAATCCTGATACCCAGATCGCCAAGGCCGTGCGACGCCTGCGCACCGGGGCCCGCTTCGCCTTGACCGGGACACCCATCGAAAACTCCATTCGCGACCTCTGGGCCATCATGGACTTTGTGCTGCCCGGCTACTTGGGACCGCGAAACGATTTCCGGGACCGTTACGAAGCCGCTGTGCAAACAGGCCAGCCCGCCGCGCTCGACCGTCTGCGACGCCGCATGGCCCCATACTGGCTCCGCCGCCTGAAACAAGATGTCGCCAAGGAACTACCGTCAAAGATCGAGAAAATTATCCGCTGCGAAATGACCCGCACCCAGCGCGATATGTACGCCGCCATCCAGCGCGAAGGCGTGGCCAAAGTCGACGAAGCCCGCCGCGCCCGGTCCGCCGGCCAGGCCCGCATGACCATGCTCACCGCGTTGCTGCGCTTGCGCCAAACCTGCGGCGATCCACGCCTGCTCGGCGAATCATTTCCTGACCGCGATCCTTCCGAGTTTTCCACCAAATGGGCCGCTCTGACTGAACTGCTCGAGGAAATACGGGACGGCGGGCATAGTGTTCTTATATTCAGCCAGTTCGCCACGCAGCTGAAACTGCTCGAAGACGCCGTGCGCCACGTAGGCCTCGATTTTTGCCGCCTTGATGGCGCCAGCCGCGACCGCGAAGCCCAAGTCAACGCCTTCAAAGAAGATCCCGCCAAACGCGTCTTCTTGATCAGCCTGAAAGCCGGCGGCTTCGGTCTCAATCTCACCAAAGCCGATACCGTGATTCATTTCGATCCCTGGTGGAATCCAGCCGTCGAGGCCCAAGCCACCGACCGTGCACACCGCATCGGCCAGGCCCGGCCGGTTACCGTCTACAAACTAATCGCCGCCGGTACCGTCGAAGAAAAAATCATCGATCTCCAAAAACGAAAACGCCAGTTGATGGAAACGGCGCTCGCCGACGACAGCGCACCCCTCATGGACGCCCTCGACGACGCCACTCTGGATTCGTTGCTGAGCTCCACCTAAACCGCGCCACCACGGGACATCCAAACGGGCTAAACCGAGGCGTCTCGCCGCCGATCAATAACTTCATACAATGTATGTAATGTAAAATGCAATACCGGGAAAGGCTGCTGGTTTTTTCGTTCTGGGCGGGCTGCGCCATGGGACACGATCCCCTAGGCTTTCCATCGTGGGCTGAGCTGGCTTAGACAGCGGCGGAATCTAGCGCTCCGCCCACCAGCGGAAATGTGAGCCTCCATTCAAATCCACCGGAGGATCCGCTGACCTGAGAGCGCCGCCGACGCGCCGCCCCCAACATCGAGCTCCGTTTTTTTTTGGTTTACCGCAATTTTTCCAACCAACGCGTTTTGGTTTCTTCGGGCCAGTCGGTATTAAGGATGGTTGTGCGGGCGGCCTCGGGGTCGAGTTGGCGCCATGACTGGAGAGATCGTTCGAGGAGTGACGACCGAGTCGATTCTTCTTGGGTGGTGTTGGCCCATTCGAAGGCCATGGCGGGGTCGGTATCGGCGATACCTCCGACGAGTGAACTGACGGCGAGGTCGCGGGATTTTCCTCCGGGCAGCGAGCCGATCCATTCACTGGCGCTGACGGCGTCGTAATTGACCCAGCGGGAAGCGAGGGCTTGGGTGGCGGAGGCGCGGGCGTCTTCTTGGCTCAGGCTGGCGACCCAGGCGGTGGCTTTTTCCTGACTTTCGGCGAAGAAGCTATTGGCGATGGTGCTGGCGGCATTGATGAGCGAATCGGCTGGTTTTTGATTGGCGGGCAGCTCCGCGAGCAGCGAAGAAAACTGGGTAGCGACGGTGGACGGGTCTTGATTAGCGCCTTGGTTCATGACGGCGCCGAGGGCGTTTTCGCGGTCTTTGCCGGTGAGTGAGCGGGCCCAGCCGAGGGCTTCTTGGAAATTGTCATTACCCCATTGCATTCCGATACGGGCCAGACTGTCTTCGCGGGCGGCGGCGCTGGTCAGATTGAGGGCTTCGCGGGCGGCGGTTTGGGGGTCTTGGCTGGCGAGGCGGCCCATGATTTCCGGAATCACGCGGCGTTGGGTGACCTCGTCGGGCAGCTCGCGCGCCCAGGCCAGCGCTTTTTCCGGCGTACTTTGATCGGAGATGATTCCGGCGAGGTTTCGCCAGATGTGGTGGGTCGGGTCGTCGATGGGATGGACTTTCAGATACGCAATGGCTTCCTCTGGATTGTTTTGCGCGAGGGATTCGACCACGGTGGGAATGAGTCGTTTCTGCTCCGTTTCGGGCAGAGTGTCCATAAAGGCACGGGCCTGTGCGGGGTCGTTTTGCCCCCAATGGCGGAGCAAATTCTGCATGGCTTCATCGCGATTGGGGCCGGGTTTCAGAGTGCCGGCCAGCGCGGCCGCCCGTTCTGGCGTGAGGGCTTCGGTGAAATTCAGAGCAAACTTGATCAGCTCTTGTTTGTCGCCGCCATCGGGGCGTGAGCGGATCCATTGATCGACCGCCTCCGGATCTGACTGCACCCATCCGCCTAGGAGCGCTGTGTGGACCTGCCGTTGCAGTGGGCCGGTCAGATTCTCGGCCATGGCCACGGCCTGCTGAGGGTCGCGCTGGCCGAGGCGACTGAACAAATTTGTCATGGCATCCCGCCGGAGATTGGCTTCGGGCACGGCTTTGATCCACGCTAGAGCGGCCTCTGGGTCACGCTCCGCCCACTGCATCATCACGCTATGGACACCATTGCGGCGCTGGTTGCCGTCTTGCAGTTGATCCAAACCGGCCGCTGCGCCGGCCGGATCCAGCCGTGCCCAAGAATTGAAGATCGCCCACGTGACGTTGTGACGCAGTGAGTTTGGCAAGTCCGCGCTGAGCTGCAGCGCTTGCTGCGGGTCGGTCTGAGCGATGGCGTCGATGACGCTATGCAGAGCGGACTGTTGCAATGAAGGTGATTGCAGCGCGCGGGCTTCGGCAAAAGCTCGAAGCGGGTTGGTTTCCGCGAGGGCGCCATACACACCAGCCACATCGTGAGGTTCTGCTCCGTCCTTTCTGGCCGATCGGGCCCATGCGAG
Source organism: uncultured bacterium (assembly GCA_903954065.1). Taxonomy (GTDB): domain Bacteria; phylum Verrucomicrobiota; class Verrucomicrobiia; order Verrucomicrobiales; family V1-33; genus CAJBME01. The sequence continues at coordinate 17,567 of CAJBME010000174.1, forward strand.
GGCCGCGTCAGGCGCGATTTCCACCCAGCGCTGCAGAGCCGCTTGTTTGGCTTGGGCCCAGCCCGGGTCATTGCGCCACGGGCCGGACATGTCGCGAACGATTTGGGATAGCTGTTCTGGACTGGAGGCGAGGATTTTCTGCAGAATCTTGAGATTTGATTCGACAGGTTTTTTTCGATTGAACCCGGCCAAGAGCGATTGCACGGCCTTACCTTTTTGGCTGGCGACGGCAGACGCGGGCGCGGCGCCTTGGGGGCCCGGACGCGGCGTGGCCGTCGGAACCTCCGCACCAGAAGAGCCCGTAGTCGTGGCCGCGGTCACCGCGGTGGTCGCTATCGCTCGGCCGACGGACTGCCGTCCCCATGTGTACCCTCCCGCCAGACCAGCTAGGAGACACAGCGGGATGAGCACGGCGGGTTTCATGAATAAGTTCTTTATTTGTACAGTAAAAACGGGCGACGTCGAAGCATAAAAAGACGTTCATCGCGATGCCAAGTGGCTCGGACCTGACTGCCGGGGGCTCCCGCGCGCCAAGCGGCGGCGCTTTCGGCATGGAGCAGCAATTTATTGAGGTTTTTGATGTCGAAGGCGGCGGGATAACCGCGGCAAAGGGCGGAAGCGAGAGCGCTTCCGAGTGCGAGGGAATCTAATTCCTCGCGATGGGTGACGGTAAACCGCACGCCATGGCAGAGTGTCTGGGCGTGGGTGCTAGCGTTGGGGGTGAACTGGACCGGCATGATGCGAACCCCGGGCAGGTCCAGAGCGGTGAGATCCTGAGCCAGTGCGTCCGCATCGATCCACGGCGCGCCCACCATCAAAAAGGGAGCGTCGGTCCCCCGCCCCACGCTGATATTGGTGAATTCGAGCAGGCCAATCCCCGGGTAAAGAGCGGCAGCTTCCAGACTGCGCATGTTCGGTGACGGATTGATCCAAGGGAGACCGGTTTCATCGAACCACTGGGACCTTCGCCAGTTTTCGCAGCGGACGACTTCCAGATCCAGATTCCATTGCCGTTCGGAGGCGATCAGGCGAGCCAGCTCCCCGGCGGTCAATCCGTGACGCAGCGGGAGGTCATGGGCGGCGATGAAAGCAAAACCCCCTTCGCGTAGCGGCCCTTGGACCTTCTGGCCGCCGATGGGATTGGGTCGATCGAGGACGACAAATCGTTTTCCGGCTTTGGCGGCGGCTTCCATGGCCAGCGTCATTGTTGATACATATGTGTAAAATCGACATCCAATATCTTGAATATCAAATACAAGTGTATCTATAGAATTCATTTGTTCCGCGGTGGGAGCGCGGCGTTCGCCATACAAACTGTGGACTGGCAATCCGGATTTTTCGTCGCGTGAATCGGTAATACCGTCGCGGTCAAGCTCACCTCGGATGCCATGCTCCGGACTGAAAAGGGCGAGCAAGCTAACCCCGGGTGCTGCCTGCAAGAGGTCGATGGCCGACGTCCGATCGCGGGCCAGGCCGGTATGGTTGGTGATCAGCCCGACCCGCCTGCCCTGGAGGAGGGCAAACCCATCGCGCCGGAGCACATCCAGTCCGGTGAGGACGGGGAGCGGACGGGAGGCCAAGACCGGATAGCCCCCCGGCACGTTAGGAGGAGGCCGTGTCCCGGCGATGGCGTCCGACTGACCCCGGTTGGCCAGACTTGCTATGACGAGGGCGCCCAGACGGGCGCGCAACGGCCTCACCGGGCCCGCCTCCGTCATGACCTCCGCCGCCGGCACCACCGCCCGCCAACCGGCCACATGCTGGAATGTCTCCCCGGCCTGCTCCACCTGCAACACGACCCCGGGCAGCTCACCCGACCCTACCGATTCCTGCACCGCCTCCGCCAGCTCCGGGGCGATGGAACCAGGCCACGAAGCCTGCGCCAAGCCCCCCCAAAACCCCAACAAAATTCCCAAGAGGCCGTATCTCCATCCATTCATGACCACTCATCCAACACCGAAGGAACACCTCCGGCAAGGACGGGAGTAAAAAAATCACATCGCCACCCGATGGAAAAAAACCGCACGGAGTAATGAGTGGGTGTCTGAGATTGTGCCATGGGCTACTTCCTTATTCAGGGTATCGCCTTGGATGGGCCGCCGCCGAGGGCGTGTAACTGAGTGGTGGTCCGGATGAGCAGTCTTCCGGCGGCGAGGCCTGGGGTGGTTTGGCATTCCTCTTCGAGGGCCAGAGTTCCGAGAGGTTGGTAAATGGGGGTGGCGCGCACGGTGGCGACGGTGCCATCGCGGCCGACGGCGATGAGCACGCCATTGAGGCAGATGAGCGAGCTGTAGGCCTTTCCTGGGCCTCGTTCCTCCCAGACCCTTTCTCCGTCACTACTGCGGACGCAGCTGAGGATGCCTCCGTCGTTGAGGAAGTAAAAGTGGTCCCCGACGGCGACGGCGGTGGGCACGTAAGGGATTCGATTGGACATTTCCCACGCGAGGGTGGGCTGGGTTTTGCCATCGGCTGAGCCTGGGCGCACGGCGACCCCTCCCCGGCCCGAGCCGCCTTGGCCGGTGGTGGCGAAAATCACGCCATCGGGTGAAATCACGGGCGTGGCCACGGCGCGCGCGCCGCCCACGGGATGTTCGTAGCGCCAGAGAACGGCGCCGTTGCTGGGGGCGAATGCCAAAAGGGCCGTGGGCTGACTGGAGAGAACAATCTGGCGCGATCCATCGGCGGCCGTCACTACCACAGGCGTGCTGAAAGACGTCTTCTCCGGGCTGGTAGGCGTGTGCCACCGCACGTCACCCGTGGCGGCGTTCAGCGCATAGAGCCCGGCGTCCTCGCCTGCGTCATGGTCGTTGGGCACAATCAGCAAGTCGCCTTCGATAATCGGGGAGGCACTGCTCCCGTGGTCCTCTTTATAAAATCCAAGGTCTTTTTCCCACACTTTTTTCCCGTCATGATCGAGGGCGAGCACCCGCCGTCGGTTACCGCTGACCCAGGAGACGTAGACCCGTTCGGCATCGCAGACCGGAGTGGAGGCGGCAAAGCTATTGAATGAATGCAATGAGTGCGTTTCAAACGGGTCCTCGTATCGCCAGAGCTCCCGCCCGTCACCCGCATCCAGCGCCAAGACCCAGCGCACCCCGGCGCGGGCGCTGTCTTCCGCCGTGAGGAAAATCCGATGCCCCCACGACACCGGTGACGAATGCCCTTTGCCAGGCAGCTCTGCCGTCCACGCCCGGTCCGCTCCGGTCAAAACTTCCGGCAACCCAGGCACCACGGCCACCCCGCCGCCATCAGGACCGCGAAATTGGTTCCATGGCTGCTCGGTCCCTCCGGCCACCAAAACCGCCGACGGAAACCAAAACATCATCAATAAACGGGGAATCATGCGAACGAAATGGCTGGAGTGAGAGTAACGGGCTGACGGGGATTTCAATTGATTGATCTGCGGTCGGTCTGGGCCGCTGGCCAAGGGAGGCCATGACGAAGGGGTCAGCGGCGCCGTTTGAAGCGGTCACTGGCATCGGACAAGACTTGTCGTTCTTCGCTAGTCAGGCTGTGTAGCCCCTTGGCGGCGACTTTGTCGAGCAAGCGGTCGACCTCGGGCTCGTTGGAGACAAATTCTCGTGGTCCCCCGCCCGAACTCGTTCGCGACGTGCGGGAGGCGTTGGAGGCGCGGGGGGAGGAGGAAGCGACTGATTGACGACCGCCACGATTAAATTTCACTTCCGGGATGCGGAGCCAGGGCAGTCCGTAGGCGGCTCCCATCGATTTCAAAATAACGGCGCTGGCGAGACACAGGACGGCGAGGTGAACGAGCCCCGTTCCGTCGCGATTGGCCAGTGAACCAAGGGCCGAAATGCCAATCAAAATCAACGCCACCCATTTGGCCGGGAGGCCGAACATCATGAGCGCGCCTGGTTGGATGATGGCAAAAGCGAGGAAAATGCCGAATCCGAGTTGATCACACCCTGCGAGCTGGCCGCGCGGCAGCAGCACGGTGACGATCGTGAGGGCGGCCGCGAGCAGACCGGTGAATTTCAGCAACCCGGTACGACCGAGCAGGCGTTCCACCTCTCGACCGAAAAAGAACAGCATGACCATTGAAAGAACGAACCAGATGGACGGTCCATTGAGCAACGGCCAGGTGACGAGCCGCCAGATTTGTCCCCGCCAGAGGGCTGAGGTGTCCAAACTCAGCGCGCTGATCAGAGATTCTGCTCGGAAAGCACTGAGCATCGTAACCACGATCATGGATAGAGTGAAAACTCCCACCAACAGCACCGTGGATGTCACGGCCACCCGTCCGGCATAAAACCAGGGACGTCCTTCTTCAGAGTATTCGTTCACGCCAAACATGGGAAAAAATCAAAATTTTTGCTACTGGGAGAGGGTCGGGCGCTGGCATCGTGACGATCAGGGCCGGTTTTTTCAGGCACCTTTTTCATGGCGGCAGGCGCCGCTGAGCCGCAATTCGTCACATTTTGCCTCGATGCGAATGGCCTTGAGGGTCGGGGTGAAGCCGAGTCGTCTGGAAATACAATCCTCCAGCACGGAAATGTGCGCGTCTTCGAATTCGACGACCCGGTTGCAATCCAGACAGATAAGGTGATTATGATCAGGGCTTTCTAGAAAATTTGGATCATAGCAAACGACGTCTTTACCGAGATCAATTTCCCGAAGAAGCCCGCATTCCACGAGCAGCGTCAATGTGCGGTAGACGGTGGCTCGCGAGGCGGTGCGATCGAGCCGACGCGCCATTTCCCACAACTCTTCAGCTGTGTAATGGTCTTTGGTGCCAAAGGCAGCCTCCACTATGACCTCGCGCTGGCGCGTCCGGCGCAGGCCCTTGGTCATGATGAAGGCGTTAAATCGCTCTTTTATTTCTTCCAACACAGTTCAAACATGCCGCGAAGCACCCGCCGAGGCAAGGAAAGAAGACGGATTTGACACCGTCAAATGTGGGTTCCCAATAAAAACAGCGTGTTCCTTGCTTGCCAAACGCCTAATCCACGCCACAGGATGCGCCTCGCCGCGGTCGATCACGGCCACTTTCACCTCGCGCAATTACCCCGAACCGCCCCAGCCCAGCATGTCGCACGAAGCCGACTCATCCTCAGATCTTGTGCCCGCCCTCGAGCACGTTGACCAGTATCTTCAGCTTGGGCAGCAGTACGACTGCTCTGATGTGCACTTGCCGACCGACAGCACGCCGCATTGGCGGCGCTTTGGCCAGCTGCAGCCGATTTGGCCCAATGCCGCCACGCTGACCGCCGCTGATTGCGAGCGTCTGGCCTATAGCTTTCTGGGCCCCAAAGAACGCGAGCGACTCGACCAGCGAGGCGACGTTGACTTTGCGTATTCGACTGATTTCGGGCGGTTCCGCGCTTCGGTGGTGCGTCAGCGACTCGGTTTTGACATGGCTTTCCGGATTATCAGCACTCGGATCCGGACCATGGATGAGATCGGACTGCCGGATGTTTGCCGCACGCTGACCGCCTACCACAATGGTCTCGTTCTCGTCACCGGATCGGTGGGATCAGGCAAATCAACGACCTTGGCCGCCTTGGTCAATGAGGTCAATGAAAGCCGCGAAGACCACATCATCACTCTGGAAGATCCGATTGAGTATATTTTCCAATCGAAGACGTGCCACGTCAACCAGCGCGAAGTTCACAGCCACACCGACTCGTTTGCTGCCGCCTTGCGGGCTGCCCTGCGGGAAGATCCAGATGTGATCATGGTCGGAGAAATGCGCGACCTTGAAACCATTTCACTCGCCATCACCGCGTCTGAGACCGGTCACTTGGTGCTGGGCACGCTGCACACCGGCAATGCCCCGCGCACGCTGGATCGGGTGCTCGACGTCTTCCCGGTCGAACAACGTGACCAGATCCGCATCATGGTGAGCGAGTCGCTTCGCGGCGTACTCAGCCAGCAGCTGGTGCCCAAAGCGGACGGCGACGGCCGGGCGCTGGCACTCGAAATCCTTGTGAATACGCCGGCGGTCTCGAACTGCATTCGCGAAGGCAAGACCTTCATGCTGCCGGGCATCATGCAGACGGGGAAAAACGTTGGCATGAAGCTGATGGATGACTCGCTGCGTACGCTCTTTGAACAAGGGCTGGTCGCTCAGGAGGAATGCATGATGCGTTCTGAAGACAAGACATTGATGAAGAAATACTTCGAGGACGTGAACAAGTAGAACCGCCCGGTCTCCTCCCCCCGGTTCCCCCACCCCCTGAACTTCGCATTCCACCATGGCTAAAATCGACGAACTCTTTCAAGTGCTCATCCAGAGCGGCGGCTCCGACCTGCACCTCAGCCAGGGCCAGCCCCCGAAGATGCGGGTGCACGGCGCCATTCGCCGCATCAGCGACGACGTCCTGGACGGACGGCAAATGGAGGAACTCCTCCGCCCACTCTGCAATCAGCAGCAATGGGAAAAATACCAAGCTCGCGGCGACCTCGATCTCGCGTACGAAATGGACGTGGATTCCCGCTTCCGTTGTAACTTGCTGAAGCAAACCGGCGGTATGGCTGCCGTCTTCCGGATTATTCCGACAAAAATTGCCACGCTCGACCAACTGGGTGTGCCCAAGGTCATTGAAGAATTTGGCAAGATGCGCTCTGGCTTGGTGCTGGTGACGGGACCGACGGGATCCGGCAAATCGACCACACTCGCGGCCTTGGTTGACTATATTAACGTCAATTTTCCACGGCACATTGTCACCGTCGAGGAACCGATTGAGTTTGTGCACAAGAACAAGCGCAGCATCATCACGCAGCGGGAAGTCCCGATGCAAACGCCGTCTTTTGCGGACGGCTTGCGGGCGTCCTTGCGTGAAGACACGGACATCGTACTGGTCGGCGAGATGCGGGACTTGGAAACCATCTCGCTCGCTCTGACGGCCGCGGAGACGGGGCTGCTCGTTTTCGGCACCCTGCACACCAACAACGCGCGGAAAACGATCGACCGTATCATTGACGTTTTTCCATCCGACCAGCAAAGCCAGGTCCGCACCATGCTGGCCGCTTCGCTGCGCGGCGTGGTCGCCCAGCTGCTCATGAAAAAAGCCGATGGCAAAGGCCGCGTCGCTGTGAACGAGATTCTCGTCTCCACGCCAGCCGTCAGCGCCATCATCCGTGAAGGCGCCACCCAGAAATTGTACGACGTCATTACCTCCGGTAAACAATACGGCATGCAGTTCATGGACGAAGCCATTCGTCAGAAACTCTTCGATAACACCGTGTCGCCGCTCGAGGCTTACATGAAGGCCATCGATAAATCCTCGTTCCGCCAATACCTTCCGAAAGAACACGAAGGCCTCGGCAAACAGTCCGAAGGCGGTAAGGCCGGCCGAGCCGGTTAGTGAAAGGTCAGGAACGATCGGAACGACGACCGAAACGGCGACGACGCATGAATTCTCCCTTGCCGATGCGGCGCGTCGTTATCGCCTGTGGCGGCACCGGTGGGCATTTGTTCCCCGGCATTGCTGTGGCCCAAGTGCTTCGTGCGCGCGGCCATCAGGTGCTGCTTTTGATCTCGGAAAAGCCGGTCGACGCCACCGCCGCTCAGGACCATCCCGACTTAGATTTTGCGGCGGTGCCAGCCATCGGTCTCCCATCGATACTTTCGCCCCGGGCCCTGCTGTTTGTCTGGAGGTTCTGGCGGACGTATCGGACGACATTAAAAATCCTGCGCGATTTCCGCCCGGATGCCGTGTTGGGCATGGGTGGATTTACGTCGTTACCGCCGGCGCTGGCTGGCCGCACGCTTGGGGCGCGCACGTTCATCCACGAATCCAACGCTATTCCTGGCAAAGCCAACCGCCTGACTGCGCGTTTCAGTGATGTGGTGCTGCTCGGTCTGGCTGATTGTGCCCGCCATTTTCCGGGCAAAGATTCGCGGGTGGTGGGCACGCCGCTGCGGGCTTCCATGTTGGCCCCGGTCGATCGCGCGGCGGCCTATGCTTTTTTCGGCCTCGATCCGTCTAAAATGACGCTCTTGATCATGGGCGGCAGCCAAGGGGCCCGCGGGGTGAACCGCGCGGTGCAGGCGGCTCTGCCCATGCTGGACCGCACCACCGTCCAATTCGTCTGGCTGAGCGGTCGGGATGACGAGGCCGGGGTTCGGGCCGCCCTGGCCCAGAGCGGACATCAGGCATTTGTAGCCCCCTTTCATCCGCGGCTCGACCTCGCCTACGCCATCGCCGACGTGTGCCTCGCCCGTTCCGGCGCCTCCAGCTTGGCCGAACTCGCCCACTTCGGGGTCGCCACCATCCTCAGTCCTCTGCCCACCGCCGCCGAAGACCATCAGACTCACAATGCTCTAGTCTTCGCCCGGCAGGAAGCCGCCATTCACCTCCCTCAAAACGACGCCACTCCGGAAACACTCAGCACTCTGATCAACGGATTGCTGACCGATAACACCCGGCGTCAAACCCTTGCCTCCCGCCTCCACACCCTCGGCGTCAGCCACGCCGCCGAACAAGTGGCTACCGTGATCACCGGTAGCCCCGGGCCGACAGGCCCCTCATAACGTCGCCGGGCGGGCGAGGCGTGCTTCCAGCCATGGAGTGACCTTTTCCGCCCACTGGGCGCCGTGCTGGCGAAGTCCGGGGCCGCTGAAATGAACTCCCTGACCGCCGGCTTCCCTCCACTCGCTCTTGAGCGCATCAGAATCCGGCCCGGGCTCGGCCAAGCCGTCCGCCCAAAGCGACGCCTGAGCCGCTCGGATGTCAGGCGATGCTTCGTCGCCCGGCACATGATAACTCACCTGGGCCACGAACCACGGCACTTCCCAGCCCGCAACTTGACGGGAGTCCCTAATCAAGCGGCCCAGTAACGACCGGTACATGTCTCCCGGCAGGGTGCGCTGGGGATCCGCCTGATTGGCATCACTCTCACCCTGATGCCAGAGCACCGCGCGAAATCCCCGGGGACCCAACGCCGCGAGTCGACCCGTGAAGGCTGCAAAAATGTCGCCTTTGCTTTCCCATCCCCCCTCTGGCACGGGCCGCACATGGCCTTCAATCGTCGGAGGATGCGGGAATCGCGCCCCCGCCGGCAGCCACTCGCGCACGCTGGTCGCCCCCACCCCGCAAGAAGCGATACCAATCGGAACGTTGAACTTCCGGGCCATTGCATCACCAAAAGTAGGAATAAAACTTCCTCCATCCCCGCTCGCTCCCGGTTGGGGGTCGTCCGCCACCCGCCAACGCACCCCATCAAAAGTTGTCACCAGTCCGCTCTCCGGTCGCTGCCTCTCCTCACCATGATTCGCGGAGTTGGACTGCCCCGCAATCACAAAGACCTCGCCACACCCGACCGGCGCCACCGCCGCCTCCGCGACGACCCGGTCGGCCACCACCACCCGTACCTCCAGCCGCTGCCAGCCGCCCGCCGTCATCTCCAGCCCAGTCGAAAAACCACCGCCCTCGTGCCGCTCGACCACCAGCCGCCGCCAGTCGTCCGGTCCGGCGCCGGCCGCACTGCCCGCTTCGCCCGCTTCACCCGCCGAAGCCGTCCCCTCGGCTTCCGCGGCACCCACCGCCCGCAACCGGGCCTCAATCACCGTGTTTTCCGCCGGCACATCCACTAACTGCCCACGAATGATCAGCGGCCCGCTCACTTTGGTCACTCGTTGGGTCACCTGATGCTCCAGCGGTGCGGTCAATGTGATCGATCCAGCTGCCGCCATAAAGGCTGGCCCGAACACGCTCGGCACAATCAATCGCAGCTGACGCCAAACCCGCCGACGCGTGAAAAACAAGAAATTGGGGGAACTCATGAATGCAACCTACAGGCCGACGGGTCACGGCTCAAGCGCGCGGTGTCGACCTATGTCCGCGCCCCCTGCTTAGCTACTCAAGGTGTCGACCGATGAAATGATTCGATGAAATGAGCGAGCGATACATTGCTTCGAGCTCGTGGTGCCGTATACTGACTGAGTCATGAATGAACACTGGGGGCATTTCGCTACTTCGGTTTCAGCTCGGATTTGTATGAAATATTTCTTGTTGGTACGGGCCAAAATGGTGGGTTTTGGAGTCTTGGCTTCGGTCAGACCATGGGCATTATGGACTGGTGACGGCGTGGGTCACGATGGGAGTGAGGCATCGGGGATGATTTTCCGACGATCGAAGGTGGGTGGTATACTTACTGAAAGAGACAAGGGACGGTCATCCCTCAGGATTTCAACCGGCGGGCTAGCCATCTGAGTCATTTCATGAATCCCCTTCCTCCCACCACCCGCCCGCTCTCGCCCTTGAGGGCCGAGTTGTTCAGCACCGATCAGCTGCAATCGCACGCGGTTGATCTTGCTTCCGGGCATCAGATTGATGCCAAACGCGGGCCCAACCGGCTTCTGCAGCGACTCGGCGAGAATGAGGAAATACTCCTCGAGGTCTATGATCTGGTGACCTCAGTGGAAGCGGAAAACCGTCGAGTCGCCCCGGCCGGCGAATGGCTGCTGGACAATTTTTATCTCATCGAGCAGCACATCCGGGCCAGCCGGCTCCATCTGCCCAGCACGTACAGTCAGGAGTTACCGCGCCTGCTCAACAGCCCGGCCGCAGGCTTTCCGCGAGTTTATGCCATTGCTCTCGAGCTGATTTCTCATGCGGATGGCCGGGTCGATGCGGAGAACATCAGCCACTTTATTCGATCCTATCAAACGATCACTCCGCTGACGCTGGGCGAGCTGTGGGCAGTGCCCATCATGTTACGGCTTGGATTGATTGAAAACCTGCGCCGTGTCTCCGAGCATATTGCGCAGCGCCGGCGCGACCGCGATCTAGCCAGCGGCTGGGCGGCGCGGCTGCAAGAGGTGTTAGATGAGCCAGCCCGAGCACTGCATGTTCTGGCTGAAATGGCCCAGTCCAACCCGCCCTTCAGCAATCAATTTGTCGAAGAATTCTCGGCCCGAATGAACGGTCAGGGACCTGCGCTGGCCACCATTCAGAGCTGGGTGCAGCACCGGTTGGCCGACGAAGGATTGACCCGAGAGCAATTGCAGCGAACGGACAATCAGACCCAAGCAGCGGATCAGGTTTCGATTGGTCACAGCATTGGCAGTCTGCGGAACTTAGGTGCCATGGACTGGCGTCAATTTGTCGAGGCCATGAGCGTGGTCGAAGCCACCCTGCACACCGATCCGGCCGGGGTGTATCCCTCGATGGATTTTGCCACGCGCGATACTTACCGGCATCGCATTGAAAATCTGGCGCGGCGGGCCAGTCTCACGGAACTGGCGGTGGCGCAGGAGGCCGTCCGTCTGGCCGCGCTGGCTGGCGAGCGCGACGGGGTCGCAGCGCGAGCGGCGCATGTCGGGTATTATCTGATTGACCGGGGTCAGACCGCTCTGGAACAAGAGGTGCGGGCGCGATTCTCTTGGCGCGCCTGCCTCTGCCGCGGCGCGGGTCGATGGTCGGTCGTGGTCTATGCCGGCTGCTTGGCGGTCGTGACGCTGGTCGCCACGTGGGCGCTGCACCGGGCCGGTGATCTGGGCGGATGGCATGACTGGAGAGTCTGGCTGCTCAGTGGACTCGGGTGCGTCAGCGCCTCGCAACTGGCCGTGACCGTCGTCAATTTGATCACGACACTGGTCGTCCCTCCTCGACCGCTGCCACGCCTCGATTTTTCCAAAGGAATCCCCGAGGAAAGCCGGACTCTAGTCGTCATTCCCGCGTTGCTGACGAACGCGGAGGAAATTCATGACCTTCTGCATGGATTGGAGCTTCGATACGTGGGAAATCGCGACCCGAACCTACTTTTTGCCCTGCTGACAGATTTCTGTGATGCGCTGGAGCCCGTGCACTCGGGGGATGGTGCCTTGCTAGACGCCGCGGCGGATGGCATCAAAGCGTTGAACGAGCGGCACAGTCCGGGCGGCCGGACGCTCTTTTACCTCTTTCACCGGTCTCGGGTGTGGAATCCTCATGAGCGGCTCTGGATGGGGTATGAACGCAAACGAGGCAAACTCGAGCAGTTGAACGAAATGCTGCGCGGTGGCTCGAGCGATCCTTTTACGACCAGGGTGGGCGATGTTGCAGCGATGCCGGCCATCCGTCATGTGATCACGCTGGACACCGACACGGCGCTGCCCCGGGATGCCGCCCGTCGGCTGGCTGGCACACTGTCTCATCCGCTCAACCGGCCGCGGTACGATCCGGTCTCCGGCCGCATCGTCGAAGGGTATGCCATCTTACAACCGCGAACACCGGTCAGCCTGACCGCGGCCAACCGCTCGCGCTTCGCCCAACTTTCTGGCGGCGACCCTGGCATTGATCCGTACACGAGGGAAGTCTCGGATGTCTATCAGGACCTATTTGCCGAAGGATCGTATGTCGGAAAAGGCATTTATGATGTCGATGCCTTTCGTCAGGCCACCGCCAGCCGGTTTCCTGAGAATCTCATCCTCAGTCATGACTTGGTGGAAAGCAATTACGCCCGTTCCGCACTGGTCAGTGATGTCGAATTGTACGAAGAGCATCCTTCCAGCTTCACTGCCGAAATGAGTCGGCGGCACCGATGGATTCGCGGCGACTGGCAGATCGCCGGGTGGCTGCTGCCGCGCGTGCTCGGCCCTGGCAATACGAGGATCCCCAACACGCTGACCGCGCTTGGGTGGTGGAAAATCTTCGACAACCTCCGGCGCAGCATGGTGCCTCCCGCCATGCTCGTGCTGCTACTCGCCGGCTGGGTCCTGGCTCCGGAACCGATTGGCCTCTGGTCTTGCTTTATCGTGGCCCTGACCGTGTTCCCGGTTTTCCTGACGGCCCTGACGGGGCTGGCACGCAAACCACAGGCCCGCAGCTGGGGGCTTCACGCCCGCACGACGCTGTACTCGCTTGGCCAGCAGGCCGCCGAAGCCGCTCTGGCGCTTTCCTCCCTGCCGTATCGCGCGGCCATTCACCTCGATGCCATGGTGGCGTCGGCTGGACGAATGCCATTCACTCGGCGCGGACTGCTCCTCTGGCATACCCCCCGGTATATCAAAAGGAATCAATGTCGGAAATGGGTCGATTTTACTCGAGAGATGTGGATCGCTCCTGCGGTGGCCTTGGCCGCCGCCGGGTGGCTAGGAAGCACGCAACCGAGCGAGTTGTGGATCAGCGGACCGATACTTCTGCTCTGGTTGATCGCCCCGGTGGCGGGTTGGTGGGTCAGTCGCCCGTTGATCACTGAAAAACCTGTTTTGACGGCGGCGCAGCGGACGTTTTTGCGCGGCCTCTCGCGCCGGACGTGGCGGTATTTTGAGGTGTTTGCGACCGAGACTGAAAACTGGCTGGCACCGGACAATTTTCAGGAACTACCCGGTCCAGTCATCGCCTCGCGCACGTCACCGACGAACATTGGCATGGGCTTGCTGGCCACGCTGGCCGCCGGTGACTTCGGCTACCTCTCAGCCAGTCAGGTGCTCGATCGCACCGAAAAAGCACTGACTTCGCTGGAAAACTTGGAACGATACCGCGGGCACCTCTACAATTGGTACGACACTCGATCCCTGAAACCACTTCATGCCTTGTACGTCTCCAGCGTGGACAGCGGCAATCTGGCCGGAGCCCTAGCCACGCTGCAGGCAGGTTTGCTCGAGCTGAAAAATCAGGAGATTTTCCCCGCGGCCATGATCGACGGTCTGCGCGACACGGCGGCCATGCTTGCCACCCCGATATCGACCGCGCTGCAGGCCCGACTGGACTCGCCGCCGGCGCGCACCCCCGCCGCCACCGCCGCTTGGCTGCAGGCCATGATCGCAGAAATCGATGCCTTACCGGTCGATGGCGCACTCGTCCCTGAGGAAGCATGGTGGAAAGCCGCGCTCGCAGGGCAAGCGCGCGCCGCGCTTCATGACGTGCAGTCACTCGCGACCAGTCTGGAACAGAGTGATCACATGCCGACGTGGCAGGAAGCGGCCGCGGCCGTGACCGCCAGTGATGGCGGACCCGCCCTCGACCGGCTCCGCCAAATCGACGACCTCGCGCGACGGTGCGCGGAGCAAGCGGTCATGGATTTTAGTTTCCTCCATGATGCGGGTCGCGACTTGCTATCGATCGGCTACAACGTCACTGACCGCCGCCTTGATTCTTCTTATTACGACCTACTCGCCTCCGAGGCGCGATTGGCGAGTTTTATCTTGGTGGCTCGGGGTGAGCTGGCTCAGGACCATTGGTTTGCTTTGGGTCGGCAATTCACCACCCATGATGGAGCGATGGCTTTGCTTTCGTGGAGCGGCTCCATGTTCGAATACCTGATGCCACTGGTGTTGATGCCATTGCATGATCACACGCTCTTGGGAGAAACGTGCCGGGCGGTGGTCTCGCGGCAGATCGAATACGGTCGTCAGCGGGGCGTGCCATGGGGAATCTCGGAATCGGGGTATGCAATCACCGATGCGCAGGGAGCGTATCAATACAGCGCCTTTGGAGTGCCCGGTCTCGGATTTAAGCGCGGTCTGGCTGATGATTTGGTCATTGCTCCGTATGCGGCAGCTCTGGCGTTAATGATCCGTCCTGGAGAATCATGTCAGAATCTGCAGCGCTTGGCGACCGGCGGTTATCAAGGAATCTACGGGCTTTATGAAGCCATCGACTTCACGCCATCGCGAGTACCGCGGGGAAAACCGGCCGTTCTGCTGCGCAGTTACATGGCTCATCACCAAGGGATGAGTCTACTGTCATTTGCTTCGGTGTTGCTGGACCAGCCGATGCAGCGCCGGTTTTTGTCTGATCCTTATCTGAAGGCGGCCGAAGTCCTCTTGTGCGAGCGCATTCCCAAGGTTTCATCCCCGCAGCATTTGCACGCGGCGGAAGTGAACGCCGCCCGCCGCCCACCGGAAAAAGAAGCGGTCAGCCTGCGGGTCTACAACACGCCGCATACTGTCGCTCCCGAAATCCAGCTCCTCTCGAATGGCCGATTTCACGTCATGGCCACCAATGCCGGCGGCGGATACAGCCGATGGAACGACCTCGCCGTCACCCGCTGGCGTGAAGACGCGACGTGTGACGATTGGGGCGCATTTTGCTATTTGCGGGACTCCGCCAGCGGATCCCTCTGGTCGCCGGCGTATCAACCGACGCGGCGTACTGCCGATCATTACGAGGCCATCTTTGTGCAGGGGCGTGCTGAGTACAGACTGCGCGCCAACGAAATAGATGCTTACACCGAGATCGCGGTCTCACCCGAGCACGATGTGGAAGTGCGTAGGATCACCCTGACCAACTTGTCTGAGACCCGCCGCCGCATGGAATTGACCAGTTACGCTGAAGTCGTACTGGCTCCATTGAAGGCGGACCTTTCTCACCCGGCCTTCAGCAATCTGTTTGTGCAAACCGAGATCCAGCTCGAGCTGCAGGCGATTCTCTGTACCCGTCGCGCCCGCGCGCCAGGCGAGCACCCGCCGTGGATGTTTCATTTGATGACCACTCAGGGCACCTTGGACGGCCCGGTGTCAGGCGAGACCAATCGAGCCCTCTTTATCGGCCGTCACGGCAGTCTGGAAAAACCGGCGGCCTTTGACCATCTTGGTCCGCTCTCGAACACAGACGGATCCGTACTCGACCCCGTCGTAGCTCTGCGTCAGAGTGTTTTTATTGAACCTGATTCGTCGGCCAACTGGCATCTCATCACAGGCATGGCGGCCACGCGCGAAGAAGCCTTGCGATTGATTGATTTATACCGGGACCCCAGTTTCGCCGCCCGGGCTTTTGAAATGGCTTGGTCACAAAGCCTGCTCGAATTGCGCCAGCTCCAAGCCACCGAGTCAGATTCCCAGCTCTATGCACAGCTAGCGGGTTCCATCATCTACGCCAACCCACTGCATCGCGCGCCAGCCGAACTGATGCGGCGCAACAAAGCCGGTCAGTCCGGATTATGGGCGTTCGGAATATCAGGCGACCTGCCCATCGTCCTGATGAGAATCGGCGACGTCCACCGTATCCAACTCGTCCAGCACGTGCTGCGAGCCCATGCCTATTGGCGACAAAAAGGATTGGAGGTGGATCTGGTCATTCTCAACGAGGATTTCTCAGGCTATCGCCAAGTGCTGCAGGATCGCATCGTCTCCATGATGGCCACCGGCAGCGAATCGCATCGCATCGACCAACGCGGCGGCATTTTCCTCCGCCGCAGCGAGGATTTGCCAGAAGAAGCCAGAGTGCTCCTCCAGTCAGTGGCCCGCGTCATCCTCACCGACACCGCCGAGACGCTGACCCAACAGGTCGAGCGTCGGCGCCCGCCAACGCCCGCCCCGCTGCGCTTCACCCGCACTCTGCCCGGAGTGGCAACTGCCACGCCGGTTCCACCTGAACACCGAGACTTGGTTTTCTTTAATGGCCATGGAGGATTTACGACCGATGGGCGCGAGTACGTCATTCAAATCAAGCCCGGTCATCCCACACCCGCTCCGTGGTCGAATGTGTTGGCTAACCCGCGCTTGGGCACGGTCATTTCGGAATCTGGCAGCGCTTATACGTGGATCGACAACGCTCATGAATTCCGCCTGACCCCGTGGGCGAACGATCCGGTGCGCGATCCGGGTGGCGAGGCCATGTATGTTCGAGATGAAGAAACCGGGCAGTTTTGGTCCCCCACGCCTCGGCCGGCTGCTGGCGGCGGCACGTATGCCTGCCGCCATGGTTTTGGCTACAGTGTTTTTGAATGCACTCAGCACGGAATCACCACAGAACTATGGATGTATGTTGCGTTGGAAGCCCCGGTGAAATTTTTTGTCTTAAAGGTGCGCAATCGGTCGGGGCGGGCGCGCCGACTCTCGGTGACCGGTTACTGGGAATGGGTTTTAGGGCAATGGCGTCATGACGGATTGATGCACATCATCACCAGTCATGAAGCCGCCAGCAGTGCGATTTTTGCCCGCAATGACTTTAACCGCGAGTTTGCCGCGAGAACGGCCTTTGTCAGTGTCAGTGAACCCGTGCGCTCGCTGACGGGGAATCGCACAGAATTCCTCGGCCGCAATGGCACCTATGCCCGACCGGCCGCGATGACGCTCGACCGCCTCTCGGGCCAGACCGGAGCCAGCTTGGATCCGTGCGCCGCCGTGCAGGTCCTGCTGGACCTGCCCAACGGACAAGACCGAGAAATCGTCTTCCTCCTCGGAGCCGGTCAGGACCCAGAAGAAGCCCGCCAGCTCGTCCATCGCTTCAACAATACCGCCAGTGCTCACAGCGCCCTCGAAAGCGTCTGGAGTTTTTGGAAAAAAACCCTCGGAGCCGTGCACGCGGAAACCCCCGACCCCGCCCTGAATTTCCTCGTCAATGGCTGGCTGGAATACCAGACACTCGCCTGCCGCTACTGGGCTCGCAGCGGCTATTACCAATCAGGCGGTGCCTATGGCTTTCGCGACCAGCTCCAAGATACCACCGCCCTGCTGCAAGCCGCCCCATGGGCCGCCCGCGAACACATCGTGCGCTGCGCCGGTCGACAGTTTCTCATGGGCGACGTCCAACATTGGTGGCACCCTCCCGCCGGTCGTGGCGTGCGGACCCGCTTCTCGGACGATTTCCTCTGGCTGCCATACGCCACTTGCCGCTACGTTACCGCCACCGGCGACACCGGTCTGCTCGAAGAACGAGCCCACTACCTCGAAGGACGTCCGGTCAGCGTAGATGAAGAATCATACTACGATCTACCCCAAATCTCCGGTCAGGACGGCACGGTCTATGAACACTGCGTCCGCGCCATCACTCACGGATTGCGCTTCGGCATCCACGGGCTCCCGTTGATCGGGTGCGGCGATTGGAACGACGGCATGAACCTCGTCGGAGAAAAAGGAAAAGGGGAAAGTATCTGGCTTGGGTTTTTCCTCTACGACGTACTCCAGCGATTCGCCCGGCTAGCCGAATCACGACAGGATACGGCCTTCGCCAACCTCTGCCGCCAGCAGGCCGTCAAAATCCAGCAAAACATCGAAACTCATGGATGGGATGGCGACTGGTATCGCCGGGCTTATTTCGATGATGGCACGCCCCTCGGATCAGCTACCAATGAGGAATGCCAGATCGATTCCATTGCCCAGAGCTGGGCCGTCCTGTCCGGCGCGGGCCGACCTGACCGCGCGCGTCAGGCCATGGCCAGTGTGAATGAGAGGCTCGTCCGACGCGATGACCGTCTGGTTCAGTTATTCGATCCCCCATTTAATGCGTCGGCGGTCGAGCCGGGTTATATCAAAGGCTACATCCCTGGAGTCCGTGAAAATGGTGGCCAATACACTCACGGCGCCATCTGGGCCGCCATGGCCATGGCCGAACTCGGGCAGTCAGAACAAGCGTGGGAACTCTGCTCCATGCTCAATCCGATTCATCACTCGTTGGATGCCGCCGGAACCAATCGCTACAAAATAGAACCCTACGTCATCGCCGCAGATGTCTACTCCATGCCCCCGAACACCGGCCGTGGGGGATGGAGCTGGTACACGGGATCCGCCGGCTGGATGTACCGGTTAATTGTCGAAACGCTTTTTGGTTTGCACGTAGAAGTCGACCGCCTGCACCTCAAACCCCTGCTGCCCAAAGCCTGGAATTCGTTTAAACTCCACTACCGGCACCACGAAACATTCTACCACATCGTCGTCGCCCGCTCCGGCATCGGGGCCAGCCAAGCTCATCCGCTCATCGTCGATGGTCAGGAACGCTTCGAAAAAACCATCCTTCTCGTCAACGACCGCGGCAATCATATGGTTGAAATGTGGGTGCCATGACCCGCTCCCCATGACCCTTCTACCCACCCGTCAGGCCTTCGCGCTTTTGCGTCATCAGTAACACTCTGCGCCTGCGCCGGGTGCGCCTGCGGCCGCTTGCCTCATGCTTCTTTGCGGGCCGCCGCCGAGTGGCTGATTCCCCCCAGCGCTCGTACTTCGGATAAGGAGATGACTCCGGCGGTCACCTTGGCCATGGCATCATCGGCGAGGGTTACCATACCCTGGCGCCAGGCCTGTTTTTCCAACGCCGCTCCATCGGCCCCGTCCAAGATCAATTGGCGGGCGATCTCATCGAGATGCCACAATTCAAACAATCCAATCCTGCCATCAAATCCTGTCCCAGCACAGGCATCACATCCAACGGGATGCCATAACAGGCTGGGTGGCACCCGGCCCGCGGCCTGAAACCATGCGCCTTCTGCGTCGTCCGGCGCAGCACTGGTCCGGCACTGCAGACACAACCGCCGCACCAGTCGCTGCGCCATGCACATCTCCAAAGCATCGCCAATCTCCCAGTTTTTCATCCCCTGATTCCGGAGCGCCGCCACCGCCCCTACCGCATCCCGAGCATGCAACGTGGAAAGCACCGCCAATCCGGTGGCCGCCGCCGTGACCGCCACTTGCGCGCTCGCGGGATCTCTGATTTCCCCCACCAGTAGAAAATCCGGGTCCATCCGCAACATGGCGCGAATGGCTTCAGGAAAGCTCAGGCCCCGCCGCAGGTTCACCTCAATCTGGGTGATGCCGTCGAGCCGCCTTTCTACCGGATCTTCGACAGTGACAATACTGGCTGGAAGTGACTGAAGTTGATGGAGTAACGAATAAAGCGTAGTGGTTTTACCGGCGCCGACCGGCCCGCACACAACGAGCAGTCCGGTCCGCATCGTTGGCCACGCTTGCAGCCGCTTCTGGTCTGCTTCGGCGATGCCGAGTTCATCAAGCGCCCGCACCGGCCGGCTCGTATCGAGCAGCCTCACACCCACCATTTCGCCATCGACGGTCGGCGCCACGGTAGTTCTTAATTCCAACCGGGCCCCGGCCACATCCAAGCGGGCGTGACCGTGTTCGGGATGGGCCAGCGCGGTGGCATCGATTCCAGAGAGGGTTTTGAAAAATGCGACGAGCTGGGCTCCGGAGGCATGGGGAACGGCCGCCACGTCATGAACGAGGCCGTCCATCCGCAATCTGATCCGGGTTTCTTCTGCGCCAGGCTCGATATGAATATCTGATGCTTTCCACTCGACCGCATCGGCCAGTAGGGCCTCCGCCCGCTCATTCGTGCGGGGCTCCCCGCCAGCCTGTGGCAGCGTGCGTAGCATGGCTTGAAACCGCGGAGCCAAACGCGGTTCGATGACTCTGGGATTGTTGGGAGCTGATAGGGCCATCTTCAAATCACTGTGACGCAAAGCCGTCACTTGTCACCGCCGGAAAACCCAGCCCGCCGCCGCCCGATTTTGACGGCTCATCGCTCAGGCGCCCGCGGCGCCCGTGGATCCACACGTCACGTTCATTCGGCACCCGTCGTTGCCATCCCGACCGGAGCCAGTACCCCCATGGCCCGGCGCAACTCGGATTCACTCTGGCATAAGTCCGCCCGCGCCTGCAATTCATTGGTCCGCGCCTCCGTTAAGGCCGTCTGGCTCGACAACACATCAAGCTGAGTACTGCCGCCTGCTTCAAATCTCACCCGCGCCTGCCGCAAACTCTCCAGCGCCACATCCACATTCTGTTGCTGTGACTCAATCAACTCCCGCGCTTCCAGATTTTTCGACCAAGCTTTGCGTACATCGAGCTCGATCAGTCGGCGCGTATCCTCCAGCTCGAGCTCAGCCTGCCGAGTCCGCGCCTGCGCCTGCGCCACCCGGCCGCGCGTCGCTCCAAAATCGAAGATTTTCCATTCGGCCTGCAGTCCGATGATGGCGCCATGCGTGGCATAAGTCGGCCCGCGAAAAACCTCGCTGAGGAAATCATATCCCCCAAATACTGAAACCTCGGGTTTAAGACCGGCCGCTTCTGCCTCGGTTTGATACCGTGCCGCGTGTACCCGTATGTTGAGAACCTCCAGCTCGGAACGCCGAGCCAAAGCCGTCTCCAAGGCCACCGCCAAATCATGGTGGGTCTTGACCGCCAGCAGCTCACCCACAACCGCAATGCCGGTCCCGGTCGTAGCCCCGGTATCGACAGCAACCAGCCGGGCTAGTTCCGCCATGGCAATCCGCGAGTCATTGCGCGCGCGAATCAAGGCTGGTTGTGCATTCGCCAGCGCCACTCGCGCCCGCAACACGTTAAATTCCGGCACGCTGCCAGCCACGGCTCGTTTTTGCTGGTCGGCCAGCTCCTCGCCCAACAGGCGGACTTGCTCTTCGGAGACGGCAATCAAGGCCCGCTGACGCAGGGCTTCGTGAAAATTTTGCTCCACGGCGAGCACAATGTCCTGAACAACGGTGTCCAGCGAAGCTACGGCTTCCTGTCGCTGCAGTTGCGCCACCCGGAGATTGGCGGAAATCCTGCCCCCGGAAAAAACAACCTGGCGAATCCGCGATCCCACGTTCCAACTCCCCTGCTCGGTTCGCGTAAAACCCGGTTGTGTTTCAAATCGTGACCGGTCCTCCGCCTGGGTTTGCCCTTGAGCCGTGATGGTCGGTAGTCGAGCCGCAGCAAACTCCACGACTTGACCGGTGGCTCGCGTGATTTCCTCACGCGCTTGGAGGATTTTGGGGTTATGGGCCACGGCCAAGGTGACGGCCTGGCTCAGAGTGAGCGGGACGACGGGCTGAGCCGCCGCCGGACTTGGCTTCCGGGCGGGAGCGGCCGCCACGGTCGCCACCGGTTCAGCAGCGGCGGCGGCGGCGGCAGTGACAAGCAGGGTGCCAATGGCGATCAGGCGCAGGGGAACGATCATTATCGCCACTCTGTGACGGGTCAGTGGATTACGCTAGTCCCGCGTGCCATGGTGGAGGCATGTCGTATTTTATTACAGGCACCGATACCGGCGTGGGCAAAACCCACGTCACCGCCTTGCTGCTCCGCGCCTTCAACGAGAGCGGACGCTCCGCGCTTGGATATAAACCACTGGCTTGCGGCGACCGTCTCGATGCCGAGGCGTTGCGACTCGCTGGCTGTCAGCCCTCTCTGAAACTCGAGGAAATCAATCCAGTCTTCTACCGCGTCCCCGCATCGCCGATGGCGGCCGCCATGATCGAAAACCGCGTTCCCGACGTGGCCGCGATCCGCGATGGGTTTGAAGCGCTACGAAAAAAATCAGAAATCGTTCTTGTTGAAGGAGCGGGAGGATGGCTAGTGCCCATTACCGCGACCTATTCGATGGCTGATCTGGCTGTCGATTTCGCGCTACCCGTACTCGTCGTCGTGAACAACAAACTAGGCGCCTTGAATCACACGTTGCTGACCGTGCGCGCCATCGAATCCGGTCCATTGTGCTGTGCGGGCATCATTCTGAATCAAGCCGCTGACACCCGAGACGCGGCCAGCATCTCCAATCGTATCCTCCTAGAGAAACTCCTGCCGCATGTTCCCATTGTCGCAGAAATCATGCACGGGGAAGAATGCCTCGATCCGGCGCTGCTGGCGTCGCTCTAAGGCCTGCCGACCATCCATTTTTTGCCCGGGCATCTCCCCGAAAGGGCACTTTTTTGTGGGGCATGAAATAGGTGTGATAAGTAGCTAGAAGAGCGGCGGCTAAAGTGCGATCAAGCCGACACTTACGAACCACCTGTTCATGAACAGGCGTAAAATGAATGGAATAAAATAATATTTCAGATTTGGTCATGGCCTCCAGTAAG
This sequence comes from uncultured bacterium, assembly GCA_903954065.1. Taxonomy (GTDB): domain Bacteria; phylum Verrucomicrobiota; class Verrucomicrobiia; order Verrucomicrobiales; family V1-33; genus CAJBME01. Next base: position 40,046 of record CAJBME010000174.1, read on the forward strand.
CAACGAGGAAATACCCGACCCCTCACTCAGCTGTTTACTGAGACCCATTCCATGAATCCCCCCGCCATCTCTCAGTTTCCCCTTGGCAAGGGCTGCGTTTCTGGTCATTATGACTAAATTCACTGCCCATGGACCAATTCTGCCCCAAAGGGAGGGATTTACTCCGCATTTCCCTCCGTGTGCCATAACTGTTAATCCACACAGAGACTCAATTTCACTGTTAGGCACCGCTTGCTCCACCTATGACTCTCCATTACACGCTTAATATAGAGGATCACCTTGCCTGGTACGATACTCATGACGAGCTGTTTCGGTGCGGCCCAGCTGCAATACCGGTAATCGGATGGCTATTCCGGTGGGAGGCGCGAAGTAAGTTCAAAAGCGCACTGAAACTACCAGCCAGCAGTGCAGGATTCGGAGAAAGATCAATCGAAATCACGGATCGTGGCATACGCGAGTTCAACAAGCGCTTTGACTTCTTCGTGCCTTGGTGCGAGATTGCGGTCGCCGTGACCAGCAAATCCAGATTATTCCTTGCCCGGCCTTGCATGAACGCGTTTGTGGTCCCGCTCGCCGCCTGTGACACCACGAACCGTCGTGTGGAGTTATTCAATCTGTTGGAGATCAATACGAAACTTCGAGAAAGTCATTGTGCCTAACAAGACGCGGCTTTCGACAGGCAGGGCGGCGGGAGATACTTCGGACCACCACATCATCCTCGCCCTGCCTGCGATAGCGCTGTAACGTTAGCCAAGAAAAATGAAGACGATACTCATAGTACTCGCGTCTCTTTTAGCTCACACGTTGGCGGGCGAAGAAGCAATACGAGATCCGTTTGCCGAAGAAGCTGATGAACCAGCTGGGTGGCCAAAGAGGCTGGCACCATCTGAGAAGCATTTGAAGAGGTTCGACGAACCTGTCCTCAAGGGGATTGCCCCTGCGGTTGCGGGTGATATCAGATTCATTTGGGTCCCTACCTTCAACAAGCCAATCTCAATTAGGGCCACCAAGACTGGGGATAAGATCATTCTGAGGGTGGTTCGAATGTCGGGTAAAGGAGGGTATGAATGGGAGAAGATCGAAGTTCAGAAGGCGCTCCCTGTTACGCAACAGCAGTGGAATGACCTCGTTGCCTTGGCGTCGGTCGATGGCGCTCGGGAGCCAAGTCAGAAGGCAGAGAAGGAGTTGAGGGAGAATTTCGTCGAAACGATGTCGGCGCTAGATGGATCGACATGGTATCTGGAGGTCAGAGATAAGAACGGCTACACGGTTGAAGGTGTTCCGAATCCCCTTGTGGGAGACGAGCAAGAAGTGAAGCGGATCAAGGAGACTACGAACTTGGATTTCAGACCGTTCTTGGCGGTTTGCCTGAAGCTATTTGAACTCTCTGGCCTAGATGAACGCCCCGCCTATTAGAAGAGGCTAATCGGGTCGGGGTGACGGGATTGCGCCCGTCACCCCTCCCACACCACCCGCCATGCGGGTTTGCCTCGCTATCGCTCGCCCTACGGGCAGCCTATCGGCTGGCTGTCTCCCTGCGGTCGGCTGCCTCGCTATCGCTCGCCCTACGAGCAGCCTATCGGCTGGCTGTCTCCCTGCGGTCGGCTGCACCGGGCGGTTCCGATGAGACTGAAGGCGACTCCCCCGCTTTCCCTGTGGATTTGGGTTTGTCGCCGTAGTGCAGTCGGATCCAGATTTCTCAGCCATTTTGCCGGGACTAGGTAAACTGACGTAGCTTCGGTAGAGGACGCAACTTCCACGATCGGGTCGAGTTCTTGTCGCGCGACGGAGAGGTTTCATCCGGGTTTGACTCGGCCGTTCGGCGGGGTATACTAGATATATGCCATTGCACAGCATTCCAGCCCACTACGACGGGGTACAGGTATGCCTCGATGAGGAAGTGCCACTGCGCCCCAACGCCCGGCTGATCGTGACAGTGTTGGAGGATACGGACGCGGAACGTATTGATTTCCTGCGTCTGGCAGCCAGTGGACTCGCTGCTGCCTATGCGGATGAGGAGGTTGAATACAGCCTAGCGGATCTCAAGCGATGAATCCAGGAGACATTGCCCTGGCTGAGCTTCAGCAGGCCGATGGGCGGCTCAAGGCTAGACCGGTAATGGTGCTGACCGTGATGCCTGCCTTCTCCGACTACAGATGACAGAAAAATTGCAGACACCCACTTTTTTTGTCTGCGAATGACTGCTCCGTCGAAACTACCATGATCTACATCCATGTCCTTGACCGTCCGGGCGCCGGTGCCCCCAGTTCGCTCGATCTGGATTAGCCCAAGCTCCCTCCACCCCCAGTTCCCGCTTGGCAAGGGCTGCGTTTCTGGTCATTATGGCCGAATGCACCACCCATGGACGAAGTCTGCCCCGAAAGGAGGGATTTGCTCCGCATTTCCCTCTGTGTGCCATAACTGTTAATCCACACCGAGGCTCAATTTCACTGTTCTGCTCAAATCCTATGAACCCAACAATCCTTGCAGCACTGGCGTTGGTAGCTACCGTCTCGTGGGTCCAATCAGCCACAGTGGTGTTTTCGGCGCGGAGCCATGTTACTGAAGCTCTCGGCACAGTCTATTCACCAGCCGGCTTGGGTTCTGAGGTTGAGGTGCTGGTGACATACGACGAGCCCTCCACAGACTTAGATGTATCGCCAGCCATCGCGCGCTACCAGCCAGGCAACTTTTCATTGGCTTTGAGCTTGATCGGCGGACCAACCATTTTTCAAACTTCCGCAGGCTCAATTACCGTGGACACCATGTCCGGGACATTTCCTGCCTTGCACATTCTGGCGCGATTACCGACGGGAATGATCTTTTCTTTTTGTTTCGTGATGATGACAGATCCTTTGTGTCGTCAGATGCATTGCCCACTTCCTATGGAACCATAACGGATTGGGATCGGATAGATCTGAGCGTGCTCTTGAATCCAGCCATGTGGCCTGCCCCCTCCTCCAATCCACTTGATGTTTCGTTTTCGGCGACCTCGATCCCTGAGCTATCCACTACGGCTTTAGTAGCATTCGGCACCATTTTAGGCCTTTCCCGCCGCCATCGCGACTACCCCAAGAGGCAGAACAAGCCGAGCCTGTCAACCCCTATCAGCCGCCCTGTTTACATGCTCTCCCGTAGTTTCAACCTCAACCCCGTGATCGACGCTCGCTCCCGCTGATAGGGTTGCGTGCTCTTTGGCGTTCGCCATCTCCTCGGGGTCCTCTAACAGAAGTGCAGAATGAACAATCGTTCTATTAGACATTCACTTATGAAATATCGTTGGGTTGCAGTTTTTGTTATTCTTGTCGCCTTGTACTTGGCGAAACTGTGGCAAGAAAACAACTGTCTGAAGAGGGAATTAAGCTTGCTTCGAAATTCTAGTAAAATTCCAGAAACCAGCGGCAATAGAATCCTGACTGAGAAGCCGGAGTCCGAATTGGGAGCAAGCCCTGAGGATTTGAATAAATCTGCCAACCAAGCCGAACCCGCTGCCTCCACCGTAGCGCGGGATATAGCGTTCATGCGCAACAAGCTGTTGCAAAACGCCGAGAAGCTTGGCCGCGAATGGGCCACGAGGGATTTCACACGTATTTGTCTATATCTGCCAGAACTAACTGAAGACCAGAAGGACCAAGTCCTGGCCGCGCTCGAGCAGAAATATCTCGAGTCGGTGCAGTCAAAGTTTGGACCAGAAAGGTCGGAAGTGAAGCGCACCGGTGAATCCGATGAGTTAAACATCGATCAAGAAATGAGCAGAATATTGACTTCTGAACAGTTTGCAACGCATGCTGCAATTGCAAAAGCGAGGCAAGTGAGCGAAGCCGAGGACGCCGCCGCCGCCGAGCTTCGGAAAATACGCAACAGTCTTGACCTCACCATATCGCAAAAGGACGCAATTTTTCAGGAACTTGCAGAGAATGAATTGAGACGATATGAAGCTTTGGCTGTGTCATCCGACGTTCAAACTCTAACAGATGACACCCCCGAACAAACCAAGGAGCGCAGCATCCGGTCGC
>CAJBME010000175.1 GCA_903954065.1 uncultured bacterium
GATGGTCGCCTTGTTCTGGAGGAACGGCACGGAACCCGCGCGGTAAGGATTGACGTTCGTTTGGGTGATTTGCAGATGCACGCCGTCGCTGAGCACGTAGCGGCCCGGGGCGGTGGCGGGGCGCGGGGCTTGGGCGGCATTCGGGTCGGAGGCAATGACGCGGAACTTCGTCTCGCCCGTCGGCAGCTTGCCGGCGAAGGGTTCGATACGCGGCTGGGTTTGTAGCCGCGCCGTGAGTTTGGCGAGTGCATCGGGCGTGTTGTCGACGGTGAACGCGGCGATTTCCTCCGCGGTCGGAGCGACGCCGAAAATGTCGAGCGTCACGCGGCGGATGAGTTGCTCGCGGTCGGCGGCGGATGCGGGCATTGGCGCTTCGTTTGCCACTCGTCCGGCGATGGTTGTTAGCCAAAGGTCATCGGGCTGGGTCCAGCCACCGGTCCCGGCATCCACGCTGTGCGAGAGCGTGACGGTTTCGCCCTCCTTTGCCTCAATGATGGCTCCGACGGCTCCCGTGCTGTGCTCATCTGGGTATTCGCCCGCGCCGATGGCCATGCCGTGACCTCTCACCTCGCAGTATTCGCCGGGCGCGAGGCGGAACTTCGACGTCGGCGTCATGCCGGTGAACCATGTCGCCTTCACGGGAATTTCTGCGCCCTTCGCATCGCGTGCCAAGTGCTGGTCGTCCTGATGCCACGTCTCCGTTTCAAAAACGACTGGTTCCTTGCCCGTGTTGTGGAAAAGCACGCGAGCCTTCAACACCGTGCCGAGCCTGTAGAAGCTGACGGCCACTTCCTTCGCCGAGGTCGTCATCTGTATCGGTCCCGGCTCCAGCAGCCACGCGGCGCGCAACCCATTCTCCGCCGGCACTCCCCATGCCGCCGATCCCAATTCCACCGGCAGTGGCTCGCCCTGGCGGACCACGCGCATCGAGGAAAACTCCATCGCAGTGTCCGTCCAGCTCACCGGCGCGGTTGCGATGGCCGTGAGGTCATCGAGCAGCGCCACGACGTCCGCCTGCGTCCAGTCGCGCGACGCGTCGAGCCGTGGACGCAGCGCTGCGAGATTCGCGGAAACATTGGCGTCATTGGTTTGCTTTACCGCATCATCGGTCGTCCGCGCCAACTGGCCGATGAGCGCGCCGGGAATCTTGCCATCCGTTCGGGCATTCGCCAGCCATTTGCGGAAAAGTGATCGGGCGGATTCATGTTTCGGCTGGAGCGCTGCGTCGTCCGCGCGCGGCCCGGCTTCCGCCGACTTCGGTGCGGGCGCATCCAAATCGACGATGTTGACCTTCAGCGCGCGGGTCGTCAGCTTTCCCGTCCACTCACCCTCTGCGGGCGTGAGCTGCTTTCCTCCTTCGCCAGTGGCGGAAAAGCCCGGCAGCTCCAGCTCGCAGTGGAAAGTGTATACGCCTGGGTCGAGGGGGAAAAAGTGGTCTCTGACGCTCGATACATCGTTAATCGGTCGGAAAAGCGATATGGGGAATTCCTTCACTTTGAGCGCGTGGCCCGGCGGAAGCAGGCGGAGCTCTCCAAAAGGCGGCGCGTCATTCGGCACGATGTGCGACTCTTGATCCTTGCCTTTCTCCCCCCTCAGTTTCAAGCGCAGGCCGATGTCAGGGCGACCGTTGAGCTGAAACTTCACGTCCTTATCGCCGGAATTTCGCACCCACAGCTCGACCTTCACTTGCTTGCCGAGGATGCGCCACTCGTCTCCAATGATACGGTATCCAAGCGCCAGACCGTTTTGCGTCTCGTTCCAGACGACACCCTCCATGGTCGGCTCGTCCAGCGGAATGCCGGACTTCACATATTGGTCGTCGGGGATTTCGACCATGTTTGCGCCGGGTGTCTCGGGTGCGGGCTTCCCAGTATCCGCTCCAGCGTTGGCTGCAGTGAGCTTGAAAGCCACCTCGCCTGTCGTGAGTTTTCCGGTCCACTCGCCTTCAGCGGCACCCCGTGAAGTGGTGTCGCTCCATACCGCGCGCAGTTTGTAGTCGCCCGGTGTGAGGTCGAGATTCACCCAACCCGATTCCAATGTGTCGTTTTTCCCCGCACGGAACTTCACCGAGAACTCTTTCAGCTTCACGATGTGCCCTGGCGGCAGCAGCAGGCGACCAAAAACGGGATAACTCCGGAATGACGTGATGTCTGCGGAGTGGTCTTTCCCGGCCTTGTCTTTCGCCACGACATACATCCCGACATCTGCGCGATGGCAGTGCGAAAACTTCACATCCTTCGCGCTGGAATTTCGCACCCACAGTTCCGCCTTCACCTCGCCGCCGATGCGCGCTTCGCCCGTGACACGGATGCCCGCGCTCAGCCCATCCTTCTCCTCGCCCCACGGTGGCATCGGCCAGGATGGCTCGGCCAGCGGCACGCCGCTCTTCGGGTAGGCAGAATCGGGGAGTTTCGTGCCCGCTGGCTTCGGATCAGGCGTTCCTGCGTCCGCTGCCGCTTTCGCAGCATCGACGCGGATGACTGCTTCGCCAGTCTCCGGACCTCCGGTGTTCAGCAGCGGGAACTTCAGCCTCAGCGTCTCCACGCCGTTCACGACACCACCGGTGGGGTAGTCAGGCGTCAGCGGTTTCCCGTCGATGCCGGTGCCGATGCCGAACAAGACCGGCGGCCCGGCAAACTCGAATTGCTCCCCGGCCTTCAGCGTCACGGAGTAGAGCGCATCAGTTCCGCGCAGATTCAGTTTACGCACTTCCACCGCAGTCCTGCTCTCGTCGCGGAGGACGGATGGTGTCAGGACGTTTAGTGACGTGCAGACTTTCAAGTCCTTCGGCGTGTCAGAGATATTCCGCAGCACCAGCATCGTCTTTACAGTTTCGCCAAGTCTGGCGCTCCGGGGGATGAGCATCCC
>CAJBME010000176.1 GCA_903954065.1 uncultured bacterium
ATTCGGGCATGTGGACCTCCCCGACGCCGGCGATGAGGTCGAGGCGGTGTTTTTCTCGATTGGCGGCGAGGTGGGATTGGAGGCGGGGTTCGAGGGCCTTGGGGAGCGGGACGAGGCGGTGTTTACCTCCTTTGGCGTCGTGGATGGCGATGGTGCCGTGGCCGAAGTCGATGTCCTTGACGCGGAGGCGAAGGCATTCCATGACGCGGAGGCCGGAGCCGTAGAGGAGTTGGGCGGCGAGTTTCCATGGGTCTTCGAGGAATCCGAGCACGGAACGAACCTCCTCGCGGGTGAGTACGGTGGGCGGGCGACGGCGGCCGGCGGTCGGGCGATCGAGGTCCAGCGTGAATTCGGTGTGACCGAGGACGTGGCGGAGGAAGAAGACGAGAGCGTTGAGCGCCTGTTTCTGGGTGGAGGAGGAGACCTGGCGTTCGAGGGCGAGGAAATGGATATAGGCGGTGACGGCGGGTGGGCCGACTTCGGCAGGCGGTTGGCCGATGCGGCGGAGGCAGAACCGGATGAACCGAGAGGTCCAATGGCAATATGTTTGTTCCGTGGCTACGGCGAGGTGTTTAAGGCGGATGAAGCGGCGGAGGTCGGTGTCAATCTGGGCGAGGGTTTCGGCTTCGCCGGGGGCGGGGATGTGGTCGTGGGGACCCGGGGGGCGGATTTTGAGGGTTGAGGCGCCCGGATCGGCACCTGGATTTGAGGCAGTGATGGGATGGGATTCACGGAGCAGGGTGCGGTGGGAGGGCGGCAAGTCGCGAGCCTGATCGGCGAGTGAGTCCCAGGGAAAGCCTGCGGCCCAGGGGAGCGCGAGGCACTCGACGGCCAGAATTCGAACGGCCTGGAGGGCCTGACGGAATTGCCAATCGGCAATGCCGGTAGAGCGGCCAAGGCCGTCGAAAAAGGCTGAGGTGCGCTCCGCGGAGGAGGGACCGTCGGCTTTCGTCCAGAGCTCGGCCCAGCGTTGGAAATAAGGGCGAGCTTTGGATGGAATGTGGCGGGCGGTGAGACGCTGCAAGAAGGAGGCAGGGAGAATTGAGTTCACAACAATACTTGTATTAAAGAACACATAATGCGGGCGATGGAACGCGCAACTCCAAACGCGGCCGAAGTTGAAGGCCTTGCATTCTTCCTGTTATCTTTCTTTTTCCGAGAAAACCGCCGCCCGACCGAGACCACTGCGAAACCTGCCAGAATCCTGTGGGTGGGGGCATCTTCGAGATCTGACCGGTTTTGGAAGCTCCCCGCAAACCCAAGGAATCGACCGTCTGAGCTCGTTTGGATTGAGCGACAGAGCAACATTCTCCCGGCCTGCTGCCTCCTCCACGGCAGCCAGCGGCCGGTCACGAGCCGATGCGCCCGCGGGCACGAATCCGCTGCACCAGCTCAGCTACCCCGCCCAGTGCCTTTGCGGCATCGCGGTCGGCGACGCTGCCCTGCTCCCATCCGTTCCATTTCCCGAGCAGTCGCAACGCCTCGATTTTCGAAGGCATCCTCACCTTCACACACATGCCAGTCTCGGTCATTGTCTCCACGTATTCCTGGGCCAGGGGAGAGTTTGCCCCTACCTCGCTCACAGGTGTGATCACGATCTCGGCAAGGATGCCCAGTGCCTGCTCCCGGGACAGGAGACTCATCGCGTTGTTCTCCAGCTGGATCTCCCTCACCCTGCGTCGGATGACAGGCTCAGACAGTAACCGGGACGCGTTTCCATCGTCCTTGCGGAAGCCTGCCTCCTGGTAGGCGTCGACAACGGCCATGCCGCTGGCGATAGCCCGGGCAAATTTCTCACGGCGAACACTGGTGAGCGGTGCGGGTGCGGTCGAGTGCATGTGAGTAATGTGTGGAACGAGCGGATAGAATTCAAGGGGGCTCTGCGGTCGGGTCGCGCTGGTCGCCCGGATTCGCGTGAGGAAGCCAGCGTGAGCGTCTGGGGCGCCGCCTGCGGGCTCGGCGGCATCCAGGGTAAACCCCCTTGCCCTGATGTTGAAACGCGCTCAGGCGGCGTTGTGGCCGGCACCTTACCGCTTTCTTGCGAAAGCTCTAGGCGGCGGCGGGTCGAAGTGACGACGAAGCCGTCGTATCGTCACAGTGAATCCGCAGCAGGTCCCTGGCGAACCTGTAGAGGTTGGTCACCATTGCCCGGTGTTTGGCCTGGCAGCGGTTGTTGCCGGCGGGGTGGCCGGACTCCCAGCGGGGAGGTGCCCGAGCTCTCGGGTGCATCTGTCACGGTCAGCGACCAGATGCCCACCAAATCCACCAGCGGTCGCTTCGACACCGAACGGTGAGTCACCCCCCTCAAAAGCTCCGATTTGCCAGATGTCTGGCTGGGCTTCATCACAAGGACAAGCGCGCCAGGAGGCCCATTTTGTAGTGGGCCTGATCCAAGTCCACGCCGGTGGCAGCCACTAAGGTGGCAATCGCGGCGTCCAGACACACCCACCATTGCCGGCCGTACTTCTGATCGACAACCTGGGTGCAGCCTTCTTTACACGCGATCCGGTACGGCAGCGGGCCGGGGGTCTTGACCCGAGGGTAGAGGAGGTTGGCATGCGAGCCTGTGACGGTCTCGCCGCAAACTTCACAGCGGGCGACCATGCCGGTGGAATGGTCATCGTTGAGCAGGAATTCAATCATAGTATATGTGTAGATAGTATTTGTTTTGCCTCAGGCTTGGCTCTGGAGCGCGTTTCAGGTTTTGGGTGTATGGGATAAGGGGGCGAGCCGTGAGCGGCCTCTGGCGGTGAGGGGTGAGTATTGTGGTCAGGGGTTCAGATGGTGAGAAGCTTCACCCGCTTCCCCGTGCACTGACTCCACTCTGAGAGGATGGCGTCTCGCCAGGGCAGGTACTCAGCGATGACCTGGTCGCGGTCGGCCGGGGAGAACGGCGGGGGCGGCGACCACTCGCAGATGAAGGAGCCGTTTGATTCGTCGAAGCGCATCTCGCAGGTGACGCCGACGCTGGTCTTGAGGATGTGGGTTGATTTCATGGTGATCAGGATGTGGCGCGCGGGGTGGTTGGGTGCCAGTCGTGTGGCGGTGCTCGTCGTTTGGGTTATATCTTGGTGTTTGGTGAGGTTTTCAGCTTGGTGAAAGGTTTAGGTGAGCCAGTTGAAATGACGCAGTGACGCGCAGAAAGCGCATTCTCTGGAATTTGATGGGTGAAACTCTCTCTTATTTCTTTCCTAAAAGTTTTTTGAATTGGTTTTCTCTGCGTCACTGCGTCATCGCCCGGCTTCGCGAATGATGTAGTCGCGCCGAGTCGCCGTTCGGGATTCCTCCACCCTGTCTGGCACTTTAGTGGCCAACCGGCCGAGGTAGGTACCGCACGCGTTGGACCAGTCGAGCAGCCGCCGGGCCTGCACGTCCGTCCGGTAGTCCCCCAATAGCAGGCGTTGCAGTTCGGCGGCGGTACCGCGCCAAGTCGGCCCATGTAAGGGAAAAACAACCTCGTCGATCATATCGAGCAGCACCGTCTCCGGGCTGAGTGCTTCCAGCTGTGCCTTCAGCTCCGGATGGTGCCACGTCTGGATGACGTAGCGCCTGGGATCGGCAAAGGTTGCAGGGATCTGAAATTCGTTGAGCAGCCAGTGGGAGTACGCCGGCACCTCGGCTTTGAGCTGATCCCATGCGGCCTCCTGTTCGGCACTGGTGCCCATTGGCATCGGAAAATCGAAGCGGTTCCCGCGCAGTAGGGTGATCTTGTCCTGTACGTGTTCGTCGAGCGGAGGCAGGATCATCATTGCCTCGGCGTCATCGTTCAGGGTGATGGACACGCGCCACCACGCCGGAAGGTTCACGGCCTGCCGGTTCTTCCGGTGACACGATTGCAGGCGGGAACCGACGGAGGCGACCTTGATGGCGGCGGCGAGGCGCAGTCGATCGGAAATCTTTGTCGACATAAACTCATCCTCAAGAACGAGGTGTTCCGCCTCGAAAAGTTCGCCGTTAAACTCCGTGGCTCCCTGCATATAGCGAGCCGCTTTTGCTGCCCTGCCGCCGAGGATGACGGTGATCAGCGATTGGAGAAGCGATTTACCGCAGCCGGCCGGGCCGGCCAGGGCGAGAGTCTGCGCGGATTGGATTCGTTCAGCTTTGAGCGCGATGAGTGCCGTCTGCATCCATCCGTGGAAAATGGTGGTCTGGGTGGTGCCGTGGATGGCCTCTTTACTAGCAAGCAGCCCATCGATCACCGCACGGATGGTTTCCCAGGATCCGGGGGAGGGGGCAGGCAGCTCAAATCCGGATGTGACGAGGAACCGGGTGCCACCTTCATCATAGAAACCCATTTTTCGGCCGCACAGTCGGCCGGCGTATTGGATGTCCCTGTGGTTCTGAATTTGCAGGATAACGTCGTCGGCGGCTGACACAAGTTCGCCATCCCTCGGTTTGGTGGCGTATCCGGCACCGCGGAGGTGGCGCTTAAATGAGCCCTCATTCAGTGGGAGCCACACGCCGCGGGTGTTCTGTAGGTAATACTCCTTTGTCGATGCGTCATAATAGGCATCGACGCGGGTAGCGGTGGCGTTGATCGGTGGTTCCGTGTCTGGCCCGCCACTGCTCCCCGTACCTACGCTCGGCCCCGGGTCGGCTGGTGGTAAAGTGGTGGCCACGGCGCGTGCATACATTTCACGCGTTTCTGGGTAGGTAGCCGGATCAAAGGCGCCTGATATCATAAAAGGTCGTTTGGATAAGAACTAGAGAGTGAACAGGTCTGTGATGATGGCGCGATGCGCAGCCACGTCGCGCAGCAGGTCGCCGAGGTCGTGGTGAGGGGGCGGGAGTTTGAAGGCGTCCACGGTGCACCCGGCACTGCGCAGTGAGGCGGTCCACTGGGCGCACGCTTTCAGCCCAGCCGGGTCGGGGTCAGTCAGGATGCGCACACGCCGGCCGCGGAATCGGTCAAGCCACCCGGCATCGAAGCGCGATGACGCTCCGACGGCGGCGAGGACCGTCCAGCCTGCGGCGTCAGCATCAACGGTTAGGGCGGCGGCAATGCCTTCGAGCAGACCGATACACCCTTCCACCAACAGGATCGGGCCGGCGGGTCCAGTTTGCCCTTGGCCACCCAGTAGTGACCTGCCGATGAAGTGGCCGGCGCTACCCCATAGCGTTTTGGTCTTTGCCTCGCCGTCGGCCACTCTGAGGCTGCCGCCGTCGAGCCGCCGCGCCTGGGCGAAGTCGCTTTCGCGAATCACGAAACACTTGTGGCCGTCAATGACTGCACCTGCGAGCATGCCGGCAGAGTTGGCGATGGCGACCGCCTCCACCGACAGGTGCCTCAGCTTGGCGATCTCAGCGAGCGTTGTGTCAGAAAGCGGGTGGAAGGAGGGCCAGGATTTGCGCTGCTCGGCTTTCTTCGTGATCTGCCCGTCCGATAGACTGGTTGAGCGTGGGGCGGCACCATCGCCGTAAGCGAGCAGGTAGCCGGCGGGCTTGTCCGATTGGGCAGCGCTGCGGATCTTGTGGCGCAACTCGGCTACGCTCCACGGCGGGTCACAGTGGGTGGTGTTCCAAGCGCACAACTCCTCTAGGGCGATGCGCTCGGGCAGTCCCAACCCCTTCACCAGCGCGAGGGCGGCGGCGAAGGTGGTATCATGGCCGCCTGATCCGGCGATGGCCCGAGGCAAAGAGCCGAGGTATCGGCGGGCTCGTTCGAGGATGGTCATGGCACCGTGTGGTGCCGCATTTCACTTGCGTCTTAGCCTGCCCGTAGTACACTCTATTGGCTATAGGTAGAACTTCGAGCTGCCGTCTTGCCGCAAGGTGAGGCGGCAGTTTCGTTTAGGCGGCAGGGGTGCTACTGAACCGGCGGAGCTCCGTAAGGAATTGGTCGCGGTCTAGGCGGATGACACGCCCCAGCTTGATCACGGAAATTGCACGACTCGCCTGCCAATTCCTGATTGTTCGTGTGCAGACTTTTGCCAGTTTTGCCGCTTCTTCGATGTCAATGAGTGCGTCAGTTGACCCAAGTTTTGTATGCTGATTTTGCATTCTACTTTAGGGGGTCCAGAGGAGAAAAAAGCAAGGAATTATTTCAGTTGAATTCCACACCAGTTGAATCCACGATACTCAAATTCGCAGTCATACATCTAAGAACCAACAATATACACAATATTTCATCACGTTCCAAATCCTGCTTTCCCAATGCAAAAAAAACTGGACCGGCATCCCGAATCTTCGAAGTATCCCCATCAACTGAGGACCCCTCCCTTATACTGATCTTCTGAACATAATGACATCAGCCAGCGGCGCAGCCTGCTCTTTCCCTCCTTCTTGTGCTGGCTCGCCCTTCAGCCCCCGCTTGGGTGCGACCTTTGCGGTCGGTGGCATAGTTAAGTGCCACACCTGCCCCTGCTGAGCCGTCCACAATGCGCGGTAGTGCTGATGCAGTACTTGCACAGCATGGCCTGCCCACCCCGCCACCTTGGCCAAGTCGCTTTCGGTCGCGGCCCATCCGCTGATGCAGGAATGGCGCAGGCAGTTCTGCGGCCATGATTCGATGCCGGCGGCCTTGCGGGCGTTGTCGAGGTCAAAGCGCACCGTTCCGACCGGGGGCGCCACCTTGCCTTTCTGGTCTGGGCACAAGGCCAGCCACGCGGCCAGGGCAGGGGATATTGGGATGAGGCGCCTGCTTGCAGTTTTTGCTGCCTGGGCTCCGATGACGATGACGCCTTGGTCTAGTTTCACCTCGTCCCACTTGAGGCGGGCGGCCTCGGCACGGCGGACACCAGCCAATGCCTGAATGGCGAATGTCGCGAGGGAGCGCGGATCCAGTGCGGTCAGGAAAATGCCAAGGTTCTCCGCCGGCAGCGTGCCAGGCTCATCCCCAACCACCTTGGCCAGTTTCACCTTAGCTGCGGGATTCGTGACAATCCGCCCCTCGTCGACCGCCAGGGCGAAAACACTTCCTGCAATCTTGAGGTAGTTGCGCTGGGTGGCGGTCGACACCCCGAGGCCGGCCAGCCACTGGCGCAGACACTCGGAAGTGACGCTCGCCAGCGGGCGCCCCCCCATGGCAGTCTTGAGCTTGGCTAGGCGCAAGTCGAGGTCCTCGCGGTGGCGGGCACTCAGGCCGCGGCGGAGGGCATCCGTGTTGCGGCGGTCAATGGCATCGGCCACAGTGCCGGAGGAGGAGAGGGCGCGCTTGTGGTCAAGGTAGAATGCCAGGGCTTCGGCGATGGTGGGCGCGGGAGTCCAGTTTCCAGTGGCGGCTTTGAAATCCGATACTGCAATCCGATCGGCATCCTCCATCCGTCCGGCGGCCTGGGCTCCGACTTTCTCAAGCTCGCGCTCCTTCATCTCAAAAGCTGTCTGCGCTGCGGCCAGGGTCTCGTATTCCACTTTCTCTCGCCGCCGGGTGTTGGGTTTGTCTCCGGGGGAATAGGTGACCAGCGCGGTCCGCCCGCCCTTGAGGCGTTGGATGACAATGGTGGTTGATCCTAGCTTCAGCCGGGCGCGCTTCTTCTTCGCTGCTTTCTTGGCGGGTGGTGGTTGAGTCGAGTGCATGTCGCGGAATATGCGTGCAAGTAGATGCAATCAAGCTAAAACAGCACAGAAACAGCACATGCATCGCGGAAAAGCCCGATTTTACAGCATTCTCCGCGGTCTCCGAAGCCGGGGATGCAGGTTCGATTCCTGCCGGGACCACCAGAGTATACAACGTGAAACTTTATTGTGCCGAAGCGGCGAATGTCCGACAATTGCCGATGATGGGTTTGGTGTTGTTGATAGGAAGTTGCCTCTGGGCCCACGCTGGAGAAGGGGGCGTGGGTCATGGGGAGGTGGGTAGGGGTCTGGCGCGTTCGCGTTCGAGCAGCAGTTGCAGGCCATCGAGCTGATCGAGGGTCAGCCCGAGCGCCAGCCGGTATTCGGCGTGCACGCGAAAGGTGTTCAACAGATGGGTGGCGCGCGCCTGCAGCAGGGCGGCCCTCATGCGCTCGCCAGCACTGTGGCCGACATAACCGGCAAGCAGCAGCATGGCGGTCACCACCAGCCCCACGATCAGCAGCAGACGGGTTCGCAGCGCCATGGCTAGGCGGCATCCACCGAACGAAGTTCGACGACCGATGATCCGCGATACGTGCGTCGCGCCCGATCGGCCGTGGGGACCAGCAGCGCGCTGGGCGCCATGCCCAGCGCGCTGGCCAGCTCGTGAATCCGCTGATTCGGGCCGTAGATTTCGGCAAAATCGCCCGGCTGGACGCTGCCGGGTGGCAGCGTCGAGACGTCCGCGGTGATCATGCCCATCGACACGCCGCCGACGATCGGCACCGTCTGCCCGGCCAGCACGACGGACCCCCGGTCACCCAGATGGATCGGCCGCCCATGGCCGTAGCCGATCGCCAGGGTGGCCAGTGTGGCGGACACCGGCAACCGGTAAACCCCGCCATAGCCGACCTCCGCGCCCGCAGCCACTTCGGCGACCCGCAACACCGGCGCCCTCAGGGTGGCCACCGGGGCGAAGCCCTGGAGGTTGGCGGGCGCTGTCTCGACCCCGTAGAGCGCGCTGCCCACCCGGGCGTGATCGAGGTGCCAGCGCACATCGGCAAAAACACACGACGAGGTCGACAGGCTGCGCTCGGCCGGCGGCAGCTCGGCCGTCCACTCGAAAAAACGCGTGCGCTGCTCGATGCACTCAGGGGCATCCGGGTCCTGAAAGCGGCCCAACTGCGTCACCCAGGCCTGCAGGTCGAGCCCGGCGAAGGCAGTCGGGTCCTGGCACAGCGCGCTGACCTGGGCGGCATCCAGCCCCAGGCGGGTGAGACCGGTATCGAGATGCACCGCCACCGCCAGCGGCATGGCGCGGACCGCCGCCACCCGCCGGGCCAGGGCCAGTTCACCCAGGTCGGCGAGCACCGGAATCAGGCCGTGCTCGGCATGGGTCAGCGGCGTGACGCCGCCCAGCCCATGGAGAACGAAGATGCGGGCCCGCCTCGCACCGAGCAGCGCGCGCAGGGCCACGCCCTCGTCTAGCGTGGCGACCCAGAAGTCCGCGCATCCCAGTTGAAACAGCCAGGGCACGATGCGCTCGATCCCCAGCCCGTAGGCATTGCGCTTCACCACCGCGCCGATCCGTGTGCCGCTGTAGGCCCGCTCGACAGCGCGCCAGTTCAGCGCGATCGCATCGAGATCGACCTCGAGGACCGGGTGATCGGCCGGATGATGGGCGTTCATCGCGCAGGGACGTATCGGATGGTGCTCGCCCGCGGGTCGGCGGCAATGCCCCACCAGCCCTGCTCGAGGCATTGCGTCTGGCGCGCCAGATCGGCGCAGTCGAGCAGTTCTCCGGGATGGCCGAGGTCCGGTGACGCGCCGTTCAGCCCCGCGTCCACTCGCGCCATCAGGAAGCGGGGATGCCCGCCATACCGGTACAACAACGCACGCACCGCAAGACCACAGGCCAGCAGGCTCGACCAGCTCGGCTGGTTGGCAGGCGCTGCAGGCCCGCACCGCGCCAGTCGTGTGCGACCGCGGCACCAGCCAGCTTCACTACCGACGTGCCCGGGGACAGGCCCAGCACCTCGCAGGGATCGTTCTCAGCCTTCAGGTCATGCTGCAGCACCCCATAGGCGACCAGCTCGCTGCCCCGTTCGAGCCCCAGAATCCGGCCGCGACCGCTCAGCAGGCTCAGGAAGAAGGACTTCTCCTCGGGCTTGACGGCATGCACGCCCATCCCGCGGACGGCGTCCCGGTGCAGCGCGTCGACGGCATCGACATCGGGCGGACCGAGCAG
>CAJBME010000177.1 GCA_903954065.1 uncultured bacterium
CACCGGACCTCCTTCGCCAAAAAACGCACCATCGGCCCTAGATCCATCCACTCCCTCCATCAAAACTGCCCACTGCGCACCGCGCGCGCTTATCCCAAGCAACCGTCAGGTTGAAAACAACGCCGTTAGGTCAACGCCGGGAAGGATGGCCCTCCCGCACTGGGAAACGGGATTCCAGCGCAGCGCGGCGGTCTGCACGCCGTTGAACGATCTCCACTTTCTTAGGTGCGCAAGCCGCGTGCTTTTTAGTATCGTGAACGTGAAAAATAGATAAAAGTGCACCATGACGACGGCATCCTTTGTGGTTTTTGGGCCAGACCACTTGGCGGTACTGGGCTTAGTGGTTGCGGCGGCGAGTGGGATGATCTGGGCAGCACGGCTTCGTAAATGGCCGCGACTCGTGCGTTTTCAGGAGTGGATCTTGATTGCCGTCCTGATCCTGAGCTGGCCGGCTGACTGGGCCTCGGCATACGCCATAGATGCGGTTACTTGGGAAACCATACTGCCGCTTCATTTATGTGATTTGACCTCTTTTGCGGGGGTCATAGCGCTCATATGGCGCCACCAGCTGGCCGCTGAACTCACCTACTTTTGGGCTATGGCGGGGACACTGAATGGATTAATCACCCCCGCGATCACTGCCAGCTTTCCTCACCCCATTTTTATCGCTTTTTTCATGCTGCACGGAGCAGTAGTAGTGACTGCCCTTTATTTGATCGGTGGCCTGCGCTTGTGGCCGCGCCCCGGGGCGGTCTGGCGAACCTTTGCCGCGAGCCTTGTTTACCTGACGGCCATCACAGGGATTAATTTTCTGCTCGGCACTAATTTTGCCTTCGTCTGCCGCAAACCTGATACCCCCAGCCTGATGGACGCCATGGGTCCATGGCCATTGTACGTTCTGTGGCTCATCCCTCTGGGGTTGGTTCTTTATACGGTTTTTTATTTTCCCTTCTGGCTGGCACACCGGAAGGGATGGACGCCCCGACTCACAAAGCCCTATTAGGCGGGCAACGCCCCCGACTATGACCATGGCCACATCCAAAGAATGATCATACCACCCAGTAAAGCGCCGCCAAACCCGGTGAGAGTAGGAATGATAAAGTGACGGACTCCCAAAACCAAGACCAAGCCCATCTTGAAGACAACATTGGCCAGCCCCCCAAGAAGAATCAATCGCCACGCCGTCGAGGCTTCCAGATGGGATGTCGAAACGAGCCGGGCTGAAGAAAGGGTAATGGCATCAACGTCCGTCAACCCTGAGAGGGCAGCCGCCACGTAAAGACCAGAATTGCCAAAGTACTTTTTAGCGGCGGCCACCACGACCAGAACAACGGCGTAGAGCAAGCCGAAGAGGACCGCACTTTTAAGCTCCGAGGGAGGCTGATCTTCCGCCGTGAATCGACCGCATCGACTGGCGTAACAATGCGTGACGGCAGCGACCAGCCCGATCCAGCCGACCATCACGAGTAGAGGAGGAAGCATAATACGCCACTGAGCCGGAGCCGTTATGGCAACCTCGAGAACGACACGGATGAACACAATAGCGGAGGCAATAAGGGTGATGGCGGCCAGCGTAGGACCACACGAGGCCGGCGCACGGCTGCGCCGGGCAAGACTAGCCGTGGTGGCGGTGCTTGAAATCAGCCCTCCCAGCACCCCGGCCATGGCTGCACCTTGCGCGCCGCCAAAAAACTTGCCGACCAGATAGGCGGCGAGACTGATTCCAACGATGAGCACCACCATGAACCAGATAGCGAAAGGATTCAGCACCTCGAGGTATCCCATCTCCCGATTGGGCAGGAGCGGAAGGATTACTAAAGCCGCCAGCACCAGCCGGGCGATTTCCCGAAGATCATCCTCGCCGATCCTCCGCACCATCTGATGAAGAGGTTTCTTGCTTTGCAACAACACCATGACCGTGCCAGCCATGCTCACAGCCACCAATCGATGCCCCAGCACCGTGATCATGCCCACGGAAAACATGACCAGCATGGCCATCTCCGTGGTGAGTCCGGAATCAGCGTCCTTCGACTTCCACTCCGCCAAAGTGCCCGCGACGACGACGGCCGCGAACGCAACGAAGGCCGCGGCGACGACGAGACCTCCATACACGATGCCGAGAAGGCCAACCAGAGCGCCGAAGATCGAGAGCAGTGCGAATGTGCGGATGCCAGCCACTCGATTTTGTACCCACTCCCTTTGCAGGCCCACGAGCAATCCAAGAGCAAGCGCCGTGCCGAGGGATTTGACCAGTTCGAAAGTCTCGGGAAGCACGTTGGTCATGAGCGACAGGAACACACCGGCGAACAGTGAAAAAAAGACCCCGCCTCGAAAAACCAGCCGTCGACCCGGGAGCAAGCAGACAACCCTTCAATGAGGTTAGTATCGCATTTCGCATACTGAACGCCATTTTTTTTGTGCATCCCCGCGTGGACCACTCACCGATGAAGGAGGCCACAACGTGGAACCCTATCCATGGGCAACCATGAAAAACCACATCCGGACGGGCCATTTCACCATTTTTTTCCTACCGTTTTTCCTGATTGAATGATCGGCGAAAACTGAGTATGGTTCACAGTTCAGGGTTCTGATAGCCCATCGCGACGCAACTTGCATGATCGAACTTGTCACCAAAGGAGGACCGCTGATTTGGCTGTTGTTAACCTGCAGTCTGGTCGCTCTGGGGATCTTCGCCGAGAGGTTCTTCCACCTCCATCGCTCTGTGATTGACGTCGCTGAATTGCTGCAAGGCGTCTCGAATCTGGTGCAAAAACGGAATTTTTCTGAAGCTTTGCACGAAGTCGCGGGCACTCCAGGACCGGTGGCTCGGGTAATTAGGGCCGCGCTGGTGCGCCATGAAATGAGCCGGTCTGATCTCAAAGAAATCGTGCAAGAGGCTGGGCAGCTAGAGGTTCCCAAGCTGGAGCGATATTTGGCCGTTCTACTTAGCGTGGTCTATGTAGCCCCTTTGATTGGATTGCTGGCCACCGTCATCGGCCTGACGGACACATTTATCAAACTCGAGGGAGGCAATGGATTTGCCACACCGGCTGAGCTCTCCAATGGCGTCTATCAGGCGCTGCTGGGCAGTGCGGTGGGACTGGCCGTGGCCATTCCAGCCTATCTGTTTTACGCGTATCTAGCGGCTTTTGTGAAAACATTGATGCACGACATGGAGCGGGCCGGCATCGAAATTGTCAATATTCTTACGGATCAACGAGAGGCCACCTCCTCCGCAGCCACCAACCCCGAAATGACCGGCAATCCGCGCATCATTGCCTTCGACACGGGCGCGGGAACAGGCGGCAAACGGAGTAGGTAGACGACGCAGCCCACGGGCTTCTTTCATCTCGCCCACCCAAGAAAAAGGGACACTCGCGCGCCCCGCGGATCAGGGTACGATCCTCAGTCCACCCGCTACCGCTTGCACTCACTACCGATTGTCGCCACCTACTCCACCGGAGCCGCCTTCTTTGAAACTCGAATCCCAGCTTCAGCTGACGCCGCGCCTGATGCACCTAGTGCCTTTTCTCGGCGTGGTCATGCTGCTGCTGACGTTTTTCCTTCTTGGATCGAGTATGGTGCTGCAATCTGGGGTGCGGGTGAGACCGCCGCCGTCCACCTCGCTGTTGGAACCCATGCCTCGGGCGCACATCATCACGCTTTCGGCCGGCCGGCAGCCGCAAATTTTTCTGAATGACCAACCACTGTCATTGATGGGGCTGCGCACCGCGCTGGCGGAACCTCCGCGCGGCGGCATCCGTCAGGTTCTGGTGCGAGCGGACGAGCTGGCGGCCCATGGACTGGTTGTCAGAGTCTGCCAACTCGCTCTCGATGCCGGATATGAGGTGGTTCAAGCCACCACCCCGCCAGGCTCTGGAGGAGGAGCGACGCCATGAATCCGACCGAACCACCTGCTTCCGCCCCTGAGGAATCGCCGCTGATGTTTGACTGGCGCCACCGCCCCCGGACGTGGCTCAAGCTAACGGGGTTTCTTTCAATAGCGTTATTCGGGCATCTGGCGGCATTTTTGTTATTCCGACTGCGCACTCCGCCTCTAGCCCGCGCCATGCCCTTGCCAGCAAGCATCACGCTGGCCCCGGCCTGGCCGGTTGACCCAACGGAGGCGGCAGGGCCGCGGGCGATGAGTCGCAGGCCCTCCCCCGCCGAGACCGCGGATCTGGAGCTGCCGGAGAATGCCGTCCCGCCGCCCCGTCAGCCCGGCTTCAGTGCGCATGTCATGGCGCGGCAGCCATGGCCACCACGCCCAGAGCGCGCGGCCTGGCCGGTGATCAGCGGCGTTTCCGAAATGGTATTACCGCCCGCCACCCCGGCACCACCGACCGAGGAACCTGCCGACGAACCACGATGATTCAGACCAGTCTTTCCACACTGCTCTCATCCTATCTCTGGGGCTTGATGCTGCTGGTTGGTCTCATTTGGCTGACGGGCGAGTGGCACCGCCGCCACCGGAGACGCCTAGAACGTCGGCATGACGTCATCTGCCGCCTCTGCCATGAAATTTTCCGTGACCCATCCAGTGAATCTTTGATCACCTGCCCCAATTGTGCCGCCCTCAATGAGCGTCGACAACCAAGGGAACTTTGAACATCTAACGACCACGCATTTATCAACAAAGTGCTTCAGATTTTGACAAGAGACTGAGGCTGTGCCTAGGAAAACAGATGAGTAGCGAACGCCGTGTTGTCATCACAGGAATTGGAGTCGTTTCCCCACTGGGAAATGATCTCCCCACGTTTTGGGACAATCTTGTGCACGGGCGCAGCGGGATTAGACGGATCACTCATCTGGATCCCGAGCCCTTTGCCTGCCAGATTGCTGGACAATCGACCTTTGACCCGAAGGATTATTTCAACGATTTCAAAGATGCCCGCCGTGCAGACCGTTATGCGCAGCTAGCGATGGCTGGTTCGAAGCTGGCGGTCAAAGACGCTAATCTGAGTGCCAATGAGGTGGACCCGACCCGGGTGGGCATCATGGTGGGGAGTGGTATTGGGGGGCTGGGCACGTTTGAGGACCAGCATGCCGCGCTGCTGCAAAAGGGGGTATCCCGGGTCAGCCCATTCACCATTCCTATGATGATCAGTAATATAGGAAGCGGAATGATCTCGATCGACCTTGGTTTTCAGGGCCCCAACATGGTCATTGTCACGGCTTGTGCGACGAGCAACCACAACATCGGAGAGGCGTGGCGCATCATTAAGTTTGGAGATGCTGACGCCATGCTGGCGGGCGGCGCGGAAGCGAGCATTCGGCCGATGGGACTGGCTGGTTTTTCCAACATGCGGGCCCTTTCAACCCGCAATGACGAGCCTGAGCGGGCCAGTCGTCCTTTTGACCGGGACCGCGATGGATTTGTCATGGGCGAAGGGGCTGGCGTGGTCGTTCTAGAGGAGCTAGAGCACGCCAAGAAGCGCGGCGCCCGCATCTATTGTGAACTCGCTGGATACGGCTGCTCCGCGGATGCCTATCACCTCTCAGCCCCCTCACCCGACGGGTCCGGCCCGGCGGCCGCGATGGCCATTTCACTGCGCCATGCCAGACTCGACCCCACTGCCATCGGCTACCTCAATGCCCATGCCACCTCGACCGGGCTGGGCGACATCTCGGAAACGAATTCGATCAAAAAAGCCTTTGGTTCGTTCGCAAAAAACGGACTGTTGATCTCGTCGACCAAGTCCATGACCGGACATCTACTGGGTGCGGCTGGAGGCGTGGAACTCGCCGCCACCGTGCTCGCCATGCAAAACGGGATCGCGCCCCCCACGATCAACCTCGAAAACCCCGATCCCGAATGCGATCTGGATTACATCCCGAATGTTGCGCGCGAAGCGACGATTTCGGCAGCCATGAGCAACAGTTTCGGATTTGGCGGCCACAATGCGACTTTGGTGGTACGCGCCTTTACAGGCTAGGCTGCCCTTACCACCTTTTTTGATCCATGAGCCCCCTAGACCATCTGCAAGCCGCCCTCCGCCACCACGACTGCCAGACAGGGACGCTACACCTGCTCGACCCATCTGACGCCCAACTGAAGCTGGCGGCCCAGATCGGACTGCCTCCTCATGTGGTCCAGATCGTGACGATCGTCCCGGTGGGCAAGGGCATGGCCGGATTGGCGGCGGAGCGTCTGGAACCAGTTCAGACGTGTAATCTGCAAACAGATGTCACGGGTGATATCCGGCCTGGGGCCAAGGCCGTGCCGGTTCAGGCGAGCATCGCCGTGCCCATGTTGGTTGACGGGGCGCTGCACGGTATCCTCGGACTGGCCAAAGCGGAATACCATGAGTGGACGGAGGAGGAACTGGCGGCCCTTGCGCTGACCGCCACCACGGTGGCCCGTCAACTTGCTGCTGACGATGGCCCTGCCTCTGAGGACGGCCCTGCCTCTGGCGGCGGCCCTGCCTCTGGCGGCGGCTCTGCCTCTGGCGGCGGCTCTGCCTCTGGCGGCGGCTCTGCCTCTGGCGGCGGCTCTGCCTCTGGCGGCGGCTCTGCCTCTGGCGGCGGCTCTGCTTCGGAGGTCGGCTCCGACGCTGACGCCACCGTCTGACTGGCAGAAGCGGCTGTCATTAAGGTAACGTACTCCACGGCACGATCGCGTATACCGTTGCCCACCGTCCCCAATTTCTTCGCAATCTTTTTACGATAATCCTGCACCGTGTGAGGTGAAAGCTTCAGGTCATCGGCGATCGATTTACTACCTTTACCCTGGCCGATCAGGCAGAAGACGCCGAATTCCCCGATGGTCAGAATGCGCCGCGGATCGAGGGATGAACGTTCTCTACCGGCCCACACGCGGCGCTGATTGCGCAGCAGGCGGTTGATTTCGAATGTCAAAACCTCCCAAGATTGTTTTTTACTGATTCGGGCGTGCAGGAAGCCGCGCAAATCATCAGGGAGCCGGAAGGCATCGGACTGGGTGGTCAGGACAATGATTTTTGCGAATCGATTCAGTCGAACCAACCGGCGCGCCACGCCCCATGCGTCCTCATCAGGAATGGACAAATCAAGAATTAACACATCGGGATGGTACTTTTCGCACGCCATCATACCCTCCTTCACCGTGGCCGCAGCGGCTAAAATATCCACATATAAGCTTCTTCGCATGAGGTCTAACAGCATGTCTCTGAACATTGTCTGATTTTCAACAATTACACATCGGAGGCTCATGGGAATATGCGGAAGGAAAGAAAAAATAGCAGAAAAAGAAAAGACTTTTTCGTTTTATGTCGTCGACTTGAAAATGAAAAGCCTTTTTTTCAAAAACGATTTAAATTTTCGCGCAGCCTCAAAATCCGTCCCCGGAACGGGAACGAGGGCGGGGGGACCAGGGCCTCTCGCGCTGGCTCGAGGAAGATTTTCATTCAATCCCCCCTGCTAAGGGGGGTGGTCAAACACAAAAACCAACCCATTCTAAAGCTTCGGAAAGTTATTCTTCATTCCCTACCCACCAAATATACTACATGATGTCCGCACACTCCCGATTCCTCCCCGGCACGATCATCACTCTACTGACGGCGGCTATTTGTGGCCAGCTGAAAGCGGCCGTTGTTTCCATGACTCGATCTTATACGGACGCCACCTCGGGTGCCACGCGTCTTGTGACATTTGATCAATTTGACCCCTCTCTGGGCACCCTGACCGCAATCACGCTTTCTGCGACTGGGGCATCACGTGGATCCTTCTACGTTCACAATCTCGATGCTTCCGAGATACTGACCCTTAACAGCAGCACCATCCGCATCCGGGCCACCTTGACGGGTGACAACGCCCCAGTGGCGAGAATCACCGGGAACACCACCCAAGCCACGACCAGCCCGGGGCTTTCTTATGACATCGATCCTTTACAATTAAAGACATTTACCATTTCACCAACGCCGCTTACCCTCTCCCCAATCAACGACACGACCCTCTATTCGAGCTCCTCAGCGGGGCTGCTACCAGAGTCCGGGGCCGCTTATTTCACGGGACCCGGAACCGTCAACTTCAGTATCGCCGAGGTCTGGGCCACTAACATCACAGGAGGCGTGAGAACCCAGGACTACACCAATCTCCTCATGAGTGGTGAGGCCACGTTGAAGTACGTATATGATCCGACTCCGGTTCCTGAGCCGGGTACTTGGATAATGAGCACGCTGCTGGTCACCGGAATCGGGGCCCATTGGTGGCGCCGCCGGCACCGTCACAAATCTCGGACAACCTCATCGCGGTCGAGGATCTCACATGGCCAATCATCCCGCTCAAGGGGCCCGTCCCCCTCCGGACGCGTCAAGATAAGACACCTTATAAAACTTGACTGAAAATGAATGCACTTCATCAGCCGTTTTTACAGATGTTATTTTTCGCTGCAAAGATTCGAATAGGTTGCTGTATTCTTTTATGGGTTAAATCATATTCATGAACGGACTGCTTCGGCCTTTATTTATGCGCCGTCAGCACGGTGATTCTGGGCAGGTGATGACATACCGGCCGGTGATTTCGGTTCATTCATAACATTTCAGTCAGAGACCTGCTGCCATGCACGCTTGGGGCAGCGCCCAGATACATAATTTTTCACTACCTACGCGAGAGATGGAGGCCCGGGCCCACTGGCACGGGAGGGGGGCCAGCCCTCGATGCTTTCGTGCACGGTGAAAATGGTATCTGGGGCGTTGCCACAAGCGTGCATGGGGCCGGACGCAGGCCATCCTGAGGCAGGGTCTACAATGCCGCCGCCCTGCTCGAGAAAAAGCGCGAAGAAGCCTATCTCGACTTTTTGAAAAGACCTTCAAGGAAACTCCGGCGTCTAGGATGAAATCGCAGCCGCGTGAAAGCGCCGCCCCCGGGATCATCGCATAGCCGTGCACGCCGCTGTCCCCATACGCGACCGCAGCGCCATCAGCGGACCCGCATGCCGCGTGTTGCGTCCCAACGCAGCGGCCGGGATGACCGGGCAAGAGGACTTTCCGAAATCTCTCCCGGCGACACCCCGTATTTCCAGTCGGGCGGACAGATGGCGATGTAACGAGCATAACCACCCAGTCCGCCTTTTAATTTCGGGAATCCGATCGTGACGAGAGCACCGGCCTCGGGTACCTGATCGAGATGCGCCACGCCTTCCGCCTGCGTGTACCCGTTTTGCAACAGCCACGCCTCCGCTTCAAATGTCGGCGTGGCGTCAGTATCCAGCGGTTCATGACCATGAAAGAGAATATGCCGCTGCTCGTGTAAAAACTTCAGCGCCGGCAAACTGACACCCGGAAACGGTCGGCGATGGGAAAGTGCCGGATCAGGCCAGCTTTTCGACCAATCAGAGCGCACAAACACGACCGCGCCTTCCGGAATCCGGCCATGCGCCGCCTCCCAGCTGTGAATATCAGCCACCGCAAGAGAATACCCTGGGTCCTTCACCACTTGCTCCACGATGGAGATAACAACCAGCGGACGGACGGCAAAAGTAGGTGGCAGTTCATCAATCGCGGGATAAGCAGGATTCCAATGTGCCGGAGGATCGAGCTGGGTACCAAGCTGGTCGGTCGCCAGCACGAAGCGGGTCGCCTCAAACCCGTCCCGAGCCCATTGATACGGGACGCCTGTCTTGGGATTCACCACCGGTGCAAAGGTCGACCGCTCAAAACCCGCCCATACTGGTATCGACGGCGTGATCGTATGCGTCAGATCGACATATTTAGCCCCCTTTAACGCCCTTTCATACGTACGCCATAACGGCGGAACGACCTTGGAGCTAGCCTCGCGGCCCGAGGAGGAACATCCCATCACCGAGGCGGCTGAGATCACCACCATGATCCGTCGAATAAAAATTCTAAGCATTGCCCCAAATGTACTGGATGGTGCGCGATGCAGGGTTCGAACCTGCGACTTCTTGCGTGTGAAGCAAGCGCTCTACCACTGAGCTAATCGCGCGTCGCCGTGGCCATGGGCAAAGGAGGAAGTGGCCGGGGGGAGTGATTACTCCCAAGCCAGCCCGGCTGCAAGCAGAATTGGATCAAGTTCTTCGATGACTTTGGGCTGGGAGGATGGAGAGAATGAGAAGGAGGAGAAGCCGGCCGAGCGCGGCGGGAGGCGGAATGCCTTTATTTTC
This sequence comes from uncultured bacterium, assembly GCA_903954065.1. Classification (GTDB taxonomy): domain Bacteria; phylum Verrucomicrobiota; class Verrucomicrobiia; order Verrucomicrobiales; family V1-33; genus CAJBME01. The sequence goes on from CAJBME010000177.1 coordinate 10,103, forward strand.
GACGACTGGGTTTGACGGGACAGCCGCAGCTACCACCGCAACTGGTGATGGTGGAGCGAGCACGGAACCATCGCCAACCGAAAGCGCCGAGGGTGAGGACGACGACGACGGCCGCCAACCAAGACTGGGTGTCAGGAGACATACTCTCATTGTGCCGCGGAAAGTGACGGGGCGCATGCCATTTGCGTCCGGGCGGCATCAATCTTTTCGAGCCGTCATTGACGAGCCCGGCTGCCGCCGCTTCACTCCCCAAGCCGTTTTGTGACCGGGACTCAAATCACCAGCCCGACGGCGCCATCATCCTGCTTTCACCTTACTCCTTCACTCCATGCTGACCCTCGGCCTTGATTCTGGCACCCAGAGCACAAAATGTATCGTTCTCGATGTCCAAACCGGGGACATTCTCGCGCAGGCCTCGGAAAAGTACGCCTTAATTGACGGGCTGCCGGCCGGACATCTCGAACAGCATCCAGCCGACTGGATCCGGGCAGTAGAAGCCACGGTGGAGGACTGTCTGCAACAGGTCGGCGAGCGGAGGAAAGAAATTCGGGCGATTGGAGTGAGCGGGCAGCAGCATGGACTGGTAGCGCTTGATGCGGCGGATCAGGTCGTACGTCCTGCGAAATTGTGGTGTGACACCTCGACCTCAGCGGAGTGTGACCTTCTCGCCTCGGCCTTTGGCGGCGCGGCCGGGCTGATTGCGGCAGCGGGCAATGCCATCCCGCCTGGTTTTACCGCTCCTAAACTGCTCTGGATGAAGCGGCATGAGCCGGACAATTTTGCACGCACGACGGCCGTACTGCTGCCCCACGACTTTCTGAATTTTTTCCTGACTGGGGTGAAGCGCATGGAATTTGGCGATGCCTCTGGCACTGGGCTGCTGGATGTACGGACGCGCCAGTGGCATGCCGGGCTGATGGAAGCGATTGATCCGCGGGTGGCTGAGATGCTTCCACCAGTTGGGTCGAGCTTGGAGAAGCACGGCTGGTTGCGGAGTGATCTAGCGGCTCGTTGGGGGCTGAGTGAGGGAGTGGTGGTTTCGGCCGGAGGCGGGGACAACATGATGGGGGCGATTGGAACTGGCAATGTGCAGGCGGGAGTGGTCACCGCGAGCCTAGGCACTTCGGGGACGCTTTTTGCCACGGCGGACCAGCCGGTGGTTGATGCACGGGGAGAGGTGGCGGCTTTCTGCTCAAGTACGGACCAGTGGCTGCCGCTGGTCTGCACAATGAATGTGACGGTCCTGACCGAGCAAGTCCGGAAGATGTTTGGATGGGATCATGGCCAGCTGGAGAGGGCGGTGGCCGGAGCCCCGGCCGGAGCCGACGGATTGTTGTTTCTGCCCTATCTGAACGGCGAGCGGACGCCTAATCTGCCGGACGGGCGCGGGGTTCTGCACGGGATGCGCATGGACAACATGACGCCGTCTCATGTGGCACGGGCGGCCATGGAAGGAGTCACGGTGGGCTTGGGTTATGGATTGCGCCGTTTTGCCGGCCTGGGAGTGACCCCCACGGAGATTCGCCTAACCGGAGGTGGGAGCCAAAGCGCCATCTGGCGACAGATCTGCGCGGATGTTTTTGGGGTGCCGGTCGTCTGCCTGCAGAGCGCGGAAGGCGCGGCCTTGGGGGCTGCCATTCAAGCGGCCGCCGCGGCCGAAAGCGAATCGGGTGGAGCCACTCTGGCCGAACTCGCAGCGCGACTGGCGACACTTGATGAATCAACCCGCCATTTCCCTGATCCTTCCCATACGGCTCTCTACTCCAACCAGACCGATCAATTCATCAAGCTGACCGGAGATCTGCACGCCCATGGCTGGCTTTAGGGACGGTCTCGCCGGCGCACTCAGCATGTCGAAACCTGCAAATTTCCCACAGACCGCTCCCCTCACCCCGCCGAGCGGGACACCCTATTCATGGCCCGCCTGAACGTTTCTCCCCGCCTGACGGGGCGCCTCATTGCTTGGGTCATGAAAGCACTCGCCTTGACCTGGCGGTGGCGACTTGATGACCGCGGCCAATGGCTGGCGCGCCACATGCCCGGACCGCCCATTCTCTGGGTGGTGTGGCATAATCGTATCGGGATGGCCCCGCAAATGTATTGGAAATGGTTCCGCCGACAACCCGTAGCCGTCTTGACCAGCGCCAGCAAAGACGGCAGCATTCTGGCCGAAACCTGTCGTCACTTTACCATGGAAGCCGCCCGGGGCAGCAGCTCACGTCGAGGGGCGGCCGCCCTCCGCGAATGCCTGACGTTTTTAAAAAATGGCCGGGACGTCTGCATCACCCCGGATGGACCGCGCGGACCACGCTACGAGCTGCAGCCAGGCATCGTGCGGCTGGCCTCCCACACCGGGGCCCCCCTGCTGCCGCTCCACTTGCGCCCCGCCCGCGCCTGGCGGCTCAAATCATGGGATGGCTTTCTCATTCCATGGCCGTTCACCCGCATCGATGTCATCCTCGACCCTCCCTGCTACGTCTCAAAAACCACCGATCCCCAGATTTTGGAAAGTGAACGCCTTCAACTGCAAACAAGGATGAAGGCCGGGGCGGATGATTACCCTTGAAGCACAAAATAAAGTGGCCGCGCGCAGCACGCCCGGCAGGCCCCCGGAAAACAAGCATGTCGAGGATCGACTGGCCCGAACTCGACCTGCCCGACTGAAATATTACACGTCCAAATTTTTGACGTTCAAAGCGTTGTCTTCAATAAACTGGCGGCGCGGTTCCACCACATCACCCATCAAAATGGTGAAGATCTGATCGGCCTCGACCATGTTTTCTTCGTTCATTTTCACCTGAAGAAGACGGCGAGTCGCCGGATCCATGGTTGTATCAAAGAGTTGAGCCGCGTTCATTTCTCCCAGACCTTTGAAGCGCTTTACTTCCACGCCATTGCGACCGATCTCGAGCACTTTTTCCAAGATTTCGGGCACACTGCGAAGCTGGTGCGTGTGTTTGGCCTCGATCAACTCAAAGAGCGGCTGGTCTCGGGCACTGAAATGATCGAGATGCAGGCCTGCCTCATGCAATCGGGAAAGCAGTTTACCGATCGATTTAGCTTCATGGATATCGATCAGGCGCGCGCGTCGGCTAGGCCCTTTCCGTTCGGGCGCGGCGGGGGCGGCTGATTCAGTGGGGGCTGGTGACTCGCCCTCGACCAACTCCACGGCCGGTACCGAAGGCCCGTCCAGCAGCGAGAGGTCATTGTTGGCGAGGTAGAACTCGTGCAAGGCTTTATCGTCGAGGAAATACTGGATATTCTCCTCATTTCCCGAGCGAATTTTCATCAGATATTCTGGCAAGGCACCGGTCGTGCCATCGCGCAGCGAGAGGTAGGTCTCAAAATCTCCGCCATTGCGCCGAATAACCTCGCTGAAACGGTGCAGGCGGCTGAGGAGTTCCAAGATATTTTTCAGTTCCTCGCTGCCGAAGCTGCGATCTTCTCCGATGGCGCGCAATCTCACTTCCTCGGCGGCCAGCTCGATGAGAATTTTATTCAAAGCTTCATCATCCTGAACGTATTCCTCACGTTTCTTGCGCTTGACTTGGTAAAGCGGTGGCTGCGCAATGTAGACGTAGCCAGCTTTCACTAACGCCGGCATCTGGCGGCAGAAAAACGTCAGCAGCAATGTGCGGATGTGGCTCCCGTCGACATCCGCATCGGTCATGATGACGATTCGGTGGTAGCGGGCCCGCGAGAGATCAAAACTCCCCACCTCGTCACCAGACCCGATGCCGGTGCCCAGCGCCGTAATCAGCGTTTGAATTTCCTTGTTGGCGAGCACTTTGTCGAGCCGCGCTTTCTCAACGTTGATGATCTTGCCCTTGATCGGTAAAATGGCCTGAGTGCGACGGTCCCGTCCCTGTTTGGCCGAGCCGCCGGCGGAATCACCCTCGACAATAAAGATCTCGCAAGCTGACGGGTCGCGTTCCGAGCAATCAGCCAGTTTTCCTGGCAATCCACTGCCAAACATGGCGCTTTTGCGCACAGTTTCCCGAGCCTTACGAGCCGCTTCACGAGCACGGGCCGCAGTCAAGGTGCGTTCAACAATTTTGCGTGCGACAACAGGGTTTTCCTCGAAGAATTGACTCAGTCCTTCGTAGGTGACAGAGCCAACGACTGGTTCGATCTCCGTATTGACCAGTTTGACCTTCGTCTGGGATTCAAAGCGCGGGTTGGGTAGTTTGACGCTGAGAATGCAAATAATGCCTTCCCGGCAATCCTCGCCGGAAAGTGCCGGATCCTTGTCTTTCAGGATCTTGTTGCTTTTGGCGTACTGATTAATAGCCCGGGTCAACGCCCCGCGGAAACCCGTGGCATGGGTCCCGCCATCTGGATTCGGTATGTTGTTGGCAAAACACAACAGCTGCTCCTGATAGCTGTCATTGTATTGCAACACCAGATCGACAAAAACATCCTCCTCCGTCGGACGACCATCCACATCGATGATCACCGGACGCTTTCCTCTCAACACGACCGGCTCGGGATGCAGCAAGTCCTTGTTCTCACCCAGCTGGCGGACGAATTCGACAATCCCCTGCTGATAGAAAAATGTCTCAGTGCGCAACACCTCCCCTCGCTCATCAGTCAGCGTAATGGTCAGACCAGGGTTAAGAAAGGCGAGTTCACGAAGTCGCTTGGCAAGGATATCGAACTTAAACTCGGTGGTGATGGAAAAGATCGTCGAGTCAGGGAAGAACGTGATCAGGGTGCCCGTCTCGTTCGGATTATCGAGCTTGCCAACGACGGATAATTTTTCCGTGGTTTTGCCGCGTTCGAAGCTGATCGAATAAATCTTACCATCCCGCCGGACCTCGGCTTTGAACCAGTCAGACAGCGCATTGACGCATTTGGCTCCAACCCCGTGCAAACCACCGGAATATTTGTAAGCCCCCTGCCCGAATTTGCCACCGGCATGAAGATTGGTCAGGACCAGCTCGATGGCCGGAATCCCAAATTTTTTATGCGTATCGACCGGAATGCCACGCCCGTCATCCCGCACCGAACAGGAGCCATCGAGGTGGATGATGACGTTGATGGCCTGGCAATGACCGGCCAAGTGTTCATCGATGGAATTGTCCAGCACCTCAAAGACGCAGTGATGCAAACCGCGTTCATCGGGGTCGCCAATGTACATCCCGGGCCGCTTCCGCACGGCCTCGAGACCCTCAAGTTTGTCAATCTGCTCGGAACCATATGACTGGTTGGCCGCCACATTGGTGGACATTGAGTTTTCGTCAGGCAAAGGAGTGGAGTCAGACATGAAGGAACAAGGATTATCACCCGTCACGCACACGAGTCTCCACAAGGTGGCGAGACGGGGCCGTAGCGCAAGGGAAACGGCCTACCACCCGCAGGATGGACAACCGACGACCTACGGAAAAACCCCAAGCCTAAAATCACAGACTCACTGGTTTGACAAAGGGAGCCTCGCCGCCATACTCGGCTCGTGCTCAAGCAAATCATCGGACAAAAACCAGCCCCGGCTCCGCCCGCTCCGCAGGCGCCGCCAGCCCCCCCCGCCCCGGTTAGCCCTGTGGCGCACGCCCATAACTATCCAGCGGCACCAATTCCACTCCCGAAACCACCCACTACTTCATCAGCGACCACACGGATCATGAGTTCCAGCAAGAACATTCTCAGCAGCGACGTCGAAATTAAAGGCTCGCTCAAATTCAGCAACGACCTGATCATTGACGGAAAAATCGAAGGTGAAGTCACCTCTGACGGCTCCCTCACCATCGGCGAAAACGCCTTTGTCAGCGGCGAAGTCCGGACCAAATCCGTCGTCGTCTTCGGCAAAGTGCAGGGCAATATCACCGTCACTGACCGTTGCGAACTCAAAGCGAATGCCGTCCTAGAGGGCGACATCATCGCCGGCACCATGGCTATAGAGGAAGGGGCCACCTTCATGGGGAAATCGTCCGTGGGCGCCGGAGCCAAAGCGCTCGCCGCAAAATCGGTACCAAGCTCGTCCAAATCCGGCTCATAAGGCCCGATCCGCCGCGCACCCCGCGGTCGCCTCTCAACATCCAGCTTCCTCTACACGGAGGAGCTGGGTTTTTTTTTGCCTGCACCCGGACCCATCGCGTCCCCCATGGCCACGCGCAAGGGCGCGCCTGAGCCCGACATGAGCGACCATCAAAGATCTCGCGACCGCATCATCCAGATGGAAAACCCAGTCCGTTTCGGAAAACCCACACCAGCAACGGCCAAAGCGAATATCCGGTAGATCCAGCCGGGTGAGAGTACGTTTTTTCGGGATGCATTCTCTACCACAAGCAGCTCCGGCGACGTTTGTGGAACAAAATGCCATCCTAGGGATTTCCGCTCCCAAAAGTGCCTAACCCCAAAAGTGTCTGACCCCAAAAGTGTCTGGCCCTAAAAGCGTCTGGCCCCAAAAGTGGTGGAGGTATGGGGGACTCAGATTGGTCGTGCGCGCTTCCGGCGGGCCAGGTGGAATATCCAAAGCCACCCTTAGACGGGAAATCTCGGCACCGGCGAACGACGTGCAACCGATGAAAAATATCCGGCCGACATCAGTCCCGCGGTGTTGACGGCTTCGTTGCGGGAAAACAACGCCGGTTAAAAACCAAGCGGAACGAAAATTGTGGCCTCACTGACTGGAATTTGTATCGTCCCAGATCGACTGAGGGGGCGACGGGCACTTTCAGCTGGCACGGGAGTGGACCGCAGGCAAAAAAAATCCCCACTGCCATGGGCAAGTGGGGATCTTGGAATGAGATGAGAGCTGGTACCGACTGTACTATCGGGAATACAACTCAACGATCAGCTGTTCATTGACGATAGGGCTGATTTCGTCCTTGGTCGGAACGCGGGACATGGTGCCGGTGAGCTTATCTTTATCGAATGTGACCCAGGCTGGCATCATGGCGGCTTGGGTGAGGTCGAGGGCACGCAGGGCGAGCTGTTTGGAGCGCGGGCTTTCGCGGATAGTAATAATGTCCCCTGGCTGCACTTGGTAGGACGAGATGTTGACGCGGGTACCGTTCACGCGAACGTGACCGTGACCCACGAGCTGACGGGCGGCGTCACGGGTATTGCCGAGACCGAGACGATAAACGACGTTATCGAGGCGGGTTTCAAGCAATTGGAGAAGAATTTCTCCAGTCACTCCCTTGCGACGCTGGGCTTCGGCGAAAGTTTTGCGGAATTGTTTTTCCAGCACTCCGTATTGGTAGCGGAGCTTTTGCTTTTCAGCGAGAGCGATGGCGTAATCGGAGAGTTTTTTACGACCGCCTTTGGCACCACCATGCTGGCCAGGGGAGTAAGGTCGGCGATCGAGCGCCTTGGAAGGGCCGAAAATAGCGATGCCATGACGGCGGCTGATTTTGTCTTTGGGTCCAGTATAGCGGGCCATCGTGAGAAAGGATACGGAATGAAAATGCGATTTGCGAGATGGATAAAACCGACTGCGTATTAGACGCGGCGTGGTTTAGGCGGACGGCAGCCGTTGTGAGGAATTGGGGTCACGTCGCGAATGGCCACGATGTCAATGCCCATGGCTTGCACGGCGCGGACAGCTGATTCACGACCGGCGCCGGGACCTTTGACTTCGACGATAGCTTCTTTAAGACCATGACCCATAGCTTGACGGCAAGCATCCTGAGAAACGAGCTGGGCGGCATAAGCGGTGCTTTTACGCGACCCTTTGTACCCCATCTTACCCGCGCTCGACCAACCGACCACGTTACCGCGGGCGTCTGTGACCGAGACGATGGTGTTGTTGAAGGTGGCTAGCACGTGAACGACGCCACTTGAGATGTTTTTGGCACCCTTGGCGCGAACGACTTTTTGGCCGGCGGCAATGTCAACGTTAAGGAGCTCAGCGGCGGTGGGTGGACCGGCGGGGGCATCAGGGGCAGCGACTGGGATGGCGGTCGCGGCGGCGGCAGTGTTTTTTGGATCCTCGGCCATGGGGAAATAGGAATGGGGCTATGAAGCGGATGCGGATGCGGATGCGGAAGATTACTTCTTCGCGCGGACAACTCCGACAGTTTTCTTCTTGCCCTTGCGGGTACGAGCGTTGGTGTGGGTGCGCTGACCGTGAACGGGCAGGCTCTTGCGGTGGCGAATGCCCCGGTAGCAATTGATTTGCTGGAGGCGTTTGAGATTGAGCTGGAGGTCCCGGCGAAGATCACCTTCGATCGGCAAACCTGTCTGCTGGATAGCGGTAACGATGGCACCCAGTTGTTCCTGCGACAGCTGACCTGTGCGGGTATCTGGATCGATCCCGGCACTTTCCAGGATGCGTTTGGCCCATGAAGGACCAACACCGTAAATGAAGGGCAGAGAAGCTTCGATGCGCTTCTCATTCGGAATATCAACACCAAGGAGTCGGGCCATAAAAAAGTAGGGACGCGTGAGGAATCAGGGTGAAAAGGCAGCCACTAGCCCTGTTTCTGTTTGTGGCGTGGGTTCTTGCAGATGACACGGACAACGCCCTGCCGGCGGATGATGCGGCAGTTTTCGCAAAGGCGTTTGATGGATGGCCTGACTTTCATGGAAGAAGTGGATGAGCGTGGCTCCCGAGCCGCGCAGGATGAGTGACCGCCCCGATCACCGAGACACTTTGACAGTGCCGGAAGGGGTAGAAAGGCGGACGGATGTGTTACCATCGATCGGCGCCCCCGCAAGCGGGAAATTTGGCTCTTTTTTCCAGCCGGGTCGGTTGAGGGCCATTTTCATGGTTCATTGCGCCATGATTCGGAAGTAATATCCCGGAGTTCGACGTAAGCCCGGCCGTTGGTATTCTTGACCCACTTGAGTTTGGCCATGACGTAGTGGGTGGTGTTCGGCTCCAATTTGTTAGCCAATTTTGGACCGACGATGGAATCATCCCGGCGGGCATAGGCGTGGCCTTCATGCCCGTCAATGGGGGCGGCGATCCGGAAATGATAACTGTTCTCGAGCTCCAAGGCCCCATTTTCCTGAGGCGCCACAGTCTGGAGGCGGACGCGAAAAACGGCCGGCGCCTCTTGATATTGAGCGAGAAACTTCTTCAGACGTCCCTCGCGGAATTCGACGAACGTTTCCCAATCGATCTTCCAGCCCTCAGCCGTCTCCTGAACGGGCACGGGAAAACCTTGGGGAAGGTCGTCGAAGGTGACGTGAAAAATCTGGACCGTACGCGAGCCCTCGGGAAGCGGGGCACTGGCGATGAACTCGACGGAGGCGGGTGGATGAGGGCCATCCTTGTGGGTGGCGTAATAGGCCTGCATCTCATTGAGAAGCTGGTCGCCTCCATGACTGAGAGCCATTCTTTCCTGCCAAGTTCGGGCATGGAGGAAAAGTGTCAGCGCCTCCTGGGCCCCGGCCTGGGCATCGGAGATGGAGGAAGTGACCGGCTCGGGACCGTCAGGAACGAGGGGTGGCGGAGAATCAGGGATATCGGACCCGGGCGACGTCACCGTTTCGACAATCGGGGGAGGCGTTACCGTCGGGAGCGGAGTATCCTCCGCCACGGGAGCAGGCGGAATGGACTCAGGGGAGGCGGGCTCGGGCTCGGGTGCAGGCGGAAGAACCGGAGGAGGTGGAATCACCGCGGGGACTGGCGGCGGCTCGACAACGGGAGGCTCGGGTGCAGGCGGCACGACTGGCTCCTCGGAAGGAGCGTCGGGTTCATTGCTGCTGCGTCCCAGCGGCGGGAGTCGGGGCGGAGGAGCCGGTTTCGCTGGAATTTCATTCTGAGACGAACCGTCGGCAGAAGCGGACGGGGGGCGGCCAAAGACCATTTCCATGGCTTGAGGAGGCAAAATTTTACCAAGCCATTCCTGCAGGGCGCCTGGCGGCAACACTGTGGAGCCGGCGGCCACCAGCACTCCTAAAACTAACAGAGTGCCGATGATCACGCCAAACGACGAGCGCCGGGGGCTCACAGGGGCAACAGGCTCACTGGGGCTCTGCTGATTCCAATCCGGCCCGGGCACGCCCGCCTCGACGGGAGTAGTGGCGCGAGCCCGAATGGTTTCGACCACCGAGAGTTCGGGTTCGGGTTCGGGAGCGGTGATTTCGTGGTGGCATTGCGGACAGGGGCCGCGGACTCCGACCAGTGCTTTCGGCACGCTCAGGCGCGCCGCGCAGACTGGGCATGCGAAGAGATAAGATTCTTGGCTCATGGGTGCATCGGGCCACTGCGCCACCCGCGCCAGATTGACCGCATAAAAATTCAAATAACGGTTGACGCACCGCCTGTCAATCCCAGCTACAGAGGAAGCCACCGGGAAAAACAAGCGGTCTGGCGCCACACTTTTCCCGTTGCCATCGTGCCGCGCCGTGGAAATCATTTGTCTGGTCCGACGAGCCATTGCGCTTGCCCACACCCCGAGCCATCACCCGCAACCACCCTTCATTATGCCCCGTCCTGTCACACTCTTCACCGGCCAGTGGGCCGACATGCCCTTCACCACCATTGTGCAAAAAGCGAAGTCTTTTGGCTACGATGGCGTCGAACTCGCCTGCTGGGGCGACCACTTTGAGGTAGCCAAGGCGGATCAAGCGTATTGCGACGCCAAGCGCCAGGCCCTTAACGAGGCTGGTATGAAATGTTTTGCCATTTCGACCCATCTTGTCGGTCAGGCGGTTTGCGACAATATTGACGAGCGCCACAAGACGATCCTTCCGGATTATATCTATGGCGACGGTAACCCTGAAGGCGTGCGGCAGCGCGCGGCTGAAGAATTGATCAAAACGGCTCAAGCCGCCGCCCGTTTTGGAGTATCGGTGGTCAACGGCTTCACTGGATCCAGCATCTGGCACCTCGTTTATTCTTTCCCTCCGGTACTGCCGGGCCAGATCGAAGCTGGTTTCAAAGATTTCGCCACTCGCTTCAAGCCGATCCTCGATGAATTTCAAAAGCTCGGGATCAAATACGCACTCGAAGTCCACCCAACCGAGATTGCTTTTGACATTGCTTCGGCCGAGCGTGCGCTGCAGGCACTCGACTACCACCCTGCTTTCGGCTTCAACTATGATCCGTCCCATTTTGGGTATCAGGGTGTCGACTACGTTGGTTTCATCCGCAAATTCCACGACCGCATTTTCCATGTGCACATGAAGGACGTGGCCTGGAGCGACCGTCCGACGGAGGCAGGCGTCTTCGGCGGCCATGTCGATTTCCACCAGCCCAACCGTTTCTGGGACTTCAAGTCGGTCGGACGCGGCAATATCAACTTCGAAAAGATCATCCGGGCGCTGAATGACATTGGGTATGCCGGGCCGCTGAGTGTCGAATGGGAAGACGGCGGCATGGACCGCGAATTCGGCGCTGCCGAGAGCTGTGCCTACTGCAAACGCGTGGACTTTCCGTCGAGCAATATTGTCTTCGACGCCCAGTTTGACAAAGCGAAACAGGCGTAAGCGCCTCCGAACCACCGGAAGCCAAAGCGCGGTGAGAACCACCGCTTCGACCAGCCGGAGAGCGAATACTCCCGGCACGCGACTGGAACGCTGCGGCTCGGGCCGGTCGGCGCAGGAAATGCCGGTGGCTCACCACTAGAACTTCCGAAAAGTCGCGCCATACCTGACTGCAACCACTCCGCCGACAACGGGACGGAGCCCACCCACGGACGGACGACGAGCCATCGTCTCAGGCGGGCTCAGCGTGACCGCATTCGGTCCATCCGATCCATCGGGGCAAAGGATGGATGTATTCCCCGGTGTTCCGCCCGATACGGAAGCCGGCGCTCTCGATCGCGCCAGAAATCGAGCGAGTGAGGTGGCAGTTGCCGAGAGCGCGCTTCCAAAGCGGCTCGATGCGCCGCTGGGCGGCAAAGACCCGGGCGTCTGGCGAGCGGCCGTGTTCCAAAAAAAGCAGTGTCCCATCTGGTTTGAGGACGCGCCGCACCTCGGCGAGCACGCCAGCGAGCGAAGCCACCGAGCAGAGCGTATAGGTGGTGACCACGGAGTCGAATTCGGCCTGATCGAACGGCAAGCATTCGCCTACGGCGTCGAGCACCTTGACCTCCACAGGCAGGGAGCGGGCGGCGGCGCGCGCGCGGGAGCGCATGACAGGAGCGGGCTCGATGCCGATCACGGTGGAAACGCGACCTGGGACGTAAAACGGAAAGTTCGATCCTGCGCCAACCCCCAATTCCAAGACCCGACCGCGGGCCTCCGGCACGATGTGGCGGCGCTGTTCGGTGATGAAGGGTTGAGCGCAACAACAGCTGATGATGCGAGGCGCGATCATCTCATTCCAGAGGAATCGAGGCATGGACTGGATGTTCATGGGTGGGGCGGGAGGATGCAAGGAGACTCGTCATTACATCTTGACGGTGGCGGCACGAATCTGTTCCACTGAGGCGCTTTACCTGAAGGATGCTTTTGGCGGACGGCAGCGGATCCCGTAGACTGACCTGATCGTCACCCACTGGCAGCCATTGGCAAAACCCTTGCATTCTGATGACCCGACCTCATTTTTTGTCTGCTGGAAACTGGCGCTGGGCGCTGGTTTGGGCGTTGCTAGCGGGAGGCCTGACGGGCCGACTGGGAGCCGCAGAGACGGTCATTATTTCCGAATTCATGGCGATCAACACCGCCTCGAAAAAGTCAGGATCCCTCCCGATGGTGGACGAGGACAAGAGTTATGAAGACTGGGTGGAGTTGCAAAATATCGGGACGAGCGCGGTCAATCTTGGTGGCTGGTCACTGACGGACACTCGCGACAATTTACGCCGGTGGACGATTCCGCCGGTTGAGCTGGCGGCCGGCCAGCATCTGGTCATCTGGTGTTCCGGCAAGGACAGGTCGAATCCGGCCCTACCGCTGCATACAAATTTTAAATTAAAGGGGGGAGGCGGTTATCTAGCGCTGGTGCAGCGCGATGGGACGACGGTGGCGCACGAGTATGCGCCCGGGTATCCACCGCAAACAGCCGATGTCAGCCATGGTTTGAACGGGGTGCTGGCCCAGGACACGCTGGTGGGAGCGGGCAGCGAAATCCGCTTTCTGGCCCCGACGGAAGCGACCGGCGATGCCACTTGGTTTCTCAACAACGTGGTGCCCGATGCCAGCTGGGGCCGGGTGACACTGCAGACGAAAAACACGGCGCTGCCAACCGCCCTGCCCCGCCTGCAAACGGTGGGACTCGGCTACGCCACCGCCCAGTCGTCCTCCTTGGTCCGCCATCTGGCCGATGGTGGCAATGTGCGATCCCAACTGCATGACGTGGGGCGGACGTCGTTGTGGATGAAAACCCGCTTTATCGTAGGTGATCCAGCGGCCAGCTCGAACCTGCGACTGCGCATGAAATACGACGATGGATTTGTGGCTTACTTGAATGGCATCCGGGTTGCGGCGGCTAATGCTCCCGAGCCGCAGCCACCGGCTTGGAACGATGTGGCAGCGGCGGTCAATGCCGATGCCGCGGCCGTCATTTTCAAAGAATTTCCACTGGGCGCGTCGGCGCAGCTGGTGACTGGCGAAAACGTCCTAGCCATTCACGGATTGAATACGGCGTTAGGAGCCAGCAGCGATGCCCTCTGGGTGCCGGAGCTGGTGGCGGATACGGCTCTTCCGGTCGGCACCCAGCCGGTGTATTTTACGACCCCGACTCCGGGACTGGCCAACGGCATTGGTTCGACCACGGTTCCCCCGCTAGTGCTCGAGCTGACGGAAAACCCAGAGCCCCCGGCGCCCGGCCCATTCAGCCTGCCGGTCACAGTGCGCACGGTACCGACGAAGAATCCGGTCGCTGGGGCCATGCTTTACTGGCGGAAAATGTTTGAGGCCGAGCAAGCGACCCCGATGCGGGACGACGGCCAAGGCGACGACGCGGTGGCGGGTGACGGGATTTTCAGCGGTCGGATTGAGGGGGTGGCGTTGGTGGCGGGCGAGATGGTCCGGTGGCGAGTGACGGCGGCGGATGTGACCGGACTGACCGGCCGGGCGCCGGCCAACAACGTGCCTGATGATTCGCAGATCTACCATGGCACGGTGGCTCAGGATCCATCTTTAAGCACCAGCCAGCTACCGGTCCTCCACTGGTTCATGGCCGCCGGCGTCAATCCCGATACGACGACGCGCGCCCGCATCAGCTTGGCCTATGGCGGCGAATTTTACGACAATGTGGGGGCTGATCTGCATGGCCAGAGCACGAGCGCCTTCCCCAAAAAAAGCTACAACCTTGATTTTCCAACCGATCACTTATTTCGATGGGACCCAACGCTGGAGCGGGCGGCCGACGTGAAACTGATGACCAACCACGCGGACAAGACCAAGGTACATCATACTATTGCCTATCAGTTGTTGCGAGATGCCGGAGTGGCCAGCCATCTGGCGCGGCCGGTTCGAGTGCAGCGCAACGGCCAGTTTTTTGCAGTCGCGGAAATGGTAGAGGACGCTGATGAAACGTATCTGAAGCGGGCCGGGCTGAACCCGGAGGGAGCGCTGTATAAAATGTACAGTTTCCTCACTCCCAACCTGCCCGCTGGTGGAAGTGGTTATGAGAAGAAAACGCGTCGAAACGAAAACTCCGCGGATTTGAATGCGGTGGCGACTGGACTGGCCCAGTCGGGCGAAGCCCTCCTTCGTTATGGCTTTGATAACGTCGACCTCCCGGCCACCGTCAATCATCTGGCGGCCTACAGCATGACCAGCAACACGGATGCCGGACACAAAAATTATTATGTTTATCGTGATACCACGGGCACTCGCGAATGGCGGCTTCTCCCTTGGGACATGGATCTGACGTTTGGCCGGGTGTGGACGTCGGATTTCAACTATTTTAACGACCGCGTTTTCGCCACTAACGCGGTCAGTCCGACGGGAGCGGCTGGCAACGGCAACGTGTTTTGGAATTTCGGATTCCGGGGGTCACCCGCTATCACGCAGATGTATATGCGGCGGCTGCGCACGTTGCGGGACCAGTTTCTTTCGCCCCCTGGAGGGCCGGATGACTGGCATGTTCTGCAATTCCGGCACTGGCTATCGGTCGTTGACCCACCCGGTGCGAGTCCCTCTGATGCGGCGCTGGACCGGACCAAGTGGCCGGCCGCTCTCTGGAAACTTTCGGGCGCGCCCGGCACCGTATCGCCTTTTGCCGCCTTCAGCATGGCGGAGGAAATCAACCGCCGGCTGACCGAATATGTCCCGCAACGGCGCACGTTTCTTTACACTACCTATGGACCGTCTCTGCCACCTGCCCAGCCGGCAGCCCCGCCGCTGACACTGGGCCCAGTGGAATTTAATCCCGGCCTGCCAGACAGTCAGCATCAGGAATATTTTGTCGTCACTAACCCCACCTCGCAGGCAGTGGAAATCAGTGGCTGGACCGTGACCGGAGGCGTGGAATTCACCTTCCCCCCAGGCACCGTGATTCCATCAGCCACCCTCGCCACCGCCACCGACCCCGATCGCAACAAACTCTTTGTCGCCCGCGACGCCGTCGGCTTTCGCGCCCGGACCACCAGCCCGAAAGCCGGTGAAAAACGGTTTGTCGTCTCCGGTTACCAAGGGCAGCTCAGCGCGCGCGGCGAAAGCTTGGAATTGCGCAATACCGCCGGCACCGTCATCGCCACTACCGCCTGGGCCGCCGACCCCACCCCCTCACAACGCTGGCTGCGAGTCTCGGAAATCCAATACGCCCCGGTCAGCCCAAGCGCCGCCGAAACAACCGCGCTTCCAAACGTAGTCGCATCAGACTTCGAGTTCATCGAACTCGTCAACACCGGCCCCACCACGCTTGACCTGAGCGGCGCCCGCTTCGTGCAAGGCATCGAAATCACCTTGCCCGCCGGCACCACGCTGGCCCCAGGGGCGCGGCTGGTCGTTTCCCCCAACCCCGCCGCCCTCGCTCTCCGGCACCCCGGACTCAAAGACGTGATAGGCAACTGGTGGGGGCGACTCGACAACGACGGAGAAAGACTGCAGCTCGTCGATGGCCTCGGCGAGACGGTCCTCGATTTTTCCTACAATGACTCATGGTATCCGTGGGTTGAAAGACACGGGCATTCTCTGGTCATGGTCGATGAGACCGGCACTCCCCATGACGCGTGGGACCAGAAACGTTCGTGGGGAGTCAGTCCGCAGCCAGGAGGCGGGCCGGGCGACGCTCCGGCGACCGGCCTGGTCTACGAATTTTGGCAAAACCGGTTTTCCAAGAGTGATCAGAATGACCCATTCAGGAGCGGGCCGCAGGCGGATCCCGACGCCGATGGGCTTCCGAATCTGGCCGAATACGTTTTGGGAGAAGACCCGCTCTCCGGTCACAGCACCGGCGGACGCCCTCATGTCATCGTCGAAAAATCCGGGGACAGCCTGCACTTGATTGTCGAATTCACCCGGATCCGTCATCTGCTCGACACCGAAGCCGTCGTGGAAACGAGCGCGTCCGGAAGGACCTGGGAGAAGGCCGTCCTGACTGCGGACGGACCGCCCGTAGACCGGGGCGACGGCACCGAACGGGTTCGACTCCGTCAGACGACGCCGCTGCCGCCCGACGAATCCGGCCAGCTACTCAGACTTCGTTTCACCATCCGGCCGTGACAGCAAGAACCCGCAACGATCAGACGGCGGGACGGAGTCACGGTGTTCTACTTCTGAAAGCGTGTTGAGAATCGGCGATGAAAAAAGCGGCGCTGCCGGGCTGGTGACGCCCATCTTTGGCAAGTGCCTGGAATGGGTTATTATTCACCGGGAACAGCATCGAAGCGGAAAAACTGCTTACCTGGGAAGGCGTTCTGATCGAGTTCGAGAAGGAGTTCACCGGACGGTGTCCAGACTCCCAGAGTTGTAGATTTTTCTACGGGCAGTCGGAGGGTGACTTTACTGTCGACGGCTTCGATGAGGAGATTGCCACTGCCGCGGAGATCCTGGATGGTAGCTGCGTTGTAAAGGTTGAAGAGTGATGGATTGGCCACTACGGCGTCTTTTCCTCGTTGTTCGATGTGTGCGAGTGTGACTCCCAAGCTGTTGGGGGTGCGTGGGTCTAGGCCATAGAGAATGTTGTCGAACTCGCTGCTGTCGTTGATGCCATCGGCATCAGTGTCGCCCATGGTGGTGGAGGTACCGGAGACGAATTCCCGCCAGTCGTTGAGCCCGTCCAGATCGGTGTCGAGCTCGGTCGAGGTACTGGGCGCGCCCATGGTGAAATTTTTCGCGTCGGTGGAGCTGATCGGCTGGATCTGCCATTCGCTACCGGAGCGCTGTCTAAAGTAGAATTTGGCATCGACGTGGGTTGGGGTGAAAGTGACGTCGAGATAGCCGCGGTTGGAGAGGTTGGCGAATTTAAGACCAGTGCTGTAGCCGAGGAAGAGATCGCGGAGGATGGCATCCTGACCTGGGAAATATTTCTCGATTCCTGGCGAGGAGATTCCCGGAGTGGCGAGTTCGATGCCAGCGATGGTACCTTGAGGGGCGAGGCCAAGCGCGGTAGGCGAGAGAGTTTTGAGTTGGTTGGCCCAGGCGTTGTGGGTGTCACCGGCAAAAACGACGAGTTTTTTGTTTAAGGCGGAGGCCGTTTGGAGAATGGTCTCACGTTCTTTACCGTAGCCGTCCCATGCATCTGAGTTATACGGCAGTGGGAAGGCATTGTCATAGACCGCTTGCTCGGCGGGTGTGAGCGGAATGCCATTGGCGAGCTTAAAAGCGGGAGTGGCGTATTTCACGACGGTGGCGGGATTGACGGCGTTATTGGCTAGCTCGATAAGCAGTTCGGCGGGCAGGGTCATATTGCCCATGAGGACTTGTTGACCGAGAACTTGGTAGGTGGCGGAGGAGGCTGACATCTGACCTTGCAGCCAGGCCAGTTGATTGGCGCCGAGCAAATTGCGGTTACCCGAGTACATGGCGGTAACGTTGGCAGTGACCATTTCGTTAAAAACGATGCGGCCGAGCGCGGTACTGAAGGCGGTGATACCTGGGACATCCGTGGGACCAGAGGGCGGGGTGAGCGAGTAGGTGGTGGCGTACTCTGCAGTCAGCGTCGGACTGCTGAGAATCTCCGTGATACGAGCGCCGACTTCTGCTTGGGTGGGAGCGAGATCGAGTTGTTTATCGCGCGCGACGAGACGGGTCTCAAGGATATGAAGCGCGAGCAAGTCACCGAACTCGTAGGTGGTGTAGGCTTGCTTGCGGTCGCCACTGAGCGGTTCACGCACGGGATTCCACTCGTAGTAAGCTTGGAGGGCGGCGGCGACGCGATCATTCCAGGTGCCTTCGGTCGCGGAGGTGTGATTTTCTGCGCCGGTGGCGTACGCGTCGTTGGCTGTTTCGTGATCGTCCCAGATGCAGATGAGCGGAGCGGAGGCTCGGGCAGATTGCAAGCTGGGCTGGCGGTTATACTGGGCGTGGCGCTGACGGTAATCCTTCAGGGTGAGACATTCATTATCTGGTTCGAAGCCGAAGCGGGCAGAATTGTCCTCGGCTTGCACGAAGCCGCCTTTGCCGTATTCGTAGATGTAATCGCCAACGTGGATAAGAGCATCGTAATCACCGACGTGGGCAGCCTTGGCATAGCCGTCGAAGTATTCCGCCGTGATATTGGCGCAGCTGAAGACGGCAAATCGGGCTTGGCTGGTTGGGCCGGTGGGCAGGGTTTTTGTTTTACCAACGGGGGAGACGATAGGGCTGCCCATGACACTGAAGCGGAAGTAGTAGGTGGTATTGGCCGTGAGTCCGGAGGGGATGATTTTCACGGTATAGTCTTGAGCTGACTGGGCGCTAGCCGTGCCACTGGCTTGGAGCGTTGCGAAGGTGGAGGTGGTGGAAAGTTCCCAATTTACAGAAATAGGATTGGCATCCACGGGCGTCACGCGCGTCCAAAGTACGATGGAATCAGCCATTGGAGCGCCTGAAGCAACGCCATGGGCGAAGGAAGGATCCGCCGCCTCAGCACATGAACATGAGGCAATGAGGAGAGAAGCTATGAGTAATCGCATGGTAGTTGATCTTAGAATAGGCCCATAACCGCGGGCAAAGTTGGTGTTGTGACAATTCCGGACTATTCGTGCCCAAAAGACGCGGTGCAGGGTGAGGCCCTGCCTGCGGTACGCCTAGATCAACTGCGGCGCCCTGAATTTTTTGGCCCCTCCACTCCCGCAATCAGCCCCGCTCATCTCAAGCTCCTACCAACGAGACACCTCTGAGGACAAAGCCCAAGCCGGCGAACTGGCGCTCCTCGACTGGGAGATCATGAAAAGAGTCTCAGAGAATCCGGAAAAACCGCGAGCAGTGAGGCGGCTGGCTCTTGAACTTCTCTTCCAGAAGCAATGGTAACCGTGGAGTTGTCACACTCTGGTTGTCACAGTGTTGGGAGTGGCATTCACTCGTTGATTAGTGGTCGGGCCGGCGAGATTCGAACTCACGACCTCTTGCACCCCATGCAAGCGTTCTACCAAGCTGAACTACGGCCCGACGATGACTGCCGGATGTGAGGATGGCAGCGAGGAGACTAAGTGTGCATCGGGCTGGGGGCGACGCAAGCCGAAAGATGGTCACTGACTCAGGCCACGGGCGGAGCCGGCGGTGGCAGAGTCATGGTAAACTGGGTGCAAAGACCGGGCGTACTGTCGACGGCGACTTGGCCGCCGTGGGCTTCGACGGCGCGGCGCACGATGCTGAGGCCCAGCCCGGTACCTTTGACTTCTTGGCTGTGGTGTTTTGCGACGCGATAGAACCTTTTGAAGATGAACGGTAAATCGGCGCGAGGAATCCCGACCCCATTATCGCGGACCCACATTTGCACTCCGCCATCGGGCAAGTGACGCAGCCCGAGGGTGACCACCAAGCCGGGCCGGAGGTTTTCTTTGAGGGCATTTTCGATGAGGTTGAAAAAAACCTGATCCCAATAAAACCGATCACCGGCGAGGCGACTACCCACGTTGGCTGGAGGAAACTGCATTTCGGCCCGGGCTTGTTTCTCCTCGAAGACTGGGTGCAGGCGATCGAGCACATCCTTAACGCATTCCTCGACGGAGAAGGTGGATCTTTTGAGGTCTGCGGCCTCCTCCTCTCCGACTGATTCGAAGCGCGAGATGGTCAGCATGTCCTCGACGATGCGAGCTAGGCGGAGGCTGTGTTTTTGCATGGTCAGCAGCGAGCGCTGAACCATGAGGGGGTCATCGATCACGCCTTCGACGAGGTTTTCGAGGTATCCGTTAATGATGGAGAGCGGGGTCCGCAGTTCATGACTGGCGTTAGCGACAAAGTCTTTGCGAATTTGCTCGGTTTCGCGCTGCTCGGTTTCGTCGCGGATGAGGATGCGCAGGCCTGAGGCGGGGGGATGGCCGGGCAGCTGAATGGGGGCAGCGGAGACGATGAAGTATTTTTTTTGTTCATTACCGCCCTGATTGACGACAATTTGCACGGCCTGTTCCACTGAAGTCTGTTCGCGGTGGGACCGTTCTGCGACATCGGTGAGGCGGTGGTCGGCAAAGACCTCGAACAATCGGCGCCCTACGGGCTGGAGGGCGGAACGAAAGAGTTCGCGCGCCTCGGCGTTGGCGAAGAGCACGGCCATCTGATGATCCACGACCAGACAGGCGTCGCCCAGCCCCTCCAGAAGCGAATGCAAAATATCCTCACCCCATAATGCCCCGGATCCAGCCACAGCAGGGAGAGCCGGAGCCGCCGGTCCGGCCCCAGCCACGGCCGAAGCGGCGGCCCGAGCGGGTTCATTTGGAAATGGTGATTTCATGAATCTCGAGCAAACTCACACGGACAATAGACACAGCCAGACGTCAGAACCAATGCTGCGGGGAATTCCGTTCATTCAACGGTGGCGGCGGGTGCCGCAACAAACCGGTAACCGACCCCGCGGATGGTTTCCACACAGGAGGCGAACTTACCCAATTTTTCACGCAAGCGTTTGACGTGAGTATCGAGGGTGCGGGTTAGAACGGTATCGGTCTGATACCCCCACACCTCGCGCAACAATTCGTCCCGCGTTTGCGGCTGCTCCCCGGCCTCGATCAGAAGCCGCAGCAACTTGAATTCGGTCGCAGTCAGATCGACGGGCTGGCCATCGAGGTACAACTTCAGGGTGTTGCGTTCCAAGCGGAAGCTCCCTTGGCGCAGCACGGAGTCGGCGACGACTTTTTTTGTTCGTTTCAGCAACGCTTGGACGCGCAGGACGAGTTCTTTGGGGGAAAACGGCTTGGTCACGTAGTCATCGGCACCGAGTTCGAGGCCGGTGATTCGGTCATCAAGTTCACCGCGGGCGGTGAGCATGATGACTGGAATCTGACTGGTGCGGGTGTCGCCGCGAAGGTCCTTGAAAACCCCGAAACCATCTCGGCCCGGCAGCATCAAGTCCAGAACAATCAAATCTGGCTGGTGCTCCTTGGCCAGAAAAACAGCCGAGAGCCCGTCCCGAGCCGTCAACACTTTCAAACCCTGCCTCTGCAGGTTAAAAGCAATCAGATCGAGAATGTCGGCTTCGTCATCAACAACGAGAACAGTATGCATGCAGGTTTATGGTGACCAGACATACAACCACAATCCCGTCGCGATGAAAGCGTTTAGCGTGACGAATATGACACTCTGAGAAGAGGCCGCAGGCGGGAGGCCGGCAGGAGGGAAGGCAGGTGGGCAAGCAAAGGCAGACCAGTCTGGGTGAATCGGGCTAGGCCGGGCCTGCGACAGCCGCGTGCGACGGACTTTTGACGGCAGCGGCTCGCGCGTTTTTTACAACTGATCGCGCAGGGCGACCAGATCCGGATCGGTCCGGGCATTTTCGAGGTATTCGGCGTCCAGTTCAAACGACCGGCGCAGGGCGGCCATGGAGTCGTGGAGTTTGCCTAACTGGGCGAGGTAGCAGGCGGTATTGTAGTGAAACAGGGCTACTGTGCGCAACGCCCGGGGCCCGGAGACGAGGCGTTCGAGCGCCTCGCGGGTGCGACCGAGTTCATGGAGGCAGAACGAGGCCTGGAGCCAGCCGGCTGGCTGATCGGGGTGGAGCCGCTGCAAGCGCAAGGCCAGGGCCAGCCCCTCGATCCAGCGTTTTTCGATGAGGAGGATCATCAATTCGGTTTCGATCAGGCTACTCAGGTGACCGAGCGGCTTGCGCAGGGGGGCGATTTCCTCCCAGGCCAGCGAGGGCAGTCCGAGCTCGCAATACCCCTGAGCCGCTTCCAGGCGGCGGCGCACGGACGAGCTGTCGGGTTGAAATGGGGTGGCGGGATCCGGGGCTGACATAAAAATGCTGCCAACGGCGTGGCGTAGAGTGACCCTTCGCGCAACCAGCAAACGCCGTGCCGGGAAGCAAAGATGGATACGGATGCTACTTTCATGTGTTCATCCTGTGCTATTCTTCAGCGGCGACAGCCGTCGTTTTTTTGATTTGCACCCATCGGCCCATGATCAACTCCCCCACCCCCACTCACGCGTTTGTTCTTGGCGCCGGTCTGGGCACGCGGCTGCGCCCGCTCACCGCGCGGCGGCCCAAGCCGCTCATCCCCGTCTGGAACCGGCCGCTGATCACGCACGCCTTTGATCATTTGCTCGGGATGGGCGTCGAGCAATTCCTCGTCAATACCCACTGGCATCCAGAAGTCTATGATGACGCTTTCCCCGAAAAGACGTGGCGCGGCCGCCCGTTGACCCTGTGCCATGAACCCGTGCTGCTAGAAACAGCCGGCGGTATCGCCAACATCGCCAGCCTCCTCCCCGCCCACCAGTCGTTCTGGGTCTATAATGGCGACATCCTCTCGACCCTGAATCTCCAACCCGCTCTGGACCACCATGCGGCCAGCGACGACCTCGCCACCCTGATCCTGCGCTCGAATGGAGCAGAAAAAGTCGTCGCCTTCGACCCCGCCAGCCAACGCATCCGGGATCTTCGCAACCTGCTGGAAACCGGGCTCCCAGCCACCCACCAATTCACCGGTCTTTATCTGTGCCGTCCCGGATTCCTTGATTTCCTCACTCCCGGCAAGATTGAATCCAGCCGGACGACGTTTCTCGACATCATTCGCCAAACGGGCCGTGTCGGCGGGGTCGTCTGCGATGATGGATGGTGGCTCGACCTTGGCGATCGCGCGTCGTATCTGGCCGCGCACCGGCTGCTGACGCCACCCGGACCCGGCACCACCCGGCCAGGAGTGACCCTGACCGGAGCCTGCGCTCTAGCCCCGGAAGCGACCATCGAGCCCGGGGCCATGCTGGAAGACTGTGTCGTCTGGCCTGGGGCCCGCGTGGCGGCCGACGCCCGCCTGACTCGCTGCGTGGTGCGCGATGGCGAAACAGCGGCCGGCGTGGCGGTCGATCAGGATTTTTAAATTCGTCCCGGCGGCCGGGGGCGAGGAGCAGACGAAGGATACTCCGGGGACGCAGGCGGGCTCTTAAGCGCAGGCTGTTTTTTTGATCGCCTGGCAGATGAGTTTCAGGGAGGCTTCGAGGTCGCCGGTGGCGGTCTTGAATTGATCGGCGTCGATGGTGAGCGGGGCTCCGAGGACGACGAGAGGTGCGCCGAGGACGGGGCAGGCGATGGCTTGTTCGAGGGACAACCCACCCACAGCCTGCACGGGGATGGAGACGGCGCGCACGACTTCTCTCAGCTGATCGAGGGGGCTAGGCATGGGTTCGCCGCGCGCGGCGATGCCGCGACGTTCATCATAACCGATGTGGTGCACGATGAAGTCACAGCCCAGATCTTCCAGCCATCTTGCGCCCCCCACCATGTCGGGGCACACCATGTTGTCGCCCATCACTTTAACACCAAAATCACGGCCGGCTTGGACCACGCATTTGACAGTTTCTTCATGCGCCCGGGCCATAACCACGACGTGAGTGGCACCTGCTTTAGCCATCATTTCCGCCTCGAGATAACCGCCGTCCATCGTTTTTAGATCGGCGACGATCGGGACCCCGGGAAACGCCTTCCGCAGTGCCCGGACGCCGTGCAATCCTTCAGCCAGAATGAGGGGCGTGCCGGCTTCTAGCCAATCTACTCCTGCCCGCAGCGCCATGGCAGCCGTTTCCAGCGCTTCATCAATATTGGTGAGATCGAGGGAAATTTGGACAATGGGGGACATGCAGTGAGCGTGGAGCGGCGGAGAGTGGGAAGCGGGTGGCGGCCGGCCGCCGGGGGATCAAGCCCAGCCGTGAGCGGCGCGGACTTTCAGCATGGCGGCGAGGATTGTATTCCAAGTGGATTGTTCCTCGAGCATGGCATTGGGGAACATGCAGCCGTCCCAGCAGATATGTTTGATTCCGCGATCGGCGGCTCCTTGGAGCCAGTGACCGGAGGCGCTGGTGATGTCCAGTTTGCCATTCGCATCGTCGGCCGGGCAATGGCGTCCGGTTTTGTCGTGACTGCCGGTGCCATGCACGGAGCCGTCATTTTGAGCAACGTGGAAATCGATGGTCCACGGCCGCAGTGCGGCGGTCAGCGTGGTATAGGCGGCCTCGAACTCAGCGGGGGAATATCCTTCGTGGAGCAAGGCATGTTCGGGGGCGTTGCAGCCGAGCAGGTAGAGGTAGGTATGCGCCAAGTCTGCTTGAAAGCCGACTGTTTCCGGCATGCCGACTTCTTCCAGCGTGTTGAGCATGGCTTTCCATGAATGCATACCGCCCCAGCAGATCTCGCCCTCGGCGGCCAGGCGTTCGCCATGATCTTGGGCTACTTTGGCGGCCTCGCGAAAAGTCTGGGCGATTTTTTTGGTATTGCCCACAGGATCTTCGGCCCACGGAGCCACGCCAGTGGCTGAATCAATGCGGATGACGCCGTACTGCCGAACCCCATGCTCTCGGAGGACTTTGCCGATGCGGCAGGCTTTTTCGACCGCGAGCACAAAATTTTTGCGATCCTCCTCGCTTCCCATTGCGCTGCCGCCGACGGTTCCCGGCCAGACTGGAGCCACGAGTGATCCGACGGCTAGGCCATGGCCAGCGATGGTATCAGCGATGGTGCGGATAGCGTCATCGGAGGCATCCGGATCGATGTGGGGATGGAAGAGGAACAAATCCACACCCTCGAATTTCTGACCATCCACCGACGCCTTAGCCGTCAGTTCGAGCATACGGTCGAGGCTGATGGGCGGGTGATCCGTGCCGGGCTCCTTGCCGACGAGACCGGGCCACATGGCGTTGTGCAGTTTGGGGTAGGTATGGGACATGGCGGGAATTGGTGGGGTTCGGGGTGCGAAATAATGACGCTTCTGGGATCAGCGATGCCGGAGGAGAATTTTTACCCTCCGGTGGCGGTGATGGCAAGCTGGAGAACGCGGAGGCGTCCATCTGGTGTCAGGCCACTGGCTGGGGCCGGCACACCGGCCCGCCGCCGGGCAGAAGGCCTAGCGCATGGCCTCAAACCGTTTCCGTAGCAGATCTTTCTGGCTGGCTCCGCCCAATTTGGCCTGGGTTTCGGCAATATAATTGCGTTCCATGGCATTTTTGGTCGGCCGGGTCTCTTGGTAGAAAACCCCGTATTTACCTGGAGCAGGCAGGTCCGCCAGGGCCCATGCAGCCACATCACTGGAAGTATCGTGCTGGGTCTCATCGATCGTCTCGAAAACCCCGCCCTTGCGCGGAACAGCGTCATCAAAGGCACCAGGATAAAACATGGTGCACTCGCTCATGCATTCGACCACGGAAAAACCATCATGCAAAATGGCACGTTCGAACATCTGATTCATGTGCGCGACCTGTGCGGCGTGCGTACGAGCGACGAAACTCGCCCCGGTGGCGAGCAATTGTTTCATCGGATTGATGGGGCGGTCGAAGCTCCCTTGAGGGTCGGTCTTCGATTTACGGCCGACTGGAGAGGTGGGGCTCGTCTGGTTTTTAGTCAGGCCGTAGACGAAATTATCCATCACAACATAGGTCAGGCGGATATTTTTCCGGGCGGCGTGGTTGAGGTGGTTGCCACCGATGGAGAATCCGTCGCCATCGCCACCGAAGGCGAAGACGTGCAGATCGGGGCGACTCAGCGAGATACCGGTAGCCAGCGGCAAGGCGCGGCCGTGAATGAAGTGGATACCGTGACTATTGACGAAATAGGGGAAGCGCGAGGAGCACCCGATACCTGCCACGCAGACGATTTTTTCGTGAGGCAACTGCAGCTTTTCCAGCACCTTATAAAAACTGGCGAGCACGGCAAAATCACCGCATCCAGGACACCATGTCGGGTGGTCGGCGGTCAGGATTTTCTTCGTGAGGCGCGGCTCAACGGACTCAGGAGAAGCGGCGGACGGGGTGAGCGTGGTCGCAGAAGCAACCGGGGCGGCGGCGGACATGGCGGGGATTGGTCGGGAATGGGGTTGCCGAAATAAGCAGACAAATTCATCTTGGCGAAGAGAAAATCGTGGTTTCCTCGTGATTCAGGGCGGGTGGCGGTCGCGGCGCCCGATCGGCGCATCCTTTTGGTGGAATCGCACGTTTAGATGTACAGATGATTCCGTTCCTTGATCTGGCCCGGCCGTGGATTCTGCTGGTCATCAGCGGGGCGGTCGTCATGCTGTCATCATGCGCCGGACCCGCGGCCGGTCCACAGCATCCCGCCACCACGCCCCCACCCGTTACCCGCATGCCCGAATCCCCACTGCGTACGGTCCCGATAGTCGATCTGCCACGCTTCATGGGCGACTGGAGAGTGATCGCCAACATTCCGTACTTCGCTGAAAAAAATACCGTGGATTCGGTCGAAAGCTACGCCCTGCGGCCCGATGGAACGATTGCCAACTGGTTCGTTTACAAGAAACATTCATTCGACGCCGAGCAGAAGCGATTCGATTTCACCGCTGAGGTGGTGAACAAAGAAACCAACGCCGAATGGCGTGTGCGTTTTCTTCCGTTTCTGAAGGTGGCCTATCTGATCATTGATTTGGATCCTGAGTACCGATGGACGGTCATTGGCCATCCTTCACGGCGTTACGGATGGATCATGGCCCGTGAGCGCACGCTACCGGACGACATTTATGCCGGCATTTTGGAGCGTCTGGCAGGCCAGGGGTATGATCCAACGCGTTTTGTGCGGGTGCCCCAACTTCGCGAGCAGGTTCCTGCGGTTGGCGGGACGGTCCGGCCCTGAGCCCCCGGCGGTTCACATCCCCGTGAGACCAGCGGCGACGTCATGACTGGTGTTTTTTTGTCCATACTTCCACGATTGACCCGTCATCGAATCTCCCAAAGGCGACGCCCAAGCCACTTGACCGGAGCTCCGGCGACGACCAGATGCACAGAATCCGCGTGATTATTGACTCGCTCGCCGACTGCTTTTGATTAGCCGTTTCCCATCATGACTTGTTTTTTTGACAACTGTTTAGAACTAGCTGACCGGGTCATCCTGGGATCTGGCCCCCTCTCCTTGCCTCGACTGTCATGACTCGAGTGGCCATCATAGGATCCGGCATCGCGGGGCTGGGCTGCGCGCATTTCCTCCACGCCCGCGTGGATTTGACGATTTACGAGGCCAGTACGCGTGTCGGCGGACACACTCACACCATCACGGTGGATGAGGATGGAAAGACGGTGCCCATCGACACCGGCTTCATGGTTTTTAATCATGAAACATATCCGAATCTGACCCGGCTTTTTCGCGAATTGGGGGTCGAGACGAAAAAGACAGATATGTCATTCAGCGTGCAGCACGCACCGACCGGCCTGGAGTTTAACGGCGGCAGCTTGAATCTGCTTTTTGGTCAGCGGCGCAACCTACTGCGACCGCGGCACTGGCGGCTACTGACGGCCATCAACCGGTTTAACACAGAAGCTGTGCCCGCGCTGACCGACCCTCGCTGGGAAGACATGACCCTGCAGGAATACGTGGAGGCGCGCGGGTATGGACAGGACATGATGGACCACTATCTGGTGCCGATGAGCAGCGCCGTCTGGAGCACGCCCCCTGAAAAAATGGCGGATTTTCCAGCCCTGACGCTGCTGCGATTCTGGCACAATCATGGATTCCTCGGACTCAGCACCCAGCATCAATGGTGGACGGTGCATGGCGGCTCACGCCAGTATGTTGACCGGATGATTCCGCCGTTTCGCGACCGGCTGCATACCGGCCGCGGGGCGGTCGAGGTCCGGCGGCCGGCGGGCGGCCGGGTCGAAGTGCGGGCCAGCGACGGCTCGACGGAGAGTTTTGACAAAGTCATTCTCGCCTGCCATGGCGATCAGGCGTTGCGCCTGTTGGCGGACCCGACCGCGATGGAAGCGCGCCTACTCCGCGAATTTGCCTACCAACCGAATACGGCCACCGTGCACACTGACACCAGTGTCATGCCTCGCACCCGACGGTGCTGGGCATCATGGAATTACCGCATCCTCAACGGCGCCGACGGCTCGATCCTCCCGGAGACGCACTACTGGATGAATCGTCTACAGGACGTCTCCCGCCATCAGCAGTATTTTGTGTCGCTCAACTGCCGCGGCCGCATCGCCCCCGAGAAGGTGCTGCGCGAAATCGATTACGAACACCCGCTTTTCACGCGCGGAGCGATCCGTGCGCAGCAGGAACTCCCCCAACTCAACAGGCTGGCCCCAGACCAGACGACGTATTACGCGGGGGCGTGGTTCAAATTCGGATTTCACGAAGATGGTTTTACGAGTGCGCTCGAGTGCGTGCGTGCACTCACGGGGGAGGAAATATGGACGTAACCGAACCGGCCACCGCCTTCGTGAAGCCGTCTGGCGTTGACGGCAGAGGCGGCGTGCCCCCGGCGGGCGCCCTCCGTTCCGCACTCTATGAATGTGTGGTGAGCCATCACCGACTGAAACCAAAACCTCACTCGTTCAGCCATCATATTTTCATGCTGGCGCTTGATCTTGATGAAATCGACAAGGTGGCGTCCAGCGTTTGGGGGTTTTCGCACAACCGTCGCAACGCCTATGAATTTCGGGATCGTGACCACCTGACGTTGCCGGACCATGAATCGGCATCGGTAAAGGAAAACCTACTCGCTTGGATAGCGGAGCAGGAAACCGGGGCGGTGCTGAATCTGGCGGCGGTGCGGGTCACCCTGCTCACGCTGCCGCGCGTCTTCGGCCACATCTTTAATCCCGTCTCGTTTTATTTTGTGCATGACCGCGATACGGACACTCCGCTGTGCGCCGTGGTCCAAGTCGGGAACACCTTTGGCGAAATGAAGCCGTACTTGCTGCGGGCGCCGGAAGCAGATGGATCATTCCGCCGCACGACCCCAAAACATTTTTATGTCTCGCCCTTTTCCGGGCTCGAGCTGTCATTTGCGTTCAATCTCAAGGTACCGTCCGCCGACCTTGAAATCCACATTGACGACCACGACGAGGGACAACCGGTCCTGCTCAGCAAGCTGACGGGGCGGCGTCGGGAATTGTCCACCGCGCGCCTGTGGGGAGCCACTCTCAAGTGCCCGCTGGTCACGCTCAAAGTCATCACCCTAATTCACTGGCATGCCTTGTTGCTCTGGCTCAAGCGTCTGCCTTGGCACGCCAAAGCCGCACAACCGGCGCTGCAACGGGATGTATTCAATCCCCATGTCTCCCTGTCTGGAAAGAAACCATGAATGAATCGACCGCCACCGTGACCACTGCCGCCGCCATGACCGGCGATGCAGCGGGATTTCACCAGCGCCACGCCCTGCGCGCCCTGAGCCGCATGACAGCCGGGTGCCTCCGCTTGGAAATGCCCGACGGCACGCCCCGCCTCATCGGCACTCCAGGCAGCGAAGTGAGCGCCACCATCCGCGTCCGCCATCCGGCATTTTTTCAAAAAATCGTCCTCTTCGGGGACGTCGGGTTCGGCGAAAGTTATGTCGATGGCGACTGGGATACGGACAGCATCGAACGCGTCATCGCTTGGGCGATCCACAACTTGGAAAATACCGCCGCGCTCAGCGGCTCGAAAATTCGTTCGCTCTCACTGAACATGCTGCGCAGCTGGAACCGGGCCCAGCACCTACTGCGGCCAAACAGCAAATCCACCGCACGGCGGAATATCGCGGAACATTACGATCTCGGAAACGAATTCTACGCGTTGTGGCTGGACCCGACGATGACGTATTCGAGCGCACTCTTCGCCTCACCTCAGCATTCCCTGCAGGACGCGCAGGAGGCCAAGTACGAGGCGCTCTGTCAGGAACTGAAGCTTCATCCCGGCGATCATCTGCTGGAAATCGGGACCGGCTGGGGAGGATTTGCTTGTCATGCTGCTCGGCACCACGGATGCCGGGTCACCACGGTCACCATCTCGCAGCGGCAATTTGATTTTGCCCGTGACCGCATTGCCCGCGAAGGGCTGGCTGACCGCATTGACCTGCGCCTGCAAGACTACCGTGATATCGACGGCACGTATGACAAAATCGCTTCTATCGAGATGATGGAAGCGCTCGGCGACCGGTATCTCGAGACGTTTTTCGCCAAGATCCACGAAGTTCTGGCCCCGCATGGACTCGTGGCGCTGCAGTACATCACCGTCCCGGACGCCCGCCATGCCCAGATGAAGCGCGGGGTCGACTGGATCCAAAAGCACATTTTCCCGGGCTCGCTGTTGCTCAGTCTGGGGCGGGTCAATCAGGCGCTGCATCAGACGGGTGATTTGTTTTTGCATCGGTTGAGCGACCTTGGGCTCGACTATGCGCGCACGCTTCGCGAGTGGCATACGACGTTTAACGCCAAGATGGAAGACGTCAGGGCGCTGGGATTTGACGACCGTTTTATTCGGAAGTGGAACTATTACCTTCAGTATTGCGAAGCGGCCTTTGCCATGCGCAACATCAGTGTGGTTCACGCCACCTACACCCGCCCCAACAACCCGTTATTGCGGGCCCGGGCCTGCCCGCCACCTGCGCCATGATCCAGATCCTGCGTTTCATTTTCATTGGGTTTCTCGCGGCCATTCTAGGCACCACCATCTGGGCTGGGTCCGTCGTCGCCCTGTGGGATACCCCCCGAGAAGTAGCCACTCACCCGTGGTTCATCGCCACCCTCGTCGATACATATCTGGCATTTTTCACGTTCTGGCTGTGGGTAGCGTACAAGGAAACCGGGTGGATCTCGCGACTGGCGTGGCTGGTCGCCATCCTATTTCTCGGCAATATTGCCATGGCCATCTACGTGCTCATCAAGTTATTCCGACTGCCGGCGGACGCCCCGCTAGAAAAGCTGCTGTTGCGCCAATCATGAAGGCCTCACCCTCCACAGCGGTAGAGGCCGCGGCCAAGATGAGCGCCTGGGAGGACGAGCTGGCCTGCCCCGCGACCGCCCGCGACTCGCTGCGAAAACGGTGTGCCCGCGTCTGGAACCGCCGGGTGGCGGCGCCGGTCATGGCCCAGCTGCAACAGGGAGTGACTCCGGAAAAACTCGCGCTCACGGCGGCCCTTGGCTTAGTTCTCGGCTGTTGCCCGATCCTTGGCAGCGCCACTGTCCTTTGCGGACTGGCCGCGGTCGTTTTGCGCCTCAATCAACCCGTCATCCAGCTCGTCAACTACGCCGCCGGGCCGCTGCAACTGGCGTTGCTCATCCCACACTACCGGGCCGGCGAATGGTTGTTTCAGACATCGCCAGTACCACTTTCGATCCCTCTACTATTCGAGAGGTTTTCTGCAGATACGGCGTCATTTTTTCGTGATTACGGACTGCTGGCGCTGCAGGGAGTGGCGGTCTGGAGCCTGCTCGCGGCGGTCGCGGCCCCGGTTGTTTATTTTCTGGTGCGCCCCCCGTTGCGCGTCCTCGCGCGGGGATTGGCGCGTTTACCCTAATGTCGTCCATGCTCACCCTGCTTGCTACTGGCACCGCCATTTCGTGCCTCTTATTTTTCATCGTGTGGACGGTGTGCGTCCGGGTGAAAAACTATGGTTTTCTAGATGTGGCGTGGAGTTATGCGGTGGCGGTACTCGCTCCGCTGTATGCGGTGGCGGGACCGGGCGCACCACTTCGCACCTGGCTAGTCGCGGCCGTGGGCATGGCTTGGAGCCTGCGGCTGGGCACGTATTTGTTGCGCCGCGTGCTCAGCCATCACCCACAGGAAGACCCGCGCTACGAAACCCTGAGAACCCGCTGGCCCGGTCCCTGGATGTTTCTTGCCTTCTTCCAACTGCAGGCCGTCATCGCCGTGATTTTTTCGATCCCTTTCCTCCTGGTCGCCTTCAAGACAGACCCAAAGCTTGACTGGGTGGAAATCATCGGACTGGCGGTAGCCGTGCTCTCATTGGCGGGCGAATCCGTGGCGGACGCGCAGATGAAACGCTTTAAGGCCGATCCTGCCAACCGTGGCGGCGTCTGCGCGACCGGGCTATGGCGCTATTCCCGGCATCCGAATTATTTTTTCGAAAGCATGGTCTGGTGGGGGTTTTTTCTGGTGGCCCTTGGTTCGCCCATGGGATGGATGACGGTGGCATGTCCGCTGCTCATGCTGTATTTCCTTCTGAAAGTCACGGGAGTTGAGCTGACTGAAGCCCACTCACTCCGGACCAGAGGCGACGCCTACCGCCGCTACCAGCGCTCCACCAGCGCCTTCGTCCCATGGTTTCCCAAGAATTCCGCATGATCAATCCAGACCATCTTCTCGAAACCAACCTCGTGCCCGACGCGCTGATCCGGGCGGGCATCCGCAGACTGCTGGCCAGTACCCTGCGCGAGAAATCACACCCCGGCGTGGAAGCCCAACGAGCCGCACTGCTCCAGTACGTCGCCGACTTGAAAAAACGCGGCATCGCCGAACAAACGCAGGCCGCCAATGAACAACACTACGAGGTGCCCACCCGCTTCTACCAGCTGTGCCTCGGCCGCCGCCTGAAATACTCCAGCGGTCTGTGGGACGACAGCGTGACCACCCTCGATGAAGCCGAAGAACGCATGCTCGCCCTCACCTGCGAACGAGCCGGCCTCGCCAACGGTCAGCAAATTCTCGAACTCGGCTGCGGCTGGGGATCACTCTCGCTTTGGATGGCCGAACACTTTCCCGGCGCCCGCATCACCGCCGTCTCCAACTCGCGCACCCAGAAGCAACACATCGACGCCATGGCCGCCGCCCGCGGATTGACCAATCTCGAAATCATCACCCAGGACATGAATGTGTTCACGATCGACCGCCAATTCGATCGGGTCGTCAGCGTGGAAATGTTCGAGCACATGAAAAACTACCAGCTGTTGCTGCGCAAGGTGGCCGGCTGGCTGGTCCCAGGAGGTCGGCTTTTTGTGCATATTTTCACCCACCGGGAACTGGCATACCACTATGAAGATAAAGGGCCGGACGATTGGATGACGCGGTACTTTTTCGCGGGTGGACAAATGCCCAGCGACGACCTTCTACTGTATTTCCAGGATGACCTGCGCATTGAAAACCACTGGTGCGTCAGCGGCACGCATTACCAGCGAACCGCGGAAGCATGGCTGGAAAACATGGACGCGAACAAAGCGGAAATCTGGCCGCTTTTCGAAAAAACATACGGCCCAGATCAAGCCCGCAAGTGGTGGGTGTACTGGAGAGTTTTCTACATGGCGTGCGCAGAATTGTGGGGGTACGATAAAGGCAATCAATGGCATGTTTCACATTATCGTTTTCAAAAACCCTGATGTCAGGCCTCCGTATTCCGGGACTGGGCGTGGTCCTTTCCAGTTTGATCATGCTGACCGGATGCAGCTCCCTCGTCCGTCAAGGACGTGACGCTGTCGGGCTGGGCCCGAAAAACGAGGTCGTGCAGCGAAACCTCACCTACGTGCAGCGACCCGAGGGCGACCTGAAACTCGATTTGTACGTACCGAAATCATCGCAGGCCATGCCAGTGGTGGTTTGGTTTCACGGCGGCCTCTGGAGATATGGCACCAAGGAGTTTAATTTTCATTTACGTGACCTGACCCAACAAGGATTCGCGGTGGCCACGGTCCAATATCGGAAGATTGGAGAGGCTCCATGGCCTGCGGCGCTGAACGATGCGGAGGCGGGATTTTCGTGGCTGAAGGAAAATGCCCGGCAATACGGACTCGATCCGGACCGCATGTTTCTCGCGGGCGAGTCAGCTGGCGGGCATGTAGCGGCGCTGCTTGCGAGCGAATTGGGCCGCAGCCGGGTCCGCGCGCTGTGCTTGCTTTATGCCCCGACGGACATGGATGCTTTGTGGGCCAAGTACAAAGATTTTAGCCCGTCCAACCAGCTCTTTATCGAATTCTTTGGCACCGACCAAGCTCGCGCCGGAGACGTCATTCATCAGGCTAGCCCGCTCCGGCGCGTCACCCGCCGCATGCCGCCCACTCTGATGTACCATGGCGAACACGACTGGATGGTCCCGCTGTCTCAAAGTCAGGCCCTCGCCACCCGGCTCGAACAACTCGGGGTCGAGACGAAGCTGGTCGTCGTCAACGGCCAGAATCATGCTTTCCCATTGACGACCGCCCAGATGGCCGGCGTAGCGACCTTCTTCCGCGCCCATTTGTAACAAATTTTCCGCCCTTCATGCGCCAGAGTGTTTTTATCTTAGCGGTGTTCATCGCCCTTGGCCTCCCCTGCCGAGCGTGGGCTGATCTGAGCCTGTTATTGCGTCAGGGCGATAGGCTGGATGAGCAGCGCCGCACGGCCGAAGCCTTGGCTGTCTACCGTCAGGCGGAGCAACTCAATCCAAACCAATCGGACATCCTTCACCGCATTTCCAAACAACTCGGAGAATCCATCCAGGACACCGCGGATACAGCCCGGAAAAAAGCGCTGGCCGAACAGGCGTTTCAATACGCCCAGCGAGCCGTCACCGCCGACCCGGAAAGTTCCAACGCCCACATCTCGCTGGCCATCTGCTATGGACTACTCACTCCTTATCAAGGGAGTAAAGAGAAAATCGAAACCTCCAAACGAATCAAAACCCATGCGGACCGCGCCATCGCCCTCGATGCCACCAATGAAATCGCTCATTATGTGATGGGGGCGTGGCATCACGGGCTGGCCAGCTTGAATCCGATACTCGCCGGGGTAGCCCGCGTCATCTACGGGGCGCTGCCGCCAGCCTCCAACCTTGAAGCCATCGCTTCATTCCAGCGGGCCTTGGCCTTAAACCCGCATCGCGCCGCGACTTGGCTCGGACTCGGTCATGCCCTGGCCGAAGAAGGGAAAAAAGACCAAGCCCAACAAGCACTGGAAAAAGCCATCGCCCTGCCCGTCCGGTACAAAGACGACCCCGAAACAAAGGCCAAAGCCCGTCTCGCTCTGGCCGACCTTTGACAAAAACCATAGTCTCTGCTATGTAGCAGAATGCCGCAAGTGAGCCAGCCAAAGAGATGATTACTTTCCACCCCCTCCGCTCTGCATCCACCTGGTTCGCGCTGTGCCTGCTGGCCGCGGGTTTTTTCGCCCCCGCATCCCGGGGCGAGGAACCGTCGCTGCGGGAGCCTGATCTGGCCATTGGACTTGACGTGACCGAGGTGCGCACGGGCCACCTTGAGGTCAATGCTCGCGCCGAAAGGCAATCGCTGGCGGCTCCAGTGGCCGTCACTATTCAGAATCGCAGCAGCAAAACGATCACGACCTCCGCCGAGATTACCGGCCGGGACCGGGCCAGCGCCACCGCCGAACTGGTCAAAACCGAGGACTCGCCCAACGGCCAGATTCTCCACCTCCAAGTGCTAGGACACAGCCCGACATTCGACGACAGCGAGGTGCTCCTGACCATCACCTTGAAGGAGGGCGACACCGTCAGAGCCACCAAGTCGCTACCAGTCAAAGTATGCGTACCAACCCTGCTCAAACTACAGGGAGAAGTGCTTTATGAGGGCCCAGCCCAGCCAGGACTGGTCAATCGCGCCCTCAATATGCGAACGGTGCCCAAAGCCGCCGTCTCTCACCCCGAGGCTCGTCTTGCCTCCATGTGCCTCCACGACATCACCCTCACCGTGCTCGATCAATACGGAGACCCGCTGCCCGCCATCTATGACAAAGCCCCGGTCTGGGCCGCCCTCGGGAAAAGCGACTACGAAACAACCAATCGCACGCTGCGGGAAAACTCCACATTTCTCGACAGCATCGGGTTCTGGCAGTTCGTCGGCGGCGTCAGCAACATGACCATCGACCCCGACCGGGCCGAGGTTCAAAAATTCCTCAGCTCCCCTCCCCCGCCGTGCACCGACAAGCAGTACGCTGCCTACGAGCCATTGATCGTTCAATATCAAGTCGGTGGATACCCGGTAGGATCCTACCAGCGTCAGGTCACCCTCAAGGATAGCGGTGACGATCACCAGCCCATCATGAAAATCATCTTCCATCCGGTCAGCGAGCCGACTGAACCAGGTCCCCTTCCTCGATAGATTTTTTCCCGCCCGCTGGTTTTTGTCATCATCCCGTTTTCCAACACCGCGCCGACACGCACCGCACGGATTCATTTCAGCACTTCCTCGATTCATGGACCACCGCCTTACCTCCACGCTCTCCGCTCTTATCACCCTCATCCTGCTCGGCAGCACTCCCGCCTGGGCTCAATTCGGAGGCGCCTCCAAAGTCCCAGTCACTTTGGTCGCGGAAACAAATGCCGTCGCCCCCGGCCAGCCGTTCACGGTCGCCCTGCGGCTGCAACACCCGCCCGGCGTGCACACGTATTGGATCAACCCCGGCATCGGCCAAGCCACCAAACTCGACTGGAAATTGCCCGCCGGCTGGCAGGCAGGTCCGTTTGTCTGGCCAATCCCCGATCTCTACGACAACGGAGCCGGCCCCAGCCACGTTTATCACGGGGACACGCATTTATTAACAGTCATCACGCCGCCGGCAACATTTACGGTCGGCTCCAGTGTCACGCTCGAAGGTAAAGCCACGTGGTTTGAATGCACCGAGGAAAACTGCATCCGGGCCACCGGAGCGGTCTCGCTGAAAGTCGACGCCGCGGCTGACCCCCAGCCAGTGCCAGCTGTCCGTGCCGTCTTCGACGCCATCCGAGCCCAGCAGCCAGCGACATCCGACGCGTGGAAAATCGACACTCTCCTCAGTGCGGAAACGGCGACCATCACCCTCACCCCCGGGAACGGAGCCAATTCTGATCCCGGTGATGTTTATTTCTTCGAACGCGACAACGTGGTTGAGCTTGGACCTCCTCAGATCGTCAAACAGGACGGGGCGTGGGTGATCAGCGTGACGAGATCGGACGCGACACGCCCGCCCTCCGGATTCCTTCGGGCCACCAAGGGATGGCTGGCCGACGGCTCGCTACCGGCACTGGCCGTCCCATTCAGCCCGGCCGAAGCCACGGCCACGGCCACGGCCGGGACGACAGAAGCGGCGCCGGAGCCGGGTGCTGTGACACCAGATCCCGTTCAACCAGCCGCGCCGGATGCCGCCGGAGCCGATGGCAAAATAGTGCTCCCATCGGCCACGCTGGCGGCCATGGCGGCCATCATTCCTCAGACGGGTGCCAAGTTTGTCAATCTCAGCGGCGGCGCGCAGAAGGAGCTGACCTTTTTGTGGGCGCTGGTGCTGGCGGTGGCGGGCGGATTTATTTTGAATGCGATGCCGTGTGTTTTTCCGGTACTCGGGTTGAAGGTACTTGGGTTTGTACAGCAATCGGGGGAGGACCCGCGCAAGGTACGGATGCACGGACTTGTTTTCACGCTCGGCCTGTTGGTGACGATGTGGGCGCTGGCCGGAGTTTTGATTGCCCTCAATCTGGCGGGAGCCCGTCTAGGCTGGGGATTTCAGCAGCAATCACCCGGGTTCATGGCTTTCATTATCGGCCTGCTTTTCCTTCTCGCTCTGAACCTCGCTGGTATTTTTGAGTGGGGAACTGGCTTGATCGGGGTGGGCGGCGGTTTGATGGAGAAGCAGGGGCTGGCCGGATCATTTTTTACGGGTGCGTTGACGACTCTGGTCGCCACACCGTGCAGCGGACCGTTTCTTGGCGCGGCCATGGGATTCACGCTGCGTCAGCCTCCCGCGCTCGCACTCATCTTGTTCACCTTCTTCGGCCTCGGCATCGCCCTACCCTATCTCCTGCTCTCGCTCTTCCCAAAACTGGTTCACCATCTGCCCCGCCCGGGCGCCTGGATGGAGACGTTTAAAGTCGCCATGGCCTTTCCCATGCTCGCGACCGTGATCTATTTCCTCCATTCCTTCGGCGCCCAGACCGGCCGCGGCGGCCTGACATTGATGCTCGTCGCCCTGCTCCTGCTCGCGCTGGGCGCTTGGGTGTACGGCCGCTGGACATCACCCGTCCGGTCGACCACGGCCCGACGCGGCGGCCTAGCCGCCACCATCCTGCTCGCCGCCACCGCCGTCTGGACGGCGCGCGACGCCGTCGCCAGCACACCAGAATCACGGCCGCTCAATGATCAAATCAGCCAGCTCAGCGAACAATTGGAACATGCCGTGCGCACCGGCGGCAAACTTCCCGCCGAAGCCGCCGCCGCTACCACCAGTGGTATCACTTGGGAAAAATGGTCCCCAGAACGAGTCGCCGCCCTGCGCCAAGAAGGACGTGTCATCTTCGTCGACTTCACCGCCGAATGGTGCGCCACCTGCCAGGTAAACAAAAAAGTCGTCTTCAAATCTCCCGGATCAGAGCGCGTCGCCGCCGCCTTCGCCAAAACCAAGGCCGTCGCCCTCAAAGCCGATTGGACCAATGAGGACCCCGTCATCTCGGAATTTCTCTTCCGCAATGGCCTCTTCGCCATCCCCGTCAATTTCATCTATCCGGCCGACGCCTCCCAGCCGCCCATCATGCTGCCAGAAGGATTCCTCACCCAAAGCCACGTCATCGAGGGACTGGAAAAAGCCCAGTAACAATCCGCTCTCCTCCTCTTCACCTCGCCGGCACAGTCCGGCAGGTTCGGTCGCCACGATCGCCACGGCACAGTCCGATCACTCCGGCCGGTTCGCGTTTCATGTTCTCATCGCGGGGCCCCACGATGAGGCCAGTCACGAACCCGCGCGCAGAACCCGCGCGGTGAGCGCCACCCGGCACGCCGTCGAAGCTGCCCGGCCGCCCGGAACGCCACGGCTCCCTCGTGTCTGGAACGTCACGGGAATCCGAGTGCCGGATCCGGACGGATGTGATTGTTTCCCACCGATGGCGAAGCCCCGCCCAGAAATGCTTGATGGGGCCTCACTCTTTCTGATAGGCTGAAAAAATCACCGGAGCCTCCCAAGACCGTCATTTAAAATCCACCCCTTCAAATAATGCTCAAGACTCACACTTTGCTTTCCGCGATTCGTCACTGGGTGATGGGACTTACCCTCATATCGGGCCTGACCGGTATTTCGAACGGCGGATGGATCGCTTATAATGACAGCGCTTTCAAACCGGGCCAGACCAACGCCCCGAATACGACGACCTATGGATTGGGCCGGGGCTTTGCCGGCGAAGGCCAAGGCGGACCGCTGAAAGATTTCTCCACCGGTGAAGCCACCGGAGTCGCCGTCGAATACAAGGAAATCTTCACCACCGGCAGTGTGAATTCGGCGGGGGATGCGGCTCCATTTATTCCGGATACTGATGCCGCGGCCCTCTTCGCCGAGCGGGCCGACCTATCGGGAAACATGAGTTATGGCGACGCGCCGGGATGGGCTGTCGAGTTGACCATCAGCGGATTGAATCCGAGCCGCCGGTATTCATTTGCCGGAACGGCCGATCGCCGGGGCGGGGCCGGTTACGCCGACCGGGTCACCAACTGGAGCGTGCTAGGGGCTGACGCCCTGACCTATGCCAGCTCACCCGGAGCCCATCGAGTGTCCGACCGCTCCGTCGAATTCAGCACTGGCGAAAATAGTGCGGGGCTGGTGGCTCGATGGACAAATATCCGCCCCGGCGCTGACGGCACTATCGTCATTCGCACCAGCCACAGCGTGGGCGTCGCCGCCGGCGGTCTGCCCGGCGCCCATGCCTTTCGCGGCTATGGCGGCGGCCTGTTCCTCGTCAGCGAACAGGTCGATCAGTGGGAAGCCTACAACGACAGCGCCTTCAAATCAGGTCAGACCAACGACCCCAATGCCACCACCTTCGGACTGGGCCGCAGCTTCGCCGGCGAAGGCAACTCCGGATCACTGAAAATCCTCGCCACCGGGGAAAATAGCCTGGTCACCGCTACCTACACCGAGTTCATCACCGCCGGCAGCGTGAATTCCGCCGGCGATGCCGCCGACTACCCCGCAGGCTCGGACGCTGAAGCCGAATTCAAAGGACGCGTCGACCTCGCCGGCAACATGAGCTACGGCGATGCTCCCGGATGGTACGTCGACCTCGAATTAACCGGACTCGATCCCACCAAACGGTACAGTTTCGCCGCCACAGCCGACCGCAAAGGCGGCGCCGGATATGCCGAGCGGGTCACTAATTGGTCGATCCTCAGCGCTGCCAGCGCCCAGAATGCAAGTTCAGTAGGAACACATAAAGTCTCCGAGACGTCAGTTGAATTCAGCACCGGCGACAATGCCGCCGGGCTGGTCGCCCGATGGACAGACATCGATCCTGGTTCCGACGGCCGGATCATCATTCGCACGACGCACAGTGTGGGGCAGGCTCAGGGCGGCCTGCCTGGCGCACATGCCTTCCGCGGCTATGCCGGTGGCGTTTTCAGCTTAAAAGCTGGGCCACACCGGTGGCGCGCCTTCAATGACAGCGCCTTCAAGCCGGGACAAATCAATGAGCCCACCGTCACAACGTACGGTCTGGGACGCAGTTTTGCCGGCGAAGCTGGCTCCGGCCCGCTGAAAAACAGCGTCGGTGGCGCCCCGTTAAGCGTCGAGGCTGCTTATACGGAAACCATCTCCAGCGGCAGCGTCAACTCCGCCGGCGATGCCGCCGATTTTCCGCCCGGCTCAGACGCGGAGGCAGAATTCAAAGGCATGGTCGACCTCGCCGGCAACATGAGCTACGGCGATGCCCCGGGATGGAGCGTGGACTTGACTCTGACCGGGCTGAACCCGTCCCGCCGCTACACCTTTGCCGGTACCGCTGATCGCAAAGGTGGCGCCGGTTACGCCGAGCGCGTCACCAACTGGTCGATCATCGGAGCTGAAGCCTCTCGCTACGCCAGCACTCCGGGGACGCACAAAGTGTCGGAAACCTCGGTGGAATTCAGTACCGGCGACAACGCGACCGGACTGGTCGCGCGGTGGACGGACATCGCCCCCGGAGCCGACGGCACCATCATCATCCGAACCAGCCATTCCGTAGGCCAAGCGAACGGCGGCCTGCCGGGCGCCCACGCTTTCCGTGGATATGCCGGCGGAGTTTTTCTTGTCGCTGAGCAATACACGACCTCAGCCGGCGTCACCAGCCGGCCGATCGATATCACGGACCTGCTACCCGCGGAGAACGCGATGGAGGCCAGCCCCAGCTCTCCGCTCCGGGCCGTCCTCCGAGCCGGCGATCAATCAGTCAAGGAAGGATCCATTACACTCAAGCTCGATGGCATCGCCGTCACTCCCATTATCGTGACCGAAGCCGGCACGACCACGGTTCTCTATCAAGCGCCTGCCCCACTGCCCTCAGCCAGCACCCATACCGTCGAGCTCTCATTCCTCGATAACAGCCCGACCCCGCGCCCATACACGAAACAATGGTCCTTCACCGTTCTCGCGTGGAGCGAATTCCCTGTGCTGGGCAAATCCCTCTCGCTCCCATTCGATCCCACTCGCTATCAGCGACGCGGTATGGCGCTGAATCTTATCCTGCCTGACAGCGCGGAAGGCTATCCATTCTCCACCCTTGATGACGCTCAGGCCATTCTGAACGAACCGTTTACAAATCTCGTCGACCCGGCATTACTGAATAATCTCGGGTATTTTGAAGAGACGACGGCCCTTAATTATCAAATCGACGGCGCGCCGGTCGGCAACATAGCCAA
Source organism: uncultured bacterium (assembly GCA_903954065.1). Lineage (GTDB taxonomy): Bacteria > Verrucomicrobiota > Verrucomicrobiia > Verrucomicrobiales > V1-33 > CAJBME01. The sequence continues at coordinate 51,797 of CAJBME010000177.1, forward strand.
CGAGAGCCTCTTTCCCGGCATCGCCGGCCGCGGCCAGCCTTTTGCGTTGGAGGCCTTTACCTTGCTTCATCTCAAGCCCGGGCATCACCGTTTTAACATCACCATGCAGCCGGCTTTTCGTCTGTACGCCGGAGGGTCCCCGACCGAACTGGAAATTCCAGCCACGTTCTCACCGTGCACGAATTGTGGCGGCGATGACGCCCCGTGGATCATCGACCTGATGGTGACGGATGAAGGTCTCTATCCATTCCGGCTCTTCTACTTCGGCGCGGCAGGGTCGGCCAGCCTCGAGTGGGTCAACCTCCTGCCCGATGGTACGCGTCATCTGATCAATGGAACCGAAGCCGGCGCCATCCCTGCGTATTTCCCGCTTGATACGATCGGCGGGTCAGCCGCCCCTTCCATCGCCCTCGATGGCGATACCATCGTCATCGGCTGGACCGGGCCAGCCATGCTGCAATCAAGTTCGGACTTGGCCTCCGGACGGTGGCAAAATATCGCTCCGCTGACCAACCCCTATCGAATTCCAGCGCAAGGCAGCCGGTTTTTCCGACTGGCCCGCTGAGATGGGATCACGGGGCGAACAGGCAAGCGGGCGAGCGGCGGACAGTCACCGCCGCTGCCAGGGGACGGCGCCGGCCCTGTGAATGTGAAACTGCAGCGCTTGGCTCAGTTCACGCAGTTTTTCCGGCTGCGTCCGAGCGAGGTTGCGGCTTTCCTGCGGATCGTCCTGCAAATGATAAAGCTCCAACGGACTGAACGGGTCGTTTTGCAGGATTTTCCAGTCGCCGCGAATGAGGGCTTCGTAGGACTTACCGCCGTAGGACGGACCGCCTTCGCGACGGACGAAATAGAGATCGCGCGGCGTCGGCATCTCACCACCGGTGAGAACCGGACACAAACTGACAGCATCCAAGTCACCCGACCGGGGAAGCCCCGCTAACTCAAGGAAGGTTGGAAAAACATCGAAAATCTGACCGGCATAATCACTGCGTGAGTGCGCCTTCACCACCGCCGGCCAACGCAGAAAAAACGGCACCCGCAACCCGCCGTCATAATGACTCTGTTTGCCTCCGCGCCACGGGTCGTTGTTCTGCCCATGAGGCAGGGAGCCGCCATTGTCGGAAGTAAAAACCACCACTGTGTCACGCTCTAACCCGCACTCCGTGAGCGTGCGCAAAACCCGGCCAATACCGTCATCGAGATGCTCGATAAGCGCCACATTCAAAGCCCGCTTTTCATCCATTCCAGGCGCGCGCGCTCGTACGGCCTCTAGCCACGCCGGCGGCGGCTCAATGGGGAAATGCGGCGCCGTAAACGCCAAATACAAAAAAAACGGCCTCCCTTCATCCGCCGCACTCTCCCGCAACCACTGACAGGCCCAGTCACTGAAAAGATCCGTGGAATGGCCCTGCGGCGTGACCACCTCAGCATCACGCCTCATGTAATTGATACCATGCCGAAGATGTCCCGTATGGCTGTCCATCATGTCGCCCAAAAACCCATGGAAAAAATCAAACCCGCGGTCATTCGGCCGATTGGGCACTTCCAGACCCAGATGCCATTTTCCAACTAGCCCGGTACGATAACCGCCTCGCCGCAATTCGTCTGCCAAGGTGGGGACCGCCGGATCCAGATACCCCCAAGAATCCGCAGGCAATGTGCGAATCACTCCGGGCACACCCACCCGGTCGGGATGACGCCCAGTCAGTAAAGCCGCGCGCGAGGGTGAACAGACCGTACTATTCGAGCGCATCGCTCGAAATGTCATACCCCCCGCCGCCAATTGATCGAGATGCGGCGAACGCACATCCGACGCCCCATAGGTCGAGACATCGCCATACCCATGATCATCCGTGACGATCAAGACGAAATTGGGACGCGGCGGCGTGACGGCGGCCCACGTGGAGCCAGCCCAGCAGGCCAGAACGAGGACGAGGCCGCGGATCATAACGGCACGACTCATGGCAGGCGCGGGATGAGCGGCAATCCTCCAGCCGCCGCAACCGGGTATAACGCACGGTGCGACTCCAGACTTTCCTTCAGCCCCGCCATCAGTCGGCGCAAATCGTCCGGACGGGAAGCCGCCAGATTGGTTGATTCAAAGGGATCGTCTTTCAGATGAAAAAGTTCATAATGCGAGCCGCCGGAGACATTCGAAGGAACATAATGATAAACCACCTTCCATGGGCCATCGCGATAACTGGTGAAGTAGTTGCTGCGATGCGGAGCGTGCGGGTAGTGCATGAGAAATTTTTCGTGACGCCCCGGATCGGGTTGTCCAGTCAGCAAGGTGTCGAGAACGAGTCCATCGACGGGGTGCCCCTCCGGCACTTTATTTCCGGTAAGTTGCAGGAGAGTCGGCAGGATATCGACCACGGCCGCCTGCTGCGACTGGATGGCCCCGGCAGCGATAGGAAGGCGTTTTTGATGCGGATTCCCCTCCTGCGGCCGCGCCCACGCGGCGATGAATGGCACTCTCATACCCCCTTCATAATGAGATCCTTTGCGCCCTCGCAAGGGAGCGGCGCAGGCCACTTCGTGCGCTGATCCGAGCGGAGCGTCAGATCCATTGTCACCCAAAAAAACCACCAATGTATTGTCGGCGACCCCGAGGGTATCCAGCTGGTCCAGCAGGTCGCCGAGCGAGGCGTCCATGCCTTCAATCAACGAAGCAAAGGCTCGGGCCGGCGCAGGCTTATCAGATCCGGTATAATGACCGGCAAAGCGAGGGTCGGACTCGAAGGGAGCATGAACGGCATAATGGGCGCAGTGGAGAAAAAACGGACGCTTTTCCTTCACCGCGGTCGCCATCTGCGCGGCGGCTTCCCGCGTGAGTGCTTCGGTGAGGAAGATTTCGGTGCCATGATACGCGGACAAATGCGGCACGGCATGGCGGCCTTGACCGGTCGTCTGACCAAAGTTTTTCGACCCCTGATAACTACCGGGCTGGCCGATGGAACATCCGCCTACATTGATATCGAAGCCGAGGTTCTGCGGATTCTCCCCTTCTGACCCGCGCGGGCCAAAGTGTCCTTTTCCGACATGAATCGTCCGGTAGCCAGCGCGCTGCAGGAGTCGGGGCAGAGTGATGTCGCGGGTATGCAGCCCCTGCCAGTTCCACGACGGCGGTCCGAGCGGCCCCGCATTATTCTGATCTGGATTGATCCAGTTGGTAGTGCCATGGCGCGCCGCATTCTGCCCGGTCAGCAGCGAAATCCGGCTGGGCGAACACACGCTCATGGCGCAAAAATTATTGAACCTCACGCCTCGGGCCGCCAGCCGTTCCATCTGCGGCGTGCGGAAAAATTCATTCAGAGGATGGCGCACAGGCTTTCCACCTTCATCCGTCAAAAAGGGAACCGACGTATCCATGACGCCCATGTCATCGACCAGAAACACGATGATGTTGGGCGGCGGAAATACCTCATCCGCTACCGCGCGGCACACCGGTAAAATCACCAGACCCAGCAGGATGAGAATGGAGGCGAGGCGGGGAAGTCCGTGTCTTGACATGGCTCTATGAAAGCCAAAGTACTCCGACATGCCTGAAGTATTTGGATTCGATTGTTATTCTCCTCGGGAAATTGCTGAGCGGGTGGAAAATGTGGGGGTGACCAAGGCGCGCCTGCCGTTGATCTCGATGGTGGCGCTAGGCATTTTGGCCGGCGGGTTTATTGGATTGGGTGCGATGTTTTTCACCCTCGTGCAAAGCGATGCGGGTCTCAGTTTTGCCGTGGCCCGGGTGCTAGGAGGGGTGGTTTTCTCGCTGGGGCTGATGCTGGTGGTGATTGCAGGCGCTGAATTATTTACGGGCAACAATCTTTTGGTGATGGCCTGGGTCTCGGGCCGGATCTCCTGGGCGCGGCTACTGCTCAATCTCAGTGTTGTCTTTACCGCCAATCTGATTGGGGCGGCGGGACTGGCACTGCTAGTGGCCATTTCGGGCCATGCCGCGATGAACCATGGCGCCGTCGGCGAGACGGCGGTCGCCCTCGCGGCCGCCAAATGCTCGCTCCCATTCGGTGAAGCATTCTTCAAAGCTGTGCTGGGCAATATCCTCGTTTGCCTCGCAGTCTGGCTGGCCATGGCCGGCCGCACCGTCACGGACAAAATGCTCGCCATCGTTTTTCCCGTTTCCGCCTTTGTCGCATGCGGTTTCGAACATTGTATCGCCAACATGTACCTGATCCCACTCGGCATTTTTCTGCAAGACGGACTACCCCCGCCCGCGGTCACCAGCTTAGCCAGCCCCGACTGGTCAGGTTTCATCCGCAATCTGATTCCAGTCACCCTCGGGAATTTGACCGGCGGCGCCGGCATGGTCGGCCTCATCTACTGGATCATTTACCGCCGTGACCGGCCCGCCACCGGCAACCGCCAGGACGCGCAAAAAAAAACGGCCGGCGGCCCGCAAGGAGCCACGGCAAACCTGCAACTCCCTTATTCCGGAGACCGATGAAGCCCGATTTTTGATGAGCCTTTCTCCAGTTATAGCGATTTGGATGCATCCGAATCGTCCACAGGATCGATTACCTTGTTCACACTGGACTGTCAATTGTCCCTCACATGAAGGCTCCTCAACATCCCCTCCAAACCATGAAAACCGCCAAATCATTCCGTCATTTTTTTGGTGGCCTTGTGGCCGCCGCCGTCAGCATGTTAATCATGCCATTCCCTATCATGGCGGAAGAAAAAACACTGGCCACCTTTGAATCCGAAGACTGCCTCGAGGCCTGGACGTCGGTCAATGACGGCGTCATGGGGGGGATTTCCAAGGGAGGTTTTTCACGCACAGACCAAGGAACTTTGATTTTTAAGGGTGAACTCTCCCTCGAAAACAACGGCGGCTTTGCTTCCATCCGCATGAAGCCAACCCCTCTGGATCTTTCCGGCATGGCCTCCCTCGTTGTGAGGGCCAAGGGCGACGGGCGTACCTATTGGCTCGAGCTGCGGGCCGCGAACCAGATGGCGGCAAGCTCCTATCGCGCTTACCTCCCCACCAAAGCGGGCGAGTGGGAAGAAATCAGTATTCCACTGGCCGATTTCAAACTGCAAGCCTTCGGTCGCGATCTTCCCAGCAAAGCGCTCGATTCCGCTGCCGTGGCCTCGGTCGGAATCACTCTTGCGGATAAAAAGGCCGGCCCATTTGAATTGGAAATCGAGTCGATGAAAGCCTCCCCGGAGGAGGTGGTGGTTAAAACGGAATCTGCGGGGACTATCGTCGATATTGCTAAAGCGGCCGGCGGATTCCAGACACTGGTAGCTGCGGTCACCGCTGCTGATCTGGCGGGAGTCCTCTCAGGCGAGGGTCCTTTCACAGTGCTCGCACCCACAGATGAGGCGTTCGCCAAACTGCCCGCCGGCACTATCGACACCCTACTCAAACCCGAGAACCGGGCCCAACTCGTGGATATCCTCAAGAACCACGTTATTGCCGGCGGTGTGACCTTAGCCAAGGCTCTGGAAATGCGCGAGGGGACGACCCTTCAGGGATCGAGCATTTCGATCAAGTTCAGCGACGGTCGCGTTCAAATTGGAAATGCGACGCTGGTCAAAGCCGATATCGCTGCCTCCAATGGAATCATTCACGTGATCGACCAAGTGCTGCTGCCTTCCAAAGCCACTTCAGATCCCCTGACTCCCGCCGGTCTGATCGAGCTGGCCATTAACCGCGGCGTGCCCATCTTCAACAACGGCGATGTGGAGGCTTGTGCCGCGCTCTACGAAATCACCTGTGAAGCCCTTCGTTCAATGACGGAGGTTCCCGAAGCCGCCCGCAAAGAAATTGAGCGATCCCTGCAGTCCGCGAGATCCGAGAAATCTGATCGAAGCACGGCTTGGATTCTGCGTAAAGCGATGGATGGCGCCTGGGAGGCACTGAAGAAACCCAAGGAATAGAAATTCCTTCCGCCATTTCCGCGACTGCGAAAGCACCCGCCACAGCCAACCGCTAGGACGCGTGAAAATGGGTCCAGCCGGCCGACGGCCCGCAAGGCGCCACGGCCTCAGCCGCCGATCACTCGCTAAAAAGCCATAAACTCCCAGTGCTGCGCACGTACAAGCGGGGGCCAACCAGCGCCGGCGTGGCGGAAATCGTCTCTCCGAGCTTCACTTGCCGCAGCACACTGAAGGCCTCGCCTGCTCCGGCAATAGTAACGACTCCGCGCAACGAACAAAAACACACCTGCATGCCATCGGTGATAGGCGAAGCAAAATAATCGCCGCCGCCATCCGCACCCAAGCGCTCTCTTTCAAAAACGATCCGCCCGGTGTCCGCCTCCGTGGAAGTGACCATGCCGCCGTCTTGCACGACCACCAGCCGCCCGTCCAAGAGCACAGGAGAAGTGACTTTGGCCACGCCTTTCTGATGACGCCACTGCACATGCGTCCCCGTCAGATCACCGGTCTGGTCACCGGGATCGCCCAAGGCGAAAACTCCGTATTCCGCGCGTCGCAAGTAGGCGGCAGCCGTCCCCAGTTCTTCCGACGTAACCGCCCCATCGCGATTGCGATCAACAAAATCAAAGCCACCGTCTTTCTGCAGCGGGCCTGATTCAGACAGGGTCAATTTTCCATCCCGATCGGCATCGCCAGCCCACAGCAATTTTTCCATCTGCGGAGGCATCGCGCCTCCACCTCCCAGACTGCGCGACATAAAATAAACCGCCGCTTCTCCAATCACTGGCGTTGGACACACACTGACCGCCTCTAACCCAGCCACCGTCCAGCGCTCCGTTCCGTCGGCCAAATTGTATCCCGTAGCCTGCAAATTGCCCGAAACCACCAACTCGACCCGCGGGCCGCGCGACCAGACGACGGGCGTCGTATAATTGCTCACTGCCGACGGACGCGGCGTTTGCCAGAGCGTGCGGCCGTCGACCGGATCGACCGCCAGCAGCGACGACTGACCGCCCTGCTGGTCGAGACACACGATGAGTTTGCCCCCGGCCAGCACCGGCGAGGTACCGCTGCCGTTGACCACAAAGGGAACGTCCAGCGGACGCCGCCACACCTCCTGGCCGTCCATGTTCCACGCCACCAGTCCGAATGAGGGGAAATACCCGTAAACTCGCTCCCCATCGGTCGCCGGGGTAGCCGCCGCATGACTACTGGTCCGATGGATTTCCGTCGACAACGCCCCGGGGACTTCGGCTTGCCACCGCAACGCACCCGTCATGGCATCCAGACACCGCAACTGGATCCTCCCGTCCACGACCCCGGTCAGAAAAAGCTGCTGGCCCCACACCACGGGCGAGGAATGTCCCTCCGGCACAGCGACTTTCCAAACCGCCTCCTCCGGGGCAATTTTGAATGGCAGGCGGGCGTCCACCGCCACGCCTTGGGAATTGGGACCGCGAAATTGCGGCCATGACGGCACCGGGTCAGCCACGGCCGAGAGTCCGGTCATCGTCAGGCAGGCGAGAAAATGAAATGAGGCCATGGAGTAGTCAGCGGGGAAGACGAAGCGAGCAGTGATCGGAACAATCCATCGAGAGTGAGTGGAAGGAGAAAAAAATGGCGCTGGGTCCCAGCCGGGACCCGGGCTGGTTTACGAGGCGCCATTCCCTTGGGCCGCCGCCGCTGCTGCGGCTGCCGCCGGTTGCAGACGTTTCTCCCACACATACCGCCGGAAGAGCACCTTCAACGAAGCTGTCAGCGGAACCGCCAGCAATACGCCGAGAAATCCGCCAATGAGCAGCGACCAGAACAACACCGAGAAAATAACCGTCAACGGGTGCAACCCGACAGAATCACCCACAATCTTCGGCTGGGTCACAAAACTGTTCACCTGCTGCACCACCACAAAAATAGCACTGACCACCAACGGATAGACCCAGATCTGGTCGGGAAAAATACTCCACGTATTGACATAATGCCGCACCACCATCCCCGTGGCCGGATCCATAATGCCAGCCCCCGGCACCCCGCCAGGGCCAGACGCCGTTTGACCAAAATGACTGATGGCAATCAATACCGCCGGAATCCAACAAACAAGACTGCCCACATACGGCAGCAACCCAAGCAAGGCGACAAAAATGCCAATCAACAACCCGCCGGGTAACCCGATCAGTTTGAGAAAAAGTCCGACCAATAATCCATCAATCAGACTCACCAACATCTGCCCGCGGAAAAAGGCGATCAGGTACCCGTTGATCTCCGTCAGCGCACTGACGACTTCACTCTTAAATTGCGACTCCTTCAACGGCAGATAGTCGCTCCACGTGCGCTTGATGCTGTCGCTCTCTTTCAAAAAATAATACAAATACAGCGGCACCAGAAAAAAGCCGACGATGTAACCGGCCAGACCCAGAAACCCCGTGAATCCACTCGCCGCAAAGGCTCCCGCTTTTTTCACCAGCAGTTGGGTATGCTTCTGCAGCCACTGACGCGAACTAAAACTCGAAGTAGCTTCCACGGCATCCTCCGGCACAGGATCCACCGCAGCCAATGCCTCGGCCGCCGGCGCCACAGGCGGCACCACAGCCGGTGCCACGGGCGGTTCCACCGGCTTGGGTTTCTCCGGGGACGCCTGACTCAAGGAAAAACGCTCCCAGAATGTATCGATGGAACCAAAGGCCTTGTCCGAAAATGTCCGGACGTTTTCCACGATGTCAGCGAGCTCGCGGTTTTCGAACCAAGCGGATGACTGGCGCACCGCGGGCACTACTACCATCGTAGCCAGCAGCAGGATCATGAGATGGAAACTGCTGAAAATAATCAGCATAGCTCTGGTCCGGGGCGCGCCGCGGTCCGTGAGTTTGCGAATCAATGGTTCCAGTAGATAAGCAATGATGCCAGCCACAGCCAAGGGCACCAGCACCGGCTGTAAAAACACCAAAACCCGCATCACCAGCCAGATCAGAAAAACCGCCACCGCACCAATCGAGACGATGGAGAATCCAGTCACCGCCCCCCACAACACCTTGCGCTGAAACAAGGTGGGCCAGCGATGATCAGTATCTGATGAGTCCACAGTCGCTTAGTAAGCGAAGTCATCGCCCATCCGTCAAGCCCGCTGTCAGCCCCAGCCCGCGTCACACCGCCAGCGGCCGCAACGTCAGCACACACTCAAGATGTTTGGTCTGCGGAAACAAATCAAACGGCTGCACCTCGTGCACCCCATATCCCGCCGCCAGAAATAACCGCAAATCCCGCATCTGCGTGGCCGGATTACACGACACATACACACACGCCGACGGACGGAAAAGAAGCAGCTGCTCAATAAACGCCTCCGAACACCCAGCCCGCGGCGGGTCAATCAACACCACCGTCTCCGCCGCCGCAAACGTGATGCCCGCAAAAATCGCCTCCGCCGAAGCCGCCAGAAAGGTCGCGTTGACCACCCCGTTCTCAACCGCGTTGGCCCGCGCCTGCGCCACCGCACTCTCGCTAATCTCAACCCCAGCCACCGCCTCAAAATAATCCGCCGCCGCAATCGCAAATAATCCAGACCCACCATACGCATCCACCAGAAAACGCGCGCCCCCCGCCGCCGCCGCACGCGTGATATACCCGACAAATGCCGGCAAAATCGACGGGTTGTTCTGGAAAAAATCGCCCGCTAAATGCCGAAAACGCCACTCCCGCGCCGGAGATCCTTCGGCCGCACCTTCGCTCTCGTTTTCGTCCATCAGCCGCCCGACCGCACTCACCATGGCCGCGCGTGGATCTGTCAGCACACGACCGTCAGCATCCTCGCGCAACAGCAAGGTGGCCCCGTTTTTATAGCGGGCGACCTGACTTCGCGCCTCGTCACGCACTCCGCCCAGCGCCTCGTTAAGGGCATCGGTCGCAATATCGCAGCGCGGCACGTCAACCAGCTGCGAGCGGGTGCCAGCACGCAGGAACCCGATCTCGCCGAGCCCTCCGTGTTTGGGCCGAGAAAAATGCGGCGTAATCTTTGAGCGATAGCCGTACGGTCGGGGTGATCCGATCACCTCGTTAACGGGGAACTCCACGCCCGCCATGTGCTTCAACAATTCAGCCACCTGCTGGCGTTTCCATTGCAGCTGATCGGCATACGCCAAATGCTGGTACTGGCAGCCACCACACACGCCAAAAAGCGCACACCGCGGCGCCACCCGCGCCAGTGACGGCTCCAGGACCGCCACTAAGTCGGCCTCGGAGAAATTTTTCTGATTGCGGAATATTCTCGCCCGCACCAGCTCTCCCGGCAGGGCGAAGGGAACCATCACCACCCAGCCAGACTTGCCCGCACTCCCCTCACCCGCTCCGCCGTCCGCCGCGTCCTCCATCGCCGCCGCAGCAACCACCACTCCCTCCGTCGCCGCACCCACGCGCCCGCTCAGATCAACGCGAGCCAGCCCCTGTCCCATGTTGGTCAGCGTCTCAATACGCAGCTCCACCTCCTCGTGATAAGCGAAGGGAAACGGACGAAAGGCGCGCGGTGGCGGTTTGGGGGATGAAATCGACGGGGACAAGCTGCCAATTAAGCGCGGGATGGCAGAAAATCATGTCGAAGTCACAGCCGACACGACGCACGACGCACGACGCACGGCTGCTGGTTGATTTTATTGTGTCGACGCTCCCACTCCCCCCGACGGCCTGCTGATTCGCCTGCTGATTTCTCGATAAGCGGTCGATCATCGGTTCCCCAATCCATCTGCTGCCCCCGGCGGTTATTCATCGGCGGACATCACGAAGACTTGAGTTGTGCCTCCGGCTCTCAAGGATGGTCTGATGCAGCCGATTCCACTTCGCACCACCGTTATTGGTAGTTATCCCTTTCCAAGCTGGCTGGAGATGGCCAGCGGCCAGCTGGACAAATTTGGTCCAGCTGATTTGTCCGAGATTCAGGATGATGCCGCGGTCTGTGCCATTCACGACCAGCTGGCGGCCGGGCTGGAAGTCATCACGGATGGCGAGCAGACCCGTCTGGATTTCAATCTTTCTTTTTACGGTTACATTGAAGGCATTCATCTAGAAAGCGCTCCGCCGCGGCGGTGGGGCCCTCCGGCCCACGACCAGCGGGGGAAACACCCGGTCATCAGCGATCTACTCGCGCCCCGGGGGCTGGGCGTCGTCGACGAATTCCGGCGGCTGCGGCGCCTCGTCACGGCTCAGGCGCAGCCGGGCGGCGCCCCGCACCCGATCCTAAAAGCCTCGGTCCCCGGACCTTACACCCTCTCCGGCCGCCTGCTGCCCAATGCCCAGTACCCGGACCGCTGGGCCCTCACCGAAGCGCTGCTGCCCATCGTCAGACAAGAACTGGCCGACCTCGTCGACGCCGGATGCCAAGAAATCACCGTCGATGAACCCTCCATGAGCTGCTACGGATACAAAGAGGATCCAACCCGTTTCGTTGAAATTTTTAACCGCACGGTGGAGCCTGCCATCGGCCGGACACGACTGTCGACCCACCTGTGCTTCGGAAATTACAAAGCGCGCGCCGTGGCCCCACGCCAATACGCGCCCCTTTACCCGGCCTTCCACAACCTCGCCGTCGACGAAGTGCACCTCGAAATGGCCAGCCGTGAGTTTTCTGAAATCGAAATCATCCGCGACATCACCGAACAGGGAAAAGACGTCTGTGTCGGCATCATCGATGTGAAAAGTTACTTCATCGAACAACCAGACGATGTGGCCGCTCGCGTGCGCCGGTGCCTCGCCTTCGCCCCCGCGGAAAAATTGAGTTTCGCCCCTGACTGCGGGCTCAGCCAGACCGCGCGCTGGGCCAGCCGCCAAAAACTCGCTCACATGGTCACTGGCGTAAAGCAGGTGCGCGCGGAACTCGGCCTCGCCTGACAGGGCGCTCGCGGAGGCGTCGCGCAGAGTCGCTCACGGAGGCGCGCCATCGGTGTGGCGGGCCTCGAGTCCACAGGGGAGTGCCCGCGCGGCGAACCACGCCTTCCCAGAAATCCCCAATGTCATGCCCTCGGCTCTCGCATGGCGCCCCGTTGCGGCTCAAGTCGTGGCCAGGTATCGAAGAGTGGGGGCTCAATTTTCTTTTGAGGGTAAATGCGTGGCCTCGCCATGAGCATTTGCATGATTCACCGGCCAATGGCAATGGTGGTGATTTTTTCTCATGAGTCATTCTCCGGAACTTCTGCATCGTCTGGCGGACACCGTCGGCACCCCATATTGGTTGTATGATGCTGCCCTGCTGCGGCAGCGGATAGCGGACATCAAGTTCATCACGGGCACGCCTGGCGTGCAGGCACGATTTGCAATGAAGGCGTGCCCGGCGACCAAAGTTTTGCGCGAAATGGCGGCGGCGGGCATCTGGATTGACGCGGTGTCTGGCAATGAAGTATTGCGCGCCCTGCAGGCCGGGCACCCTGAAGGCAACGATCCACCGGTCATTTGCTTCACGGCCGATGTGTTCCGGGACAATGCCCTGGAAGTAGTGCTGAAGCACAATGTCCTTCCGAATTTGGGCTCCCCCGGCATGGTGGATGTCCTGCGTCACGCCGGTTATCGCGGGCCCGTCTCCATGCGGATCAACCCGGGCTTCGGGCATGGCCATGTCAATTCCTGCGACACCGGCGGCCCGAGCAGTAAACACGGCATCTGGATCGATGACGCCACTCGCGTTAAAGAGGCCGCTGAACGATCAGGATTGCGCGTCGTCATGCTCCACAGCCACATCGGTAGCGGACCGCAATTCGATGAACTCGTCGACAACTTGTCGCGCCTAGCCGACGAATTTTCCCGGATTGCCACTCACTTCACGCATCTCGAAGCCGTCAATCTAGGCGGCGGCATCCCGCATAATTACCGCGATCCCGCCGCCACTGTGCCGCTCGAAAAATTACGCGACTTGTTCGCGGAAGCACGGAAACGGCTGTGCTGGTCCATCGGTCGCGACATCCGCCTCGAGATCGAACCCGGCCGCTACTTCGTCGCACCCACCGCCACGTTGGTCACCGCAGTCACCGACGTCAAACACACCGTGACCAATGCCAAAGGCTCAGGCGCCACCTTCGCGATGGTTGATGCCGGCTTTGTCGACCTCGTGCGCCCGGCCATGTACGGCAGCCACCACCGCATCGAAGTCGTCGGCCGCATGCATGAGGAGTATCGTGAACCGATGGTCATTGCCGGCCCGTTGTGTGAAAGCGGCGATGTTTTCACGCGTGACGAGACCGAGCTCCTGCAGCCGCGCGACCTGCCGCGGCCGCGCGTCGGAGAACTCCTCACCATCCACGATGCGGGCGCGTACGGCTATGCCATGAGCAGCAATTACAACTCCATTGGCAAGGCTCCCCAACTGTGGCTGGAGCCGGACGGTTCAGTGGAGGTCATTTCCCGGCGCGAGACCATCGATGACATCCTGAAAGCGGAAACTTCAGAACTCCTTGGTTAGGAGGACCTAGATTTCCGGAGATGCCTCTGCGGGTTTTTCCGTCGGAGGCGGAGTAAAGTCTTTTTTGTTTTCGAGGACTTTGTCCACGATGCCGTAGTGAGCGGCTTCTTCGGCGGTCATCCAGTGATCGCGATCGGCATCGCGATCGACTTCATCGGCGGTTTTGCCGCAATGATGAGCGATGATGCGGTTGAGGCGCTTTTTCAGTTTGTACATGTGGTTCACGCTGCGCTCAACGTCGCTGGCGGTCCCCTGAGCGCCGCCGCTCACCTGGTGGATCATGATATCGGAGTTAGGCAAAGCGAAGCGTTTGCCCTTAGTGCCCGCGCACAGCAGCACAGCCCCCATGCTCGCCGCCATACCGATGACATACGTGTGGATGTCGCAGCTGACGAACTGCATGGTGTCGTAAATGGCCAATCCGGCGGACACGCTGCCCCCGGGACTGTTGATATACAGGTGAATGTCCTTCGTCGGCTCCGCCATTTGCAGGAAGAGAAACTGGGCGATGACCGCATTGGCCACCTGATTGTACGGGTCAATCTCCGAACCGATGAAAACAATGCGGTCTTTCAAAAGCCGACTGTAAATGTCATAGCTGCGCTCCATCCTCCCTTCAGTCTCAACCACGATGGGAATCACGTTGTTGCGCAAATCACCCGCAGACATGCGATGCAGGTCGGCAGGAGAATACGATGAGAGAGCGGGGCGGTGGTGAAGAATGTTCATCGGTGACGGGTATGAAAGAATACGCTGGGGAATGACTGGGAGGGGCAGGAAATGACAAAAAGTGAGGGGCGGCGAACGAGCCGCCGCCCCCCATCATAAACTTACACCGCCGGAGCTTCGGCTTCGGCCTCAGCCTCAGCCTCGACTTCTTCGATAACAGCCTGAGCGAGGAGAAGCTCCACTGTCTTGCGCGTGATGACGTTTTCGCGCAGGCGGTCGATAGTCTCTTGGCTCTTGAGCAGTTTCTGGATCTGAGCCCGCGTCGCTTTGGTGCGCATGGCATGCGACATCAATTCACGCTGCATCTCGTCGCTGGTCGCAGCCACTTGCTCTTTTTGCGCAATCTTCTGCAAAATGAACCGGACTTTCATGTCGAACTCCGCCTGATGATGGGCCGCACCAATGATCTGCTCCCGGTTTTGGAGGATTTCCTCTTCGGGAACACCGCGTTCTTGATTGGCTTGCACCAACTCCCGCGCCCGCTGCTGCGTGGCCTGACCCAGCAGTTCCTGCGGCACCGGGAAAACGATCTGATCGTTAAGGTACTGAAGAAGCTGCTCGCGCTTGGACTGCTCCATTTTCTGCGTCAGCTCCCGCTCGAGCGTCGAGCGCACCGCTTCCCGCAACTGCGACGCCTCATCCGCCAGCCGCGTCGAACGCGCAAATTCATCGTCGATAAGCGGCAATTCCTGCTCGCGAACTTCCTTCAACGTCACTTCATACGTCACATCCATGCCAGCAATTTCCTTGACCGGGAAATCGGCCGCGAGGGTCAACACCACCTGACGCGTCCCGCCCGCCTCCAGGCCCACCAAGGCATCACTGAATCCAGGAAGGAAATTCGGCTCCTTGACCATGATCCAATAATCAACCGACTCCTGCAGCCGCTCAGGAGCCGAAGGCGCGAGTTCACGCACCGGCTTGCCATCGATAAAGGCATTGTAATCAATGACGGCCACATCACCGAGCTGCAACGCCCGCCCTTCCACCGCAGGGTAGTTGGCTTGGCGCTCACGCAGGTTCAGAATCGCCTGATCCAAGTTTTCCTCGGTAATCGACAATTTAGGCAGCTTGATCGGGATACCTTTCAGCTCTGGCAGCTCAAAGGTCGGGGCCACGATGACTTCCACCGTGAAGGTAAACGTTCCTTCTTCCGTGAACTGAGGGTCTTTGACATCGAGCGGCGCTAGAATTTCCAGCCCCTCCTGCTTGCTGCCAGCCTGATAGCCTTCAGCTGTCAGTCGGTCGCGCAGTTCCTGCTCGATTTGTTTGGCGTAGCGGCGGACGATCATGGCCGCAGGTGCCTTCCCTGGCCGGAAGCCGGGAATGGAGGCGCCTTTGTGATAGAATTTGGTGATCGCAGTACGCTGGGACTCGACTCTTTCGCGCGGCACCTCGACACGGATGGCAGCCTTGCAGTCAGGGAACTTTTCAACGGTGATGTTCATGGGAAATTGTGGATGGGGCAGTGAACCGCATGGGCGACTCTCGGGAAAGGGCGGAGACCATAAGTCGAACCGGCCGGGTGACAAGCGATTGCTGAAACCACCTGCGGTCGCTCACTTCCCTCAATCGGTCAGGCGGGTAAAGTACCGGCCCGGCAACTGCCGGATACATTTTTTCATCTCTAATTTCATCAGCGCCACCGCCACCTCGCCGGCCGGCAATCCGCAAATGGCCACCAAATCGTCAAACTGGCGCTCGTCCCCCCCCAGCGTCTCAAAGACGGTTTTTTCATCGCCGGTCAGTACCATACCAGGTTTGTGCGGCGTTTCCCCGCCCGCTTTTTTTCCGTCCGGAGGAATCAACCACGACAGGTCATCGAGAATGTCGGCGGCGCTCGTGACAAGTCGCGCTCCATTCTGAATGAGAGTGTTACATCCTTGCGAGGACGGCCGATCTATCGGTCCGGGCACCGCATACACCGGCCGACCGTAATCCGTCGCCTGATTGACCGTGATCAAGGCCCCACTGCGCGCCGGAGCCTCCACGCACACCACCCCCTGGCTCCAGCCCGCCACAATCCGGTTCCTCAAGGGAAAACTCTGCTTGTCCGGGTTGTAGTCGACCGGAAATTCCGTCACCACCGCCCCCCGGCCATCTGCCATTTTTTCGGCCAACACCCGGTTTTCTGGAGGCCAAAATTTCCCCAAACCACTGCCCAACACCCCAATCGTGCGGCCTTGCGCCGCCAGCGCACCCTCATGCGCCGCCGCATCCACCCCCAACGCCAGTCCGCTTAAAATCGTCAATCCGCTCTGCGCCAACTGAAAACTCAGCTTCCGAGCGCATTGCAGACCGTAATGGGTGGCCCTCCTCGACCCCACCAACGCAATCCCACGGTCGTCCCGACTCTGCAACTCGCCCCAAACATACAACACTAACGGAGGGTCAAAAACCTCCCGCAACGTGGCCGGATACGCCGCCTCCTCCTGCGTCACCACCCGCGCCCCCACCTCATCAATACGCCGTAACTCGCGCGACAAATCCACTAGGTTCTCCCAGTCCGCCAGCCGCTGCGCCAACTCCGGACCCACCCCCTCCACCCGCCGCAACGCATCACTCCGGGCCCGCAAGGCCGCCTCCGGTGAGCCAAAAGCCTCCAGCAACCGGCGTACCCGCACCGGCCCAATCCCAGGGAGCAAATTTAACGTAAGGTAAGCCTCGCGACGCGTCATCCCTCCTTCTGCGACCCTCCAAGCGTCCCGTCAAAGTGATTCTATGAACAGTTTCATAATAAACACCCTTGACGGCCCTCTCCCCCTCCACAAATCACCACCCATTCTGCTGCATAACACCCAGCCACATGCCACCACCACCGCGACTCCGCCCGCCCAACCTTAAAAATACCCTTCTTTCTTCCGGTCCTCCATGGCTGTTTCGGAAACTTTGTCATCCGACCGCGTCCCCCGTTCCGTGACCCGCGCCGCAGCCACCTCGGCAATAATATCGTCGATCGTGCTGGCCGTCGATTCCCACGCCCCCGTGCACGTCACATCGCCAATCGTACGGAACCGCACAATCCGCCGCTCCACCACCTCGTCATCCATCGGCTTGGCAAATCCCGTTTCCGCATCAAGCCACGCCCCGTCACGCTTGAACACAGCGCGCTCATGAGAAAAATAAAGATTCGGCAGCGGAATCCCCTGCTCCTTGATGTACATCCACACATCCATCTCGGTCCAGTTGCTGAGCGGAAAAATACGGAAATGCTCGCCCGTATGATGACGGCCATTGAAAATATTCCACAACTCAGGCCGCTGGTTCTTCGGGTCCCATTGCCCAAACTCATTGCGATGTGAGAAAAACCTCTCCTTGGCCCGCGCCTTCTCCTCGTCACGACGCCCGCCACCCAACAAAGCATCAAATTTCCCCTGCTCGATCGTCTCTAATAACGTGATCGATTGCAACCGGTTACGCGAAGCCTTGGGACCAGTCTCGTCCCGAGCCGTGCCCCGACGAATGCTGTCCTCCACATGCCCCACCACCAACCGCGCCCCAATCTTCGCCACAAATTCATCGCGATACGTCAAGGTCTCTGGGAAATTATGCCCCGTATCCACATGCACCAACGCAAAGGGAACTTTCGCCGGCCAGAAGGCCTTGCGCGCCAACCACGCCATCACAATCGAATCCTTCCCACCCGAAAATAACAATCCAGGGTTTTGAAACTGCGCCGCCGTCTCCCGCAGCACATAAATGGCCTCGGCTTCAAGCTGCTCCAGATGACTGAGAGTGTAAGAATGCATGATCGTAAAAAAATAAATCCCTGAAAACAAATCACCCGCCCAAAAATCGCCCGTCAACCGGTCAAATCAATACCCCTCCATCCTGCACCCAAACATCAAACAAGTAAAGCGAAAATACCCTATTGTCTATCGACTTAGTATACTTTAGGCGGTGGGAAATGAGCGCTTATTAAAGAAAGATGATCTTTTCTTTAATAGTGAATTACCTTATTAAAGACTTACACCATGAATCGCAACGCATCCGGCCACTACGACACCACCGCTGCGGGGGGCGAAACGGTGCGCGCCTTTGTGCCGTTCCCACTGCCGCCGGATCCGCCCCTCGACCTTTCCGGAAACCGCCAGCGCCTCTTGGAACGTGCCACCCTCGCCCTCGGCCGGCTCGACAGCGTGAGCACCCTGCTCCCCGATCCCCAGCTCTGCCAATTCTATGAGCGTGGTTGGAGATCTAGGACTCACTGTTCCATACGCTAACTTGCGCGGGTTCTTTTGCTCAGTACTAAAATGTGGCTGTGCGCATTCTTTACACCAACAATACCCTGAGCCAAGCGGCTGGCACCGAGCTGGCAGTGAAAGACCTGTGCTTGGAAATGCAGCGCAGAGGGCATGCGGTGGCGGCTTTCTCTGTGCAGCATGGCAGGGTGGCGGCACAACTGCGGGAGGCTGGGGTACCAGTGGCGGCTTGCCCGGCCGAAGTCCCCTTTGAGCCAGATGTGATTCATGGTCACCATGAATGGGAGACCTCCTTGGCTGCTTTGCAGTGGCCGAATTGTCCGGTGATTTCATTTTGCCAAGGCCTGTATGGTTGGCAGGAAGAGCCATGTGTGGCTCCAAACGTGGTGCGCTGGGTTGCCATCGATGAACCGTGCCGCCAGCGGTTGCTCAATACGCTTGGTGTGGCGCCAGACAAAGTGCGCCTAGTGCTCAATGGCATCGATCTAAAGCGCTTCCAAGCGAGGCCCGTGGAGGGGCCAAGATTTGATAAAGCGCTGATCCTGAGTAATTATGCAACGACAAATAATTTTGCGGCGGTGGTACAGAAAGGATGCCAATTAGTGGGTCTGGACTGCCAAATCCTAGGCGCAGGAGTCGGGCGCTCGGTGGTCGACCCGGAGCGTGCTCTGGCTGAGCATTCGGTGGTGTTTGCCAAGGGCAAGGTGGCTTTGGAGGCATTGGCTTGCGGTTGCGCGGTCATTGTGTGTGATGAGCGGGGCCTTGGCCCTCTTGTCACGCCTCAAAACTTCGAGCGACTGCGAGAGGAAAGTTTCGGCTTCCCATGCATGACCGAGGCTGTCACAGAGCAGGGGATCATCAACCGCTTGGCGGAGCGAGACGAAGAAAAGGTGATGCGGGTGTGTACTATGACCCGACAGGTGGCGAGTGATGAGCGGATGTTCGATGACTTGGAGCGGCTCTATACCGAAGTGCAGGCGGAGGTTATCGAGACAAAGGCCAGCGATGTGGCAGCGTTTGCAGCCGGTTTTCTAGCTCGAAAAGGGGCGTTCTACAAACTGGGGAAAGAGGCTTGGAATTACGGTGCGGCTTTGAATTTGATCCCTAATGAGGCTGTGAGTGGCGAGGATGCGGAAGTTGGAATCAATCGAGTGCTGGATCGACTGAGAAAGGGAATTGATGCGATAGCGGCCTTGAAGGCGATGCGGAAGCTGGACAAGAGGCAGGTGGTTGAAGTCTCCAAATGGCGTTTTTGGCGAAAAAAGCGCACAGGTGCTTGAGCCAGAGCAAAATCGAGGAAAAATCGCGAAAATCAAAGTCACCTCAGCGTCGCGTCCGGCGCTTGACTTCACGTTTCGAATTCGCAGGCGTGCGTAAAATCCAGACTACCATGGCCATCAAACGCAAAAGCAACGAAATTTCCGCCGCAAGCGAAGATACAAATAACCGCTCGCGGCACGATTGGAGTTCCCTGCGCTGGGTCACCGCCAAGGAGGAAACCCTCCACTGCGCTCATGTCCGGTCCGTCGTGGAGGTCACCCGAGCGACGACCCACAGCAGGACGGCCACCACCAGTGCCAGCACACCCCAAAACCAGACCGAGCCTATTCCTGCAGGGCGACGAGCTAGGTCACGGCGCGGCGCACCTTCTTCTCGACCCAGCGTGGCAGGCACCTTGGTGGCGGCCTCCATGGCGCCCTGCACCATCTGCAGATCGTAATGGACGGGGGTGGCACGACGGTTGCCATAAAAAATCGACACCGGCGTGGTGTCAGGGACGCGGAAAAGCAAGCGCACGACGGGGACCACGACACGCACGGAACTGATCGGCAACGGCGCGTTGTCGCCGTTGTCGGTGGCCAGCTTGATCGCCGTGGCCGCAGGCGCCGGCGGGGTGTCGAGCCGCAGGGAAAGCGCGTGAGCCGCCTCACCCGGCGTACGCTTCCAGTCGGCAGTGCCAAGGACACGCTCGAAACGCCCGCCTCTAGAATCATCCGCACCCGTCACAAAAAGGGTTCTGTGAAAAAGCGGCGCCGTCGAATCAATCCGCAACTCACGCACCGGAAACCCCGGAAAAGGCATCGTGACATCCCATTTCGACCAGCCCGGCCGTTGGGGATCGTCGACTTTCACCACGGCTGCCTCATGCTCGCGTTCTATTCCGGTATCGATAATGAGGAATGGCACATGGCGGCCTTCGCGCACGACGCGCAGATCGCGTCGATCGCTTTCAGCGCGGGCCAGCACTTCGGGACCGAGCTCCAGCTCGATCACTCCCGCCTCCTTAAACTGCACGCGGCGCTGAAACGACCAGGCGGAAACATCAATGGCCGCACCGGTTCCGCCCACCTCTGGCGCCGTGGCTGTTTTGCGAAAGTCAGGATTGAGTTCCACCGGGCCCGCAACAACGGCCATCGCCGTGGCCTGGCGCAGCGCACCTCCCAACGCCGCCACGTCGTAACGCGGCGCTGGGTCCTGCGCGTTGCCCATGTAAAGCCGCCACGCTCCAGGTACATCTGTTTGAAAAACAATTGGCACCGCATGTCTCGACGCCTCGACGCGGTCGATGCGCAGCGGTGGGCTGTCGCCATTATCGATCACGAGCTCGACCTCCTGGGTCGTACAAATCTGATGGACTGGAAGTTCCATCTCCTCGCCAGCAAAGCCATCGTACTGACAACGAAACAGCGTGCGACGAGCGCTCATAAGTGAGACCTCACGTTGAAACACAGACTCAGGTGAGTGCAATCGCACGGAGCCGAGCCAGACATGTGCCGACCCCAGATCCAGCCGCAGTCTCGTCCGACCGCCATCCTCCCGCCGCGAGCGAATCGTCACCGGCTGGCTCACGGTGGGCAGTTCCGGCAGCGCGCGCCCGATCTGCGCCCCCGTAAAAACCACCGGGGCGCTGCGCGTGTCGTCAATCGTAATGCGGAAATGTGTCCAAGCCGCCAGCGTGACCGGCAGGCGCAGACGCACCGAGCCTGACTGGCGGCACAGGACCTCGCCGCGGCTCAGCGTCTGCCAGACGGCGCCTTCAAGACTGGCTTCAACTGTGGCCGCCTTGATGAAATCCGGGGCCGCCGATTGCAAATGCAGTTCGTTAATCACCCCGAGTTCGCGCGCTTGAAAAGCCAATACGGTAGCGGCGGGCTGGAGTGTGGCTTTGAATTCGGTCGCTTCCACTTGGGAAGGCCGCAACAATTCAGGAGGAGCCATGAAAAATGGCGTCTCGACGCCGTCGGGGTTAATGACCCGCAGATCATGAAACGGCGCTCCACCGGTGGCCCGCGAGGCATCGAGCAGGGCGGGATCGAGCTCGACCCGAGTCAGGCCGGGCTGCGTGAGTTCCACGGTTTGACGGTGGGTCCACGCGTCGCGATCGGCCGCCATCACTGCTGGCGACAGCGCCAGACCGAGCACGATCAGAAAGTGCCAGAGGTTCATGATTTTTTTTCTCCCAGAAACCGTTGATACAAAAACGAAACGACCAGAGCGATGAGGGCCACTCCGATCAGGGCCCCGATGCGGTACACGCTGTCGATATTGGAGAGGTCGTGCAGGAAGAGCTTCAACAGCGTGATGACCAGCAGCCCAATGCCGGCATAGCGTGCTGGCGGTTGATGTTTCCAGATGCCGACCACCAGCAGAGCCAACGCAAACAACCCCCACGAGATCGTCAGGGTCATGTCACGAGCCAAATCACCACCCCCATCGAAGAGGGTCGAAGCCTGTCCGGGAAGCGTGAAAGCGTCGGCAATCTCGATGTTCAGCAGCAAGAAAAGCAGGATGACGCCCAGCGAAGCGAACAATCCGCGCAGGTTCAGGTTATTCCAGAGATGAGCCGGAGGCACCATCCACGCCGCGGCAAGGAACATCGCGAGTGCGGAAAGACTATAGGCGTAGAGCTGCCAATTCAGGATCGGGATGTCACCGCGGACTTGATACTCCAACACCGCAGGATTCAACGCGAGGCGGGTAAAAGCAGCGACCAACAACACCGCCCCCACCCCTCGCAGACCGGGGTGAGGCACCCGGCGGAACAGCCAGCACAACGCCGCACCTTCCAGCGCCCAACCAAGTGTGAGCCACTGCTTCTCAAATTGAATCGGGAAAATAAGGGTGATGAAAAATAACGTCACCCCGCCAAACCACGCCAGCTGCTTGAGCCGCGCGGGATTCTCTACGCCATGCCGCTTCACAATGAAGGCCAGCCCGCACAGCGGTGCGATCGCAAACCCCGCCGGCAGTAATCCCATCAGCTCATTCGGCCACGATTGACCCACCAGCCGGTACACCAGACTGAAGGCACCGGGGCCGGCGACCGCCGCCGCGATCCACGGCCGCGTGCGCGCGGCAAACTGCTCTCTAAAGACAAACGGAAACCCAGTGAAAAGCGCATAAAAACCGACGTACCAGCACAGTGGTATCATCGGATAATCCGCCTCAAAATGCCGCTCATGCCATGTCCAGGCGAGAGCCAGCACGCAGCCGAGCGCCACCGGAGCCAGCACTGTGATCCCGCTGAGGCGCACCAGCCCAAGCAGAAACAACACTAAGAGCAAGGCCAGCCCAAAGACCGACGACGGATTAGGAATCTCCAGCTGCTCGGTAGCCAGCATCAACAAAAAGAATGGCAGCACCGCCGAACTTACCGGCAGCAAGGAACTCACGCTCAGAGGCGCCTTCGGCCATCGACGCGAAATCAGCACGCCCGCTACTCCGAATACGACCGCAGATCCACCCACCACCCAAAGAAAAGAAGTCAGCGAAAAGACCGCCTCCCCCGCCCCGCCAGCCAGCCACACACCAGCCGTAATGAGCGTCAACACAAGGGCCCCCATCACCGGCAACAGCAATCCGCTGACGACAGCCAGACCAATGATGACCAGATCAAGAAACAAAATGACCGGCCAGATAAAAACCGGAACCACGTCCAAACACAGCACCGACATCATCAGCAAGACTAGGCCGGTGACCGGCACCCAGCCGGCCACTGGCGGCCGCGTGGGCTCCCTACGCTCGATCAATACGGCAAAGCCCGTATGCAGTAAACCGGTGACACAATACACACCCAGCGCCTGCGGCAGCAGCTCTATCCGAAGACTCGACATCGTCCAGATCGTCAGATGAAGGAACGTGAACGCACCGACGAGACTTTGCGCGTGTTGAACGCGTGGATGGAACCACACGAGGCCGAGCACGACAGCATTGATACCAAGGACAAAAGCATAGAGCAGCAGTGGCCGGTCCGCGATGGTCTCAAATCCCAGAAAGACAAAAGCGGCACCGAGGGCGCTGGCGCACAGACCCAGCGCAGCCCCCACCATCCAATCATCACCAGACTCGCGGGCCTTCGATTTCCACGCGGCCAGCGAGAACATGACGGCAAACCCAAAAAACACGGTGATCGGCACCCACGTAGCAGCCCCGATGGCATAGCCCGAAGCCGTGAAAAATGTCATCATCCAGCCGAGCTGCGTCACCATTGTGCCCGCAGCCGCCAAAGCGGCCAGATGAAGCCAGCGCTTTTTGTGCACCACGGCCAGCACCCCAAGGTCCAGCAGCGCAATGTAGATGAACAAACCAAGAGGATCATCACTCCCCGAAGAGCAAAGAACCGGCGTCAAAAAGCCCCCCAACAATCCCAGCACCGCCACAACCTGCGCCGGCAATCGCACCGCCAACAAAAAGGCCACCCCAGTAATCAGCGACATCATGGCAAAACTGGCCCCAGGCTGATCAAACGGAGGAATCCGCCAGATCGAGTGCGCCGCAAAGGTCACACCGTAAAGCATGACACTACCGGTCGCGCAAAGCGTCTGCGCCAGCGTGGTGTAGCGCGGCCGACGATGCATGACCACACCGCCCACCACCAGCCCCGCCCCCGTCACAAAACCCAATGCCGTCCGCAACTCCGGCGAAATCCAGCCACGCTCAATACTGAGTTTGACGAAAAAAATGACCCCAAGAAAAAGCGCAAATCCGCCGACCCACGCAAAAATCTTCGCCCCCATAAACTGCTCCCAATTAAACCCCGGCGCCAACACGGGCCGAAAAACCGGATCAGAGGCAGGACTGGAAGCCGGAGCAGACACCGGATCGAGAGCGGGCGGCGCCGGCTCGGAAAAGGACGGTTCTAAAACGGGAATCGGTGGCGGAACGACGGAATGATCTATCTCAGGACTGTCGGAAACCGGAGCTTCTTGAGAAACAAGCATCTCATCATCAACGATTTCCATTTTTGCTTCCTGAGCAGCGATAACCGACGGCAAGGGAACATCAGCCATGGACGCTACCGAAACCGGCGGTACCACCGCCGGTGCCGCCAGCCGGTCCAGCTGTGTCTGCAGCCGCCCGCAGTGCTCACGCAGCAGGCGCAGCTCCTGCTCAGTCCCCTCCACCCGTCGACACGCCTTCCGGGCCAACACCATGGCAGCAACTGGCAGCCCCAGCACCAGACCCGCCAGTATCAGCAATATAAAAATAAATTCTCCCATGATGAACGTCAGTATCCCCGGACTCGCTGACTTGAATAATTGATAATCCACGGTGCCCCCATTGATTTAACATATAGACTGGAGGTCACCGGATGAACGTCCATCACCTTGAACTCTTCCACCACGTCGCTCGGAACGGCGGGGTCAGCGCCGCCGCACGGGCCATGCCCTACGGAATCCAGCAGCCTGCCATCAGCTCGCAGATTCTGCAGCTCGAGGACTCCCTCGGCGTCACGCTTTATCAACGCCGGCCGTTTCAGCTCACTCGCGAAGGGCAGGCCCTTCACGATTTTATTGCCCCTTTCTTCGATGGCCTCGCCGAAATGGGAAATCGCCTGCGTGGTGGAACCGAACAACGACTGCGCATTGCTTCAGTCGAAATCGTACAACGCGATTACCTGCCGGAACTGCTCATGCGCATGCGCCGCCGCAAACAAGGTTTTCACTTCACCCTCGCCCATGGCCGTCAGCAGGAAATCGAAGACATGCTTACGGCGCAAGAGGTCGATATTGGCCTCAGCACCCTCATGCACAAACCCGCGGCCAACATTGAATCTCGTGAATTGTTGCGGCTGCCCATGGTCCTGCTGGTGCCACAACACAGCCAGCTGCACACGGCCGCACAGATCTTCGCGCAGGACCGCATCGACCTACCACTGGTCAGCCTCGAGGGGAAAGATGCGCTTTCGCGGTCGTTTCAAGCCGCCCTCCGGCAGCGCGGTATCGAGTGGCTGCCGAGCTTAGAAGTAGGCAGCCTCGACCTCGTCTTGCGTTTTGTTGCGGAGGGTTTTGGAGCGGGTCTAGCCCTGCGCCATCCGCGGGTCGAACTGCCCGCTGGCGTCCGGTCACTGGAGCTCGATGATTTCCCTCCGCTCAGTTTTGGGGCCATGTGGAACGGCCGGCTTTCACCGCTGGGCGAGGTGTTTCTCGCAGAGGCGGCGACCCTAGCCGGCGAGCTTGCCACCAAAATGACGGCCCTACCCCCTCCTGCGTCGACCCACGTGGCTTCCTCCACGCCGACCAACTGACCCCCTCCGGCGCAGGGAGGCCGCGGGATCGCCGGCACGCGCGTCGGCCATTTTCCATTTTCCGATTTTTCAGGCCACCACCCCTGTCCGCGGTTGAAACTGCGGATGCTGCGTGATGATGAGGTCAAAATCATCGCGGCTGGTAGTGGGCAGCGACTCTGGGTAGCGGGCGTGTGACTTTTCCCAGCGGCGCAGCCATTCCGCCCCGAGCAGATCGCGGGTCGAGACCGCGGCCTGGCTCGGCGTCAAGGCCACGGTCGTTTCCGACTTCACGCCAGTAGGACAACCACGCGCCACATAAAAACCCGCCGCGAGCAATGCCACCCGGACCGCCGTTGACGTGCTGTACGTAAAAAGCTCGGCCGCCTGATCGCCCAGCACATGGAACAATCCGCGAAAAGCCTCGACGCTCCATTCGTCCGACGCCGTGCGCGCCGAAAACATATCGTAAAAAATCAAGTCGGGTCGAGCTGGAGCCGTGGCCGCCACCTGCTGGAACTCGCCGGGCACCAGCACCCAACTCAAACCCGGATGCACAGGCGACTGCCACTGGCCGGCCGCCAGCAGAGCGGATGGCGCCTGATGATGAAGATAGGGAAAATAACGGCTATGGGCGACCGCCAGCCGAAGCGAATCAAGGTCGTTTTCAAAGCTGATGATCTGCAGGGGACGCAGCGGGCGGGTGCGGGCTAACTCCTGATAACACTGAATAGCCGCCATGGCGTTGGCGGCCGCACCCAGTCCCACATCCCAGATAATCAATGGCTCAACGCTGGTTTCAACCAGGCGCCCAGCCAGGTCCGACTGCCCGACATAGAGGCTCCGCGCCTCCTCAATGGGCGGCGTCACCGAATGCATGATCTCACCCGAGGCCCGGTGACGAATACTGGAAAACCCCGCCGCCGCGGTGTGAATCTCGTAGGCCCCGAGAGCCGGACGCGACGGCGCCCGAACCGCCGGCGGCCGCACGCTGGGGTGATCAATGTCCTCAACCCCGAGGAGCGGCCGCATGGCCTCGTAAAAGGCCAGAAACCGATCATCAAGAATGCTCTGACGGATCTGCCGCATCAAGCGTTGATAAAAATGCAGGTTATGCTGACCCATCAGATACCATCCCAGCGGCTCGTCGGTCTTGGTCAGGTGGTGCAGGTAAGCCCGGGTATATTTTTGGCAGGTCGGGCATGGGCAGGCCGGATCCGGCGCCTCCTGACTGAATTTATAGACCGAGCGCCTAAACTGCAGCAGCCCTCGAGAGGTGAAAATCGACCCGCGCTTGGCCAGCTGCGTTGGAATGATGCAGTCAAACATGTCCACGCCCCGGTGCACGGCTTCAAGAAGATCAAGCGGCGTACCCACCCCCATCAAATATCGCGGCCGATCCGCCGGCAACAACGACGCCGCATACGCACACACATCTTCGCGTTCGCTCTTGGCCTCGCCCACAGCCAGCCCACCAATAGCAAAACCATCAAATGGCAGCTCCATCAGCCCCTCCGCACTCTGGCGCCGCAGGTCAGGAAAAAG
Organism: uncultured bacterium; assembly: GCA_903954065.1. GTDB lineage: Bacteria > Verrucomicrobiota > Verrucomicrobiia > Verrucomicrobiales > V1-33 > CAJBME01. The sequence goes on from CAJBME010000177.1 coordinate 79,110, forward strand.
CGCCCCCTGCATGATCGCAAAAAGCGCCGGCAGCGCGTCCCCGCGCGCCTCCAAACTCCGCACCGCCCAGCGCTGGGTGATTTCCAACGCCGCCCGCGCCTGCGCTTCGCTCGCCGTCGAGGGAATACACTGGTCCAGCACCATCATGATGTCACTGCCAATCGAAAGCTGCGTCTGGATACTCAATTCCGGACTAAGCAAAATGCTGCGACCATCCACATAACTCTGAAAAACAGCACCCTGCTCACTCATGGCTCGAGAATGCGGAAGCGAGAAAATTTGATACCCCCCAGAATCAGTCAATACCGACCGGTCCCACCGCATAAACCCATGAATGCCGCCACTGCGCTCAAAAACCTCAGGCCCAGGCCGCAACAGTAAATGATACGTGTTGGCCAACAAAATCTGCGAACCACACGCCTCCAACACTTCCACCGGCTGCGATTTGACCGTCGCCTGCGTGCCCACCGGCATAAAAAGCGGGGTCAATACTTCGTTGTGCAACGTGCGAAAACGAGCCGCCCGCGCCCGGGAACCGGTCGCAGTCGCTTCAAGCTGGAAATGCAGTCGGGAATGAGACATGAATCGCCCTCTCAGTAACGCCAAATTTCCATCCGTCGAGAGCCGGAGACGGTTTCCCGCAGCCGCACCCGCCGTGCCCCTCCACTGCCCACACGCTGACACCACCGTCGACCCCGTCGTACAGTCAGCGCCCCAGCCCACCCCAACCCGTCAGCGGACTGCAATCAAAGGACGCACCGCCTCCAATAGTTTCGCCAGGCTTTCTTCCTTCGTTTCCTGCTCGGTATCGATCCGCAATCCAGTAAACGGCTCATTTGGAACCTCGAAAACAGAATCGCGCCCAGTAAAATGGGCCACTTTTCCCTCGGCCGCTTTTTGATACAGCCCTTTAGGATCGCGCTGGGTGCACGACTCAAAGGTGGCGTGGACGTACACTTCCAGAAAATCAGCCTCCCCCACGACCTGGCGCGCCAGGCTGCGCAGGCTGCGATAAGGACTGATAAACGAACAAATAGTGATCAAGCCACTGTGCACGAAGAGTTTGGCCACCTCAGCGACCCGGCGGATGTTTTCGCGCCGGTCCTCCTCGGTAAATCCCAGCCCGCTATTCAAACCCGTACGCAGGTTGTCGCCATCCAGCAGCACCGTCGCCCGCCCCTCGGCATGAAGCGCGCGCTCCAGCAAATGCGCCAACGTGCTTTTGCCCGATCCAGACAATCCGTAGAGCCAGATCACCGCCGCCCGCTGGCCCAAAAGCAATTCTTTCGCCTCGCGACCAAGCTGGCGGTGAAATTCAGGATGGATGTCGGTACTCATATGTTGGCTCCCATAAACGTATGGATGCCACACTCGGTTTTATCAAATCCTTCCCACCGGCCGGCCCGCTCACCCTCGCCCGAACCCGCCAGCTTGGTGCACGGCCAACACCCAATGGAATGATAGCCGCGATCATGCAGCGCATTGTACGGGATTCCCTCGCGCTTGATATGATCCCAGATCGCCTCGCGACTCCACGTCGCCATCGGGTTAAGCTTCAATAAATGACGCGCCCGAAGCTTATCAAACTCGTACAGCTCCAGCATCTGCGTCGTAGCCCGGCCGTCCGACTGATTGCGCCGCACCCCGGTTATCCAGACATCCAACCCCGCCAGCTTCTTCTGCAAGGGCAATACCTTGCGCATCGCACAACACGTGTCGGGATTCGATCGCCATAACTCCGGCCCATACGTCCCAGCCTGCTCTTCCACCGTCTGCTCCGGATGCATCGCCTCAATCACAATGCCAAAATGCCGCTCCAGCCGAGACTTCAATTCATACGTCTCCGGAAATAATAACCCCGTGTCCAACGTGAACACAGGAAATCCCAGCCCCAGCTTCACCGCCTGATCAATGATAACCAATCCCGACCCCTGAAAACTCGTGCCAATCGCCGCCCGCACCCCAAACTTCTCCCACGTCCACACCAATACATCAGCCAATGACGCCGTCTCAAAAACAGCCGCCTGCGCACGTACATCCAAATCAGGATGATCAGAAAGAGAAAATGGCATGAGAATCACCCAAAAGCCTATGGGAATAGTCGAGAATCTCCGCGCTGGGCCCGGAAGCAAGAGAAAATGTGGCCCCTCCCACAGATCAATCACCCTCAAAAGAAAACTAAGCCCCCAATCGCCGACATATAGCCACGACCCAAGCCCCAAGCCCCAAGCCCCAACGGGGCGCCATGCGAAAGCTCAGGGCATCGCCCTGGGAATGTTTCGCAAAAAAGTGCCAAGCCCTCGTCGAGAAGTGAACTGACCTGCGTAGTCGTTTCGTATTCGGATCTTTTGTAGCCGTGGGTCGCTGACCCCGGTCGCGGCGCCGAACGCCTCTCCGAACGTCTTTTTGGCATGGGGCCGGATGCGAAGAAGCGGTTTCGGAGCCATTGTCTTGAGGGATGTGGCCCGAAGGCCAAGTGTGGAAACCGGGGCCAGCGGACCCGGCTACAGTC